>VGFL01000006.1 GCA_016868915.1 Bacteroidota bacterium | reverse complement strand
TTTTCGACTTTTTCGGTAAGTCAATGGTTCAATTTGATTCAATTACCAACAACGCTCAAATTGATTTAGGTCGTTTTGCTAGTGGTAATTACATTCTCCAGGCCAAATTTGCCACAGGAACGGTACAACGAAAAATCAGTATTCATTAAGAAACAATTTTTCTAACTAGGCAGTCGTTAATTAATTTTCAATACTTTACGACTGCCGTTTAAGTTCTCAGACCTAAAGTGCCTTAATCTGATTGATTCATATTATTTAACAGATTCAAATCGTCCTTACATATCTTTTAATATGCACGTCGTTCGATCTATTTGAAGAAGTCTCTTTAATTCTGTCTTGCTGAATACCATAAAATTGAATCTTACAATTTGGTTTCAGCGGATTTTTTTCGGGATAAACATCTTTACGAATGCGCGTAAGAGGATTTATTGATTACTTCATTTTCTTTTTGGTCGGATACACATAATTCATATATATCACGTGCGGGAAACTAATACTTGAAATGAATATAAAAAATACTGCCCATAAGTCATACTCTTGAATGGCGCTAGTTGATGTATAATTTAGTAGAAATAGCGATAAAAATATCCAAGCGGCAGAATGAAATGGTAAAGAATGAAGCCAAATTAGCCTGTTACTCATATTCAGGTATTTTTTTATGTCATACCAACCTGTAATGCTGTGTTGACCGATAAAATACAAACTGAAAGAAATAATAAGTGGGAGATATGCTGATAGCAGAAGCCAAATAATTGTTAGGATAAAAGATACGTTCTTCTTAAAAAGAGCTACACCAAACCAAGGGACTAGTAACCAAAGGGGGCATTCAATTGACAATTTATAGGTATCTATTATTTGAAGTATTTGATTTGTTTCCTGAATGTGGGTGCCAAGGATAAAAAATAATATAAATGAACCCCAAAACATAGAAAGACCTCGAGAGAATCCCCAACGTTTTCCGTCCGCCTGCCCGAAATGCCAAGAGGAATAAATTAGAAAAAACGAAAGAGCAATAGAGGAATTCGCAAACCACAAGAGAAGTACACACGCCGCAAGAAATAGATACTTTACAATAAAAAGTGGAGTAACTCTGCGGTCCCACCTTCCAGATTCTAGCAAGTGATCAACGGCGCCATGTGGAATTCCAACAGAAATCATACCCCCTAAAATAAGTCCATTTGAAACATATTTTTGTGGCATTGTATGATTTCCCAATAACAAAAGTATAATTGCAATGAGCAGTAGCATTAAGGGGCGAAACCAGTTCTTTTGAAACCACCGTTTTAAAATTGTTTTGATAAAGATTGCCCATGGCAACTGACTGAAAATAAAAATATCATGTTTTAGATTTGTTTTTTCATCTAAAAAAGTTAAAACTAATTTTATTTTAGTTTTGGCAAGTAGGGCCTCAAAAATTGGCTTACCTTTTTTCGGATTATTTTTTAAAATATCAAGGAGTAAATTGTCATAGAATGCAAAACGACCCTTTTTTATCTCTAAATCTGATTTATTCACAAAATCAAGAGCTTGATTGTTTTTAATCGCCTCAACGATTTTACGAGACTGGTAATACATGTTCTTAAAAGCATATCCCGTGCTGGGTTTGATTTGATAATTTCGTGCACCCAAAGAGATTACTCCAGGCAAATTAGATTTATCTATTGCTGCATTACTCATTGGAATACAACCAGTTTCGACATCTAGAATAGCATATTTCCCAAATATAGTTTCAATATATTCTTCAAGTATTTTCTTACAAGTATCCTCCTCAATAATGTGTTCTCCAAAACGCGTCACCTCAACTAGGGCCGTATTTTCCGAAAATGGGAGAACATAGATGAATTGTGTTGAATTCTGTTGGTCAATTTGAAAATCCATAAATCGAAAAGCATCGGGGTTGCTTATGGGAGTTTCTGTTTTGATTAACCACCCCACGAAACTTTGAAAAATATGAATGTCTTTTATGAAAGAAGGTCTATAGTCAGGTGGGCGAGAGTCAAAAATATATTTTGCACGAAATATGATTCCGTTTATCTCTATAAAAGGGCAAATTTTGTCAGTTTTTATCTGATCGATAGAATCAGTTATTTTTTCCCAACCGTATTGCTCTATTAAATTATGAACTTCATTGTATAAATCAATACTTGCAATATGATTGTATTCCAGTGGCTTAAGGGATTCAATTTTACCCTCTGCCAACCATACGTTTTGCCACTTATGAGAAATAATATTTCTTAAATCAATTGAGATTGCCTCTTCTTCTTCGGCCCAAAAACAAAATGTTTTATCTTTTTTTCTTTTGTTATCAGGATCGATAAGTAAAATATGTTTATTTACAAGTAAATTATGATTATGAAGTTGGAGGAGAACCAAAGATGCTGAAGCGCCAACACCACAAAAAATGTAATCATATTCCTGTAGAGGAAATTCAGTGCTTAATTTAGATAATTTTTTTGGCATTCGAGTTTATAATTCTAGAATAAAATAGCAGGTAATTGACACCACCATGTATTATCATAATTTAGATTTCTACTTCTTTTGCTCAAATGACAAATTGGATTGCATTCATCAAATGTATTAATTTTTTTGTTCCCTTGCATTTCAATTGAAAGTTCAAAGTGATGCTATGAAAAGTTACTTATTTTGTCGGTTTTATTAAAGGTTTTCAAACGTTTAATCGAAAAAAAATTCGAGATTATATTTAAGTCATCACAACTATTTAAGTAGTATGTTGCGTGTTATTGTTTTCTATTTCATATCGTTTCTTTATATTCAAGAAAAAACGTTCCAAGGTATTATAAGAAATCCATGAGATTAAAATTGTCGAAGCTATTACGGTCAAATATAATTTAAGATTATACACTAAATCATTGTCGTCGTATTTTATATATTTTGATACAATTAAAATAACAATCCAATGATACATATATATTCCGTATGAAACTTTACCCAAAAAACGCAGTAATTTATTTTCAATATTAATCCTCTCACAACTTACAATCCCAACAATCATCATACTAAAGAGCACGGCGAAAATTTCATCCGTAAAATAGCTTAATTTAAATCGAAAAAACCACAAACCAAACGAAAGAAGAATTAAAATTATTACTAAAACATCATTACCAAGTTTTTTAGTCCAAATTTTACCTCTTGCAAAGGAGTATCCCATTAATGAACCAATAGCCATACAATTAAACTTTGTATCAAAAAAGAATTTATAAATTATTTTTCCTACGTGTTCATTTTGAAATACTATAGAATTTATAAGTCCAAAGAGATATGGAAAAATAGAATAACCAATAAAAAATAGGATTAATCCAATTATCACTTTTTTTTCTGGTAGTAAAAGCAAAACTAAAGGCCAAAAAAGATAGAACTGTTCCTCAACTCCAATTGACCATATCTGAGGACTTGTGGGCCACCCTTCGCCAAGGGCTGTGGCGATATTTGGAAAAATACTAAGGCATAATACAATGGCCCGCGATGTGTAATTCGCATCTATTAAAAAATAAGATAACAGAATAACTGTATAGTAAAGGGGCCAAATCCTAAGAATTCGTCGCATGTAAAATTTGCGTAAAGAAATTACTCCTGTTTTCTCTTTTTCCCTGACAAGTAAATACGTTATCAAAAAACCACTTAACACAAAAAAAAGCACAACAGAATAATGCCCACTCGGAAAAAAAATAGCTTTTTTATCGTACAGATTCGGAATTGATAGGCTTCTTTTAATGACTTCTATATGGCACCATACAACAATCAATGAAGCAATCGCCCTTAACGTATCAAGTCCTTTAAGATAATTTACTTTCACAGTGGTATGATTTAGTATACTCCTCAAAATGGTCAATAACCTCAATGGTACCATAGAATAGGGTGGGAAATATAATTCCCAATCACATCTTTAGTATTTTCGCCAAATACGAATTGAGAGTTTTTTGGCTTGCAAGTTAGTGGACATTTTCGCTAAAGATAATACAGTAATTCCGTTGATCAATAAAGTATCAGAGAAAAAGTTGTTTAATTCATATTGTCCGGGATAAGTCGAATACAAATTTAATATACTCGTTGCATTGCAATTCCAATGGTAAGTCTCCTTTTTGGTGGTTATTGATTATCCCGCCACCTTGGCTATCCGCGAGGTCAACATTAATTTGGAATAAACTACTGCAATATGGTGTATGTCAAATATTAACTATCTTCACAAAAAAGAAATGTATGTCAAGTAGAAGAAAGTTTATCCAACAGTCCGCACTTTTTGCTAGTGGAGCCCTAATCACCGCAACGGCAAGTTCTTGGTCAACCTCTATAGATGAAGTTTTTCCAATTGATTATTCATCCATAGATAATATGAACGATGATGAATTTTGGGCTTGGGTAAGAACCTGCTTCACCACCTCCTCGAATATTATTAATTTAAATAACGGAGGAGTTAGTCCACAACCGAAGCAAGTTCAGGATACACACATTAAATATTATGAATGGTGTAATGAGGCCCCAACCTATTATATGTGGAGAAGTTTGGATGAAGGACGAGAACCTTTAAGAAGAAAATTAGCAAAATTTTGTGGAACAGACCCCGAAGAAATAAGTATTAACAGAAATGCTACCGAGGCACTAAATACAATTATTTTTGGACTGGACCTCAATGAGGGAGATGAGATTGTAATGGGTAAATACGATTATCCAAATATGCGCAATGCATGGAAGCAACGTGAAAAACGTGATAAAATTCAATTGAAATGGGTAGAGTTAAACATGCCAATTACCAATGATGATTCTATTTATCAATCATACGCTTCAGCGATAACAGCGAAAACCAAAATTGTATATCTCACTCATCTAATTAATTGGACTGGGCAAATAATTCCTACGGAAGTAATGAAAAGGATAGCTGATTTGGCCCATAAAATAGGTGCAGAAGTAATTGTAGACGGTGCACATAGTTTTGCACATACTGAATATCTTATCCCAGAATTAGGGTGTGATTATTACGGGACGAGTTTACATAAATGGATGTGTGCACCGTTTGGAAGCGGACTAATGTACATCAAAAAAGATAAAATTAAAAAAGTTTGGGCTCTCCTTTCCAATGACCAACCCGATGGAGATAATATTCGTAAATTCGAAACACTTGGTACCCGCTCGTTCGCTTCTGAAATGGCTATCGGTAGCGCAATTGACTTTCACAATGCAATTGGTTCAGAGCGCAAAGAAAATCGATTGTTTTTTCTAAAAAAATATTGGACAGACAAGGTTAAAAATTTACCTGGAATTGAATTTTATTCTCCGCTAGAAAAAAAATATTCTTGCGCTATTGCAAATATTGGAATTGAAGGAATGAAAGGCTCCGAAATTGAGGCAGCCCTCTTTAAAAATCGAAAAGTTCATACGGTGGCAATTGAGTATGAAAATGTCAATGGTATCCGTGTCACCCCAAATGTTTATACTTCCTTAGAAGATCTTGATGAATTAGTCGCTGGAATTAAAGAACTAGTAATCAAATAAGTAGTTTTGTGAACAAGAGCGCATAAATAATCCTTTCCGCATGACTCGTTTTGATAAATTTATTTGGCTCACCCGCCTTTCCAAGACCCGAAAAGATGCGGTTGATGCCATTGCGAATGGTCGAATTCGATTAAATGGAGTAGAGGTAAAACCTTCAAAGGAAGTCAGAGAAAATGATTCGGTCCTCGTGAAAAGAAATAATGCTGTTTTCACGTATAAAGTCATTAAAATTCCTGATCGGAGATTGGGCCCAAAATTGGTTAGTGAATTCATTGAAGATCTAACCTCAGAAAATGAAAAAATTAAATTTCAAGAATATCTTAACGCACAGAGAGAATATCGGCATTTTGGAAATGGAAAACCGACCAAAAAACAACGAAGAGTATTACAAGCGATGAAAAGATAATTGCCATTAAATTGCATTAATTTCTTTTGAAAAATTTTTCAATTTCATCAAGTGCAGAAACACCAATTTGATTATTGTCCCACTGTTTTAGGGCCTTACCTTTATTTGAAATAATAAAACAAGGGTAGCTTGCCTTTACCAGCTCACTTATATTTTCATGGTCAGATCTCCGAACAACAGTAAATTGAGAAGGAATAACTTTTAGAATTCCAGATTTTACCGACAGTGAGTCGCGTGATGAAACCCAATAGTTAATTGAAATTGATGGGTTGCGTTCTTTTATCTTTTTCATTAAAACGATTGATTGGTAGCAATACGGGCAGTTTGGTAGGACAACGACCGTTAGTGATTTTTTTGAAGGAAAATCAAGAGAACTATTGGATTTTATACCACTGTCTATGAAATCACCTTCGTAGATCGGGAAGAATGAGAAATAAAGGAGGAACGGAGCTATACATACAGTAAAGAGGAAAACGATTTTAAGCCATTTTTTTTTTATATCTAATTTTCTGAGAAAGTAAAGCGCACCTATTCCTAAAAAAATGCAAAATAGATATGGAGTAACTTTAGCTAATAACCAACTAAATCCAAGATCTAGAAAAAAGTAATCAATTTGATTCATAAAAAAAGGGGCCGAAGCCCCTGAGTTTTTTATTGTAGTTCACAATCAACAGTTATTCCTAACGCACTAGCATCTCCTTCATCGCATTCTGCTTTCGCATCAGCTCGTGTCATGTCTTCGATTATAACGGAAGAGGAATTTCCTCCTACTGATTCAGTACATTTGCATGTCCAATCTTTTTTACATGATGCAAGAGTCAAAAGACCCAATACACCAAATAGCATAATTTTTTTCATAAGGTTTTTAATTAAGATATTCAAAGATACATTAATTTTAGCAATTAAATTATTCAAAATAAATACTTTTATATTTCATTTATGCTTTCTCCATACAACGACGAATACTTCATGCGACAAGCCCTTTTAGAGGCTCGCAAGGCATACGATTTAGATGAGGTTCCTGTTGGTGCTGTTGTCGTTGCAAACAATAAAATAATTGCCCGAGCACACAACCTTACACAAAAATTGAATGATGTAACAGCACATGCTGAAATTCAAGCAATAACTGCAGCCGCAGAATTTTTAGGAGCAAAATATCTTTCAGGATGTACCCTCTATGTCACATTGGAACCATGCGTGATGTGCGCTGGGGCCCTCTATTGGGCTCAAATTGATAAAGTTGTTTTTGCTACACGTGATGAGAAAAGGGGGGCTGGTAGAATATCTGAACCAATTTACCATCCAAAAACATTAGTCACAAATGGGCTCCTATCCCATGAATCCGCATCATTATTGAAAAATTTTTTTGCAAAAAAGCGAAGTTGATTGCTTTTCTTCTGTGAATAACTATTCCTTTCAACAAGTGTCGAAACGGATATTCTCACTATTTTTGTAAGAAAAAATGATTGAATGATTTCATTGAATCCCAAAGAACTTACGGTTCAAAAGGTTCATCAGTATTTACTTGGTGCAATTGGTCCAAGGCCCATTGCGTTTGCTTCAACTGTTGACGCGGGAGGAAGGCCAAATCTTGCTCCGTTCAGTTTTTTTAATGTGTTTAGCGCGAATCCACCTATCTTGATTTTTTCTCCTGCTCGCTCGGGTAGGTTAAATACAACAAAAGACACGTATAATAACGTAAAAGTGGTTCCCGAAGTCGTGATTAACGTGGTGAATTATGAGATTGTTCAACAAATGAGTTTGGCGAGTTCTCCTTATACTTCAGATATTGATGAATTTGTCAAATCTGGATTCACACCAATCAAATCTGAAACAATCAAACCTGCTCGTGTTGCTGAGTCCCCTGTACAATTTGAATGTAAGGTAAACCAAGTTGTAGAGCTTGGAACAGAGGGAGGAGCAGGCAATTTAATCATCTGTGAGGTCACAAGAATTCATATTGATGAAAATATTTTAGACGAAAATGGAATGATCGATCAGCATAAAATTGATTTGGTCTCACGCATGGGAGGTGATTGGTATTGTAGGGCACAAAAACATTCTATGTTTGAGGTTAAAAAACCGATAACTTCGTGTGGCATTGGATTTGATCAGTTGCCCTCAGATATTCTATCATCAAAAGTATTTACTAAAAATGAATTAGGCCAGCTTGCTGGTATTGAGGAGTTGCCCAATGAAACAGATGTGAATGAATATAAATTACTTGAATTAAGTGATTTATTTCTATCTTTAGAAGATGATGCGCAAAAACTTGAATTCGAATTACACAATCGAGCTTCTCGTTTGTTAAAAGAGAATAAAATTCAAGAGGCATGGTTATCACTCTTGGCGTTTAATAATGGTTAAATTAAAAATTTATGTATAAAATTACAGGTACAATTAAGGTAATGAACCCAACGGTTCAAGTTTCAGAAAAATTTTCAAAAAGAGAATTTGTCTTAACAGAAAATTTAAGTCAATATCCACAAGATATTTTATTTCAAGCAGTACAAGATCGTTGTGCTCTTTTAGACGGAATAAACGTGGGGGAGCAAGTGGAAGTTTCATTTAATTTACGTGGGAGAGAATGGACTAGTCCTCAGGGTGAAGTAAAGTTCTTCAATTCGTTGGATGCATGGCGAATTGAAAAAGTTGGTCAAGGAATTCCAACGGGTGGACCGTCAAATATGGATTTAAGCGATGCCCCTTCATCAAACCAAGTTGATGCGTTACTCTCAACAAACGAGGAAACTGATGATTTACCATTTTAGAGCATGGGTAGAGTATCTCAATTATTTTTTTGCGTTGGTTTCTTGACCATCAATAGTTATACGAAGGCTCAAATTACCCTCAGTGAAACCGATTTTGCCTCTCAGGGCGATACTGTTCGGATGAGTTTAACCGATGAAACAAGCACTGATTATATTTCGGCCGGCGAAGCATTTACGTGGGATTTTTCAGGTCTTGTACCAACCAGCCAATTTGTTAGGGAATTTACCGCAATCGGATTTAGCCCTGTTCAGTTGACCTTTGGCATTTTTGCCGATGACGATTACCAATCCTCTTATTTTATTCCTGAAACAAACTTCCCCTTAGAGCAAATAGGTGATTTTTTACCCATCTCTCTCTCTGACCCTAGATCTTATCAAAAGTCAACGGAAGACTCCATTACAAAAGTTGGATTTTCGATAAAAGTGAGTGGTATTGACGTTGCCTTTCCCTCGGATACAATCGAAACCAAGTATAAATTCCCGATGACGTATAACCAAGTTTTCACAACAAAAGGCTACACCTTTATTGATTTCAGCCCTGCTGCGGACTTTAAGATAAAGCAATTGAGAAATATCACGAGTACGGTCGATGGTTATGGTCAGTTGATTTTGCCATTTGGTACTTTTGACGTATTGCGTTTGAAACGAGAAATCAATGAAATTGATTCCATATACCAATCATTCTTTGGGCCGCCATCCTGGTTCGGGGCGCCTCCTTTTCAAAGTACGGAATATGAGTGGATAGGACAAAATAAAAAAGAGGTATTGTTGAGAATCATTGTTAGTAATATAAATGGATCTGAGCAAATTCGAGTTATTGAATACCAAGATAATTACTTGGGATTAGATGCTGGTTTGAATAGCATTGATTTTCAAGTATCTGCTTTTCCCAATCCTACAACTGATTTGATACAAGTCAGTTCAGATGTAATTATCAAAAATGTAAGTCTGTTGGATGCTACAGGATTGATATTAGAAGAACAGGTTTCTGTTGATTCACAAAAATTCTCATTGGATTTACATGCGTATTCAGCAGGTATTTACTTTTTGAATGTAGAAAGTGCATCAGGTTCTAAAATCATTCGGGTAACTAAAAACTAATCCGTAACTTTGTTTCAGGCAAATCGGTCTATCGCTGTTTTGAGAAATCAAAAGAGAGGAAAGTCCGGGCAGTGCAGAGCGTCGTACTTCCTAACAGGAAGGTCTCTCAAGTTGAAGCTTGTGGGAACAGAAAGTGCCACAGAAAGGAAAACTACCTTGACAAGTTTATCTTGTTTAGGAAAAGGTGAAAAGGTGGGGTAAGAGCCCACCGCGTTGTTGGTGACAAGAACGGCAAGGTAAACCTTACGAACTGAAAGACCAAATATACCGGGGCTTGAGGGTTGCTCGCCCAATCTCGGAGGGTAGGTTGCTTGAGGCTGTTGGTGACATCAGTCCTAGATAAATGATAGACTACTGAGCTGCTTGCAGCAAAGGATACAGAACCCGGCTTATGATTTGCCTTTTTTTAATTTTTTCTCCATGATTTTTCCTCTTGTACAAAAACTGGAATCTGAATTTGAAAAATATCAAAACGATGCTGAGGCGGGAAGCATGTCTCGCTATATGAAAAATAGATTCGTGTTTTATGGGATTAAAAAACCTACTCGAGCACCTCTACAAAAAAGTTGGTTTTCAACCATTCCCAAAAATTTTTCACCTGAAAATAAACGTGAGCTGGTCTTTGAATTGTGGCAAAGGGAACAACGTGAATTTCATTATGTTGCCATGGATTACATTGTAAAATGGAAAGATACAGAACTCACGATCGAAGATTTATCTTTTCTTGAATTTTTGCTAACCAATCATTCTTGGTGGGACTCTGTTGATAACTTGGCGAGTAATTTCCTCGGTCGCTATTTGCGCTTGTTTCCAAATCAGCGCGATACAGTTATTAATTCTTGGCGTAAAAGCGATAATATGTGGCTCAGACGTTCCTGCCTGATTTTTCAGTTGCGTTATAAATCAGCAACAAATTTCACAATGCTTAAAGGCCTGATACTAGAGTTAAAAAACGAAAAGGAATTCTTTATTCAAAAAGCAATTGGCTGGTCACTGCGCGAATATGCGAAAACAAATCCGGAATCAGTTAGAGCTTTTGTGGAAAAGTCAGGTCTTCAGGGCTTGGCCAAGCGAGAAGCATTAAAGCATTTTCGTTAAGAGAAAACCCCTTTCAAAATCGCCATAACCTCCTCCGATTGTTCAATATGTGCCATGTGTCCCGCATTTTCAAGTACAAAAAGTTGATTACTTGATTTGAGTTGGGCCGTTAAAAAATCTGTCTCTACCAGTTTGTCCAATTTACCGTGAATAATGAAGTAATCAGTTGGGTTTTCAGTTACCTCATTTGTGAAATCTTTGCGTTCCCGCATCGCAAGTGCAGAGTAGGCAATGTATTCAGGCGGTATTATTGAGGCCTTATCTATCAACACATCAATTTCTTCTGAATGATTTTCAGGATTCCCAAACAAATTCGGAATTGCTTCCCGAATAAACACTTTCTTAGCTTTAAATACGATTTCAGCTACCCGAAGTCGGTCTTTTTTCTTTTGTTCATTGTCTGACCAGAAGTTCGAGTTGATCAAAACAACCTTTTCACATCGTGAATCCATTTCTTTTACTAAAAGCCCGACATATCCTCCCATGGAATGTCCAACAATTGAATAAGATTCTATCTTAAGAAAATTCAAAACCTTCAGCACTTCATGAGCCATAAATTCAATGCTTGGTCTTTCTGAATTATCTGTTAAAGCTGAATTACCATGACCGGGTAAATCAATGAAGATATTTTGAGCATATAATCGATTGATATTTAGAAAAGTCCACATAGAACTAGATTCCAAAAATCCATGCAAAAAAACTAAGGTTTTACCTTTTCCTTCAACCGTAAAATGCAGCACGATTATGTATTCATTATGTCCTCAATCTCCTCGGCTTGTAAAGGGATATCTTTCATTAAATTGAACGGTTCTCCTTTTTCTTGAACAACTAAATCGTCTTCCAGTCTAATTCCTAATCCCTCTTCAGGTATGTAGATTCCTGGTTCACACGTGAAAACCATTCCTGCCTGAATCGGCTCATTCCAAAGTCCGACATCGTGTGTGTCAAGTCCAAGAAAATGAGATGTCCCATGCATAAAATACTTTTTGTAGGCTGGCCAATCAGGATTTTGCTTCTTAATATCGTCCAGTGTTATCAATTTTAATTTTACCAGTTGTTCTTCCATTAATAATCCAACTTGCTTGTGATATTCTGCCATTATTGTACCTGGTTTCAATAATTTCTGCGCTTCCGATTTTACGCGTAGAACTGCGTTATATACCTCTTTTTGGCGGGTTGTGAATCGACCATTTACAGGAATACATCGTGTTAAATCTGAGGCGTAGTTGGCATATTCTGCTCCTACATCCAATAGAATCACATCGCCATCTTTGCATTGCTGATTGTTTTCGATATAGTGTAAAACACAAGCATTTTTTCCAGATGCAACGATTGGCGTATAAGCAAAACCTTTGGAACGATTACGTAAAAATTCATGTGCCAATTCAGCTTCTATTTCGTATTCCCAAACTCCCGGTTTGATAAAATTTAATAATCTTCGAACCCCGGCTTCGGTAATTTTACAAGCTTTTTGCATCAATTCAAGCTCAATGGCTTCTTTGATTGAACGAATTTTATGCAGTATGGGAGCTGATTTTAAAACTTGATGGGACGGAAAATCTTGTTTCACTTTTTTAATGAAGCGATCCTCTCTCGTTTCCACCTCAGTATTTGCCCTAAGATGTTCATTAGTATTCAAATAAATCCCATGAGCCTCTGCCATGAGTTGCTTGAAAATCGCAGGGAATTGTTGAAGCCAATAAACGGTTTTAATCCCTGCAGTATCAAATGCTGCTTGTTTCGTAAGTTTTTCTCCTTCCCAAATGGCGATGTGTTCGCTTGTTTCTTTTAAGAATAATACTTCGCGATGAGCAGGATTCGAGCAATCTGGGAAAAGTACTAAAATTGATTCCTCTTGATCCACACCGGATAAGTACAAGATATCGCGATGTTGTTGAAAAGGCATTGTACTGTCTGCACTAATTGGATAAATATCGTTTGAATTAAACACAGCAAGTGCATTTTTTTCCATTCTTTGAATGAATTTCTGTCTGTTTTTCACATAAAGTGAATGGTCTATTCGATGATATTTCATACCCGGATTTTAATGGATAAAATTACACAAAGTTTTGGTTGGAAAGCATGAAATTCGAGGAATGAATTTTTGATAAAGGTGTTAAAATTTAATTTTTCAATTTTATTTCATTAAAAAATCTTTGAAAAATTTTTAAGTTATTTGGGTCTTTTTCATAATATCGCTCCGGGTGCCATTGAACACCCAAAATAAAGGATTTACGCAGGTTCTCATCATTCTCTATCGCCTCAGTAATTCCTCCCGAACTCTTTGCTGTAATTTTTAGTGTTTTGCCTAATTCATCCACGCATTGGTGATGAAATGAGTTTACTGTAGCCGATTTTACTGTTCCAAAACAGGTAAATAATTTGCTATTTTCAGAAAAAGTCACTTTGTGATAAACATCTTTTTTGCGTTTGGGATCGCGGTGCTTTTCATTTTTCAAAGAAGGTTTGCAAAAAGTGGGAATGTCCACGCACAATGTTCCACCAAAATAAACATTTATAAACTGCATTCCTCTACAAATCCCAAAAATGGGTAATGATGAGTTATCAGCCCACTGTAAAAGTGCAAATTCTATAGAATCACGAGTTTCATCAATATCGCAATATTTTTTGAGTTCACCTTTATTAAAACGAGAGGGGTGAATATCCAAACCGCCAAGTAACATAAGCCCGGAGCATTTTCTAAGCAAACTGTCTCTTTCTTCGAATTTTACCTGCATAAAATCTACGAACTCAATATCTGAACTTATTTGCTTTGCATAATTTATTGTACTTTTATTTAAGCGAGCCGTTGCTACATAAACTGTGGTTTGGGATGTAAAATTTAATGATAAACTTAATCCAAAAAGAAGAAAATAATAGCGAATGTTCCTTGTTATCATAACTTTTAGTGCTTTAAATTTAGTCAATTTCAATAGATGCTATCGTGTTGATGAGATTTAAGGTACTTTATATGGAATTTTTGATACTTTGATTCAAGAGCATTTTTAACTTTGTCCTATGAAAACGATATTAATTTTGGGAGCGGGACTATCGGCCTCTTCACTCATTCGATATTTATTAGCCAGAGCTGAAGAATATAATTGGTTTCTCAAGGTTGTTGATAAGGACATTGACTTGGTTAAACGAAAAATTTCTGGTCACCCGAGAGCAGAGGCTTTATCTTTTAATGTGTTGGATCCCAACGAACGTAGACCAGTTCTGGGTAATTCCGATTTGGTGATTTCAATGCTACCAGCACGTTTTCATGTAGATGTTGCCAAAGATTGTATAGATTTTAAAGTGAATTTAATCACGCCATCTTATATCTCGAATGAGATGCGTGATTTGCACATTGAAGCGCTTAATGCTGGAATTGTAATTATGAATGAAATAGGTGTAGATCCGGGAATAGATCATATGAGTGCCATGAAAATTATTCATGAAATCCAAGAAAAAGGGGGGTCGGTTGAAAGTTTTAAATCTTTTTGTGGTGGATTGATTGCACCCGAAAGTGACAATAACCCTTGGCATTACAAGTTTACATGGAATCCGAGAAACGTAATTCTCGCAGGGCAGGGCGGGGCTGCATCTTTTATTCATAATGGTGAGTATAAGTACATTCCATATAATCGATTGTTTGATCGCCTGGATCAAGTAAGTATCCCAAATTTTGGGGAATTTGAAGGTTACCCAAACCGTAATTCTCTATCTTACCGTTCTTTGTATGGATTAGATTCTATACCAACTTTGTACCGTGGAACCTTGCGTCGACCAAATTTTTGTGAAGGGTTTAATGTATTCTGTGAGCTCGGAATGACAGATGACACGTACAAAATGAAAAATTCAGAGATACTCTCTCCCAGGGGATTTTTAAATTCATTTTTGCCCTACCACAATGAAAAATCAGTAGAGGATAAGTTCAAAATGTTCTTACGTAAGGATCGTTTGCATTTGTACAGTCAATTTGAGTTTTTAGGTATTTTTGATAAAGATGAATCTTTCGGTATACCAGATGCTTCGCCAGCTCAATTGCTTGAGAAATTATTGACTAGCAAATTATTTCTGAAGGAAGATGATAAAGATATGTTGGTAATGTACCACGAATTTGAATATATGTTAAATTCTACTCGGTATAAATTAATATCATCGATGATTAGTATTGGAGAAGATCAGAGGTATACTGCAATGTCAAATACAGTGGGATTGCCGGTTGCAATTGCGGCGAAAATGATTTTGAATGGCACGGTAACAGAAAAAGGAGTTACCTTGCCTATTAATAAAAAGGTTTATGAGCCAATTTTGGCTGAATTAGAAATGTTTAACATACGATTTGAAGAATCAGAGGAAGTATTGAATAATTAAAATTTTAATAAAATGAAAGCATACGTTTTTCCCGGGCAAGGAGCACAATTTTCAGGAATGGGTCAGGATTTATATGAAAATTCCTCTCAAGCAAAGGACTTATTTCATCAGGCGAATGATATTATGGGCTTCGATATAACGAAAATAATGTTTGAAGGAACGGACGAGGAGTTAAAACAAACGAAAGTTACTCAGCCGGCAATTTTTCTTCACTCAACAATTTTAGCAAGCTGTTTGGGGGAGGCGTTTAAACCAAATATGGTCGCGGGCCATTCTCTTGGTGAATTTTCATCCTTAGTGGCCAATAAATGCATTTCATTTGAAGATGGACTGAAACTTGTCGCTCAACGAGCTATGGCTATGCAAAAAGCATGTGAAATTGAGCCTTCAACAATGGCTGCAATTCTCGGGTTGGAGGATGAGGTAGTTGAACGAATTTGTGCGGAAATAGATGGAGTTGTTGTTCCTGCAAATTACAACTGCCCAGGTCAGTTAGTCATTTCTGGTAGTATTCAGGCTGTAGAGACTGCATGTGCAAAATTAGCAGAGGCTGGAGCAAAAAGAGCTTTAGTATTGCAAGTTGGTGGTGCTTTTCATTCACCGCTAATGGAGCCGGCTCGGGAGGAATTAGCGGCTGCGATAGAAAAAACAGTTTTTAACAATCCGATTTGTCCCGTTTATCAAAATGTCACTGCAAGCGCTATTTCAAATCCTGATGAGATTAAGAAAAATTTAGTTTCTCAACTTACAGCGCCAGTGCGATGGACACAAACGATGCAACAAATGCTCTCCGATGGAGCAACCGAAGTCATTGAGGTCGGACCTGGTAAAGTTCTTCAAGGGTTATTTAAGAAAGCGGATCGTGAGATATACACTCAAAGTGCAGAATTAATTTTCTAAATTTTTTGAAAATACATTCAGCTTACATTTAATTGTAAATCAGTCAAAAATTGATAGAGGCAACATTTCTCCGAAATGTCAACAAATAAGTTTAAAACTAGTAGTTGGTTGGCTTGAATTGGGAATTAATCCAATATCGAACGTAATTCAATCAGATTATCAACGATTTCAGATTTTACTGTTTGGTCGTAGCAAGAGATTAGGTTGGTTAGCATTCTTCGTATAATTGCTGTATTTGAACAGGGCTCAAAAAAATCTCGCTTGTGGTCTAATTTTAAACCACTTAGAAAAGATTTTATTTCTTTCGTATTAAAGATAGAGCCTTGCGAAAATGTATTAATATAGAATAACACACCGTATTCATCTTCTATGTTATTTTGCGCATGAATGCCATTTACATCCATGAAAGCCAATACAAAATGATTTGGGAGATTTACCCCATAAATGGGTAAGTCGAGTGATTGTGCAATGACACTGTATATGAGTCCTAGGCTCAAAGGATTCCCTTTTCTAGTATGCAGAACTTTGTCGATAAGAGAATTAGACGGAGAAAAGTAATCTTCTTTGTCGCCTTCAAATTTATGGTGATTAAAAAATATTTTATTGAAAATTTTCACCTTTTCAAATGAAGTTTGATTGTCGTTTAATTCGAGCCAGATATCTCTCCTAATGTTCTGAATTGTATTGATAATTTCTGACTCATCAATTGTATGGTCATCATATTTTGCCACAATACACGCTCCTTTTAATAAGTCCTTTTCACTGGATTCAAGCCACTGGCTTAATTCTTTTTTTAGTTCTTCGAAATGAATCTCATGAATAATTTTATCAATTCGTTCATGGTGTTTTGAACCAAATAAATCGGTTTCCCAGGTACTTTCTAGTATGGGAAGAGCCGATGCCCCACATTTGATCAACTCACAACGAACATGCTGATAGATATTGTCGTCTGGATCATCAACTAGATTAACGAGTGCTTGTATTGACGAAAGTTGTAACATAAAGCATTTCAAAATTACATTCAGTTAAAAAATGATACAACCGTTCGATTAAATGTTTTTCCATAAAAATATGTTAATTACAGCCTCATGGCAGATAAAGTGCAACTAAATGCAGATATAGGCGTTCGTTTTAATTTAAATCATTAGCTTCAGGTTAATTTAGGAAAAGGGGGTCCGAAATGGACTCTTTTTTTTATATTTGAGAAATTATGTCAACTTTTTTAAAATCAATACCACTATTCATTTTACTTCTATTTGTTGGTTCGTGTTGTTCGCAGAAAGAACTTTCAAATAAAAAAAATAGCAAGTGCGAAGGTATAGTTTATCTTACCCAAAATGGTTGCCCATATTTTATTGAAATTACAGAATCGAGTATTGCCGGAATCGATGTCGGAAATAAAATTTACCCTGTACAATTAAATGAAAAATTTAAGCAAAATGGCCTAAAAATTATCTTTGATGCCCTTATTAGCAGAGCCCCCTCGCCCTCAAATTGCATGGTGAATAACGTTGTTGTTCTTTCTGATATTAAGGTTATACCTTGAGTTTTTTCTTTAGTTTATAATTTCTATAACTTACACCAACGTATAAAAAATCGCGCAAGAAATTTTTAAAATGGTTTTTTAGTCAAGTTTTAAATCTTGATATATCAAAATCAAAGAACCGGGTTTTTTATTTATCCTCTCCATCATAACTTTTGGATAGGTTCCTCCAAACTTTTGAAGTAAAGAAATACAATCTTCGAAATTGAATTTATCTTTCTTTATTACATTTTGCTCTACCCGGCCATCACTATGCCATAGTTTATTAAATGAATCCTGCTTAGATCGCATAACCCTTTGATCTTTTTACCTAACCATAGTTGAATATCTCTGTGGCCGTCAACAATTTGATAATCATATTTTATTGCATTTCTTAAAAAGTGAGCCCAGATTCCGTCATTTTATGGTATGTTTTCATTTCGAAGTTCAGGATATTCTTCCATTAGTGGGCGGTTTATCTCTTGAAAACAAAAGCTTGTGAGGGTATCTAAATTCAGTTTCATTATTGTTTCCTGAGTGATGAAATCATGAATATATACTCGAGATGTTCCTGGACGAGCAGTACCGAAAAAATGAGTGGGATCTGAAAAAAGTTTAAAATTGCTTGTAAATGTAACAGGAACAATAGGTGTTTTACAACTTTTAGCCAACTTAAAGGCTCCTTCTTTGAATTGAATCATTTGGGGGGTATGTTTATCAGGAATTCCACCTTCAGGAAAAATGACCAAAGAATATCCTTCGTCAACTTTTTTTATTGCCTCAATATAGGAACGGGCAGCTTTTCTTTTATCGTTGCGAAAAACAGGAATGTTTAAATCTTTAAAATAAGTTCGAAGAATAGGGTAACTTAAAATTTCACTTTTACCCAAAAAAACAAACGGATATTTCGGAAAAATAGAGTACATTAAAAAAATATCTAAATAGGAAGTATGGTTTGCAACAATTATATATGGTGGTTGAGGTAGTTCCGCTTTCTTGAGATAGCGAACCCTATAAAAGCAACATATTCGCATCGCCCAGCTCCAGAAAACAAATAGTTTAAAACTCAGTTGGCTCCACGATTTGCGGCAAAGAAGAGTAAGAAAAATTGGGTATAAAACAACTGCAAAAATGATGAAAACCAACCCAATGTATGCCTTCCAAAGGTTTGAACCAAGAATGATAGGTAAACGCATGAATCAAATGTAGTAACTTTGGATAAAAGTTGCGCATTTTCGATTTCGTAATCCCTGAATTTGATTAATTTCGTTAAAAATAGTAATGGCAAGAATTTTAACCGGCGTACAAAGTACTGGAGTACCACATCTTGGTAATTTATTAGGGGCGATTTTCCCCGCCATTGAAATGTCCTTGAATCCCAAAAATGAATCTTTTTTGTTTATCGCGGATCTTCATTCATTGACGCAAATTAAAGATGCTAAAGAACTTTCTGAAAATACTTATGCAACAGCTGCCGTTTGGTTATCCTGTGGATTAAATCCCCAAAAAACTGTTTTTTATCGTCAAAGTGATATTCCAATGGTAAACGAATTGGCATGGTACTTATTATGCTTTTATCCATATTCTCGTTTGAGTTTGGCGCACAGTTTTAAGGATAAACAGGATCGCCTAGAAGATGTAAATGGCGGGTTGTTTTCATACCCAATGTTGATGGCCGCCGATATATTACTCTATGATGCAGAGATAGTTCCTGTGGGTAAGGATCAATTACAACATCTCGAAATGACGCGAGATGTTGCCTCGAGATTTAACTCTAAAATGGGCGACACCTTCATTATTCCTGAAGAAAAAATTCAAGAGGATTACATGTTAATACCCGGAACAGACGGAGAAAAAATGAGTAAGTCGAGAAATAATATGATTAACATTTTTCTTCCTGAAAATTTACTGAGAAAACAAGTAATGTCAATAGAGACTGATAGTAAAGTTTTGGACGATCCGAAGGATCCTTCAACATGCACTATCTTTAAATTATTTAAGCTTTTAGCGAACGAGACTGAGATTACTCAAATGAGCGAAAATTATTTAAAGGGCGGTTATGGTTATGGTCATGCAAAACAAGCGCTCTTTGAGTTGATACTAGTTCGTTTCGAAAAAGAGCGGGCTAAATTTAACTACCTAATGAATAACAGAGGTGAGATTGATGAGGTTTTACGAGTGGGCTCATCAAAAGCAGAAAATATCGCAAGAACTGTCTTAAATCGTGTGCGAAGTAAGCTTGGATTAACAATCAACTAAAGTGATTGGCAAAGAAGTCTGACTTTATGTCAGAAGCATGGACCAGGTATATTCTTTGAGTAATTCGAACATAATGAATCATAATAACAATTTCGATCCTACGTTGAGACACGCTATTTATCCTGCAGTTCTTGTTGTTTTCATAATGTGGTTCGTTTTTCTTTTTGATTTTATTTTACCTGTAGATCTATACAAGTGGGGAATTGTAGCTCAGACATTCAAAGGCCTTAGAGGAATTCTGTTTATGCCATTGATACATTCAACCGAAGATTTTAAGCATATATTCAATAATTCCATACCGGTATTTATTTTAATTACAGCTCTTTTTTATTCTTATAAGCAAGTTGCATGGCGTGTTTTATTTTCAAGTTGGATACTAACGGGACTATTCGTTTGGATTTTTGCAGTTGATGCAAAAGCATATCACATTGGAATGAGTGGGGTTATATATGCTTTAATTGGTTTTTTATTTACTTCAGGAGTAATCAGGCGTTATTTCCCGTTACAAGCACTTTCTTTGTTTGTTGTTTTTTTGTACGGGAGTTTGATATGGGGGATATTTCCAATGGAACCGAGAGTATCTTGGCAAGGGCATTTAATGGGGCTAATTGTCGGAATTTGGTCAGCATTTTATTTCAGAAGTGAGGGGCCAAAACGACCGAAATACCAATATGAAATAGAAAAAGAAATGGGAATTGAACCACCTGATTTGGAAGGGATTTATTTGGAAAGTCTTCATTCATCGGAAGATGAAAAGAATGAAATAAACACAAGCAATACGAAGGTTGTTTATCATATTGTACCAGCTAAAAAAAGTCATAATACCGATAAAACAAGTGATAATGAAAAGAAATAATCTGACCCAAGCAGAAGAGAGAGTAATTATTCATAAAGGAACTGAATTGCCATTTACAGGGGAATACAATAAATTTTATAAACCCGGTATTTATGTCTGCAAACATTGCGACACGCCACTATACAAGTCAGATTCTAAATTTGATTCCGGTTGTGGATGGCCTGCTTTTGATGATGAAATTTCAGGAAATGTAAAGCGAATTCTGGATGCTGATGGCAAGCGCACTGAAATAGTTTGTGCCCGTTGTAACGCGCATCTTGGTCATGTTTTTCAAGGTGAGGGGTTTACGTTAAAAAATACTCGGCACTGTGTTAATTCAATTTCACTCAAATTTATTCCGGCATAATTTCATTTACAATAATAAATACTTTCACAGCGATTGTAAATAATTTCATTTAAAATTAACTGAGCAGCGATCGCCACTTGCGAATAGTTTTGTGAGCTGTTTCCAAAACTTGCTGCTTTGGTCTTCCACATCGATAGGATAAGATCCTTACCTCCTTTTTTCGGGGAAATTTTTTCAACAACTGCCCGAACATTTCCTGCTCCGGCATGATAAATATGCATCACAAAAAGCCGAAACCACAAATCCGTTTCCGTATAAGAAATACCATGAGATTTGAGAATTTTACGTGCCTCCGGAATACAAATTTTAGAAATTAATTTCGCCGCACCATAAGCTGATCGTTCAAAATCTTTTCGTTCGTCTTTCCAATCTGTAACAATCAACCCTTGGGCGCGAGCTACGTCCGGCATTAGCTGAAAAGGCCCATAAGCACCAGCACTTGATTTTTTTATTTGTCCAGGACTTTCAATAAGTAAAATTGCCTGAGCATACCATGGGTCAACATTATTTTTCTCAAATTCCTTTATTCCTTTATTCAGCGAAGGATAAACTGCTTCAAAGAGGTAAAAATTATTTTTACCAATAATAACATTCAAAATTTCATTTTTAGGTATATTCAATTCAGCTTTCAACTTTTCTTTGGCCCTATCTTTTTGTTCATCCGTTGTGTAAGTTTTCCATTCGTTAGATGGAATGATACAGATGATTTTCTTATCCAATCCTTGACTCACAATACATGAATCAGGACTCATCTGCATCACAATTTTCCAATAATGCATTTGTGGTAAAATATCCCATCTTTCGTTAAAAATGTCATCCATGTGCATAATTTCACTCACTTGTTTTTCCCGTTCAACAATCATCTTATGATCATCCCACGAATTTATAGGTTGAGTAAAGCCAATTTGAATAATTAGAAATGAAATGAGAAGTAATTGTAGATGTTGCATAGATATTTGAATCAATCCGCTTTGCAAATTACAATTTTATCCTTTGTATTGAAATTATCGTTTCGCAAGTTAATAACACCTCTTTGTTTATGGTGTGAAAAATAGACAAATTAACATCCTTTTTTTGAATAGTTAATAAATTTACCACTTTTTACCACATATTAAAATCTTGAGTATTTATAATACTTTAAACCGAATATTGTAACAATTTTATCACCTTATACGTTAGAAGTTTTCAACAATTTATATTTAAGTGGTAAAAAGTGGTAAAATCTATCTATTTTTACCCATTATAACGCTATGGCAGGATTAGTAGGAGAATTTGAAGTGAAAATGGATTCCAAAGGCCGTTTTCTATTTCCTTCCGGTTTACGGAAGCAGCTTTCTCCTGCATCTCAGCGAGACTTCATGTTGAATAAAGGATTTGAAGATTGCTTGACGTTGTACCCTTTAACTGAATGGGAAAAAATCAGCGAAAAACTTTCAAAAATGAATCTATTCAAACCGAAGAATCGAATGTTTTATCGTTTGTTTCATCAAGGAGCAAAATTGATAGCATTGGATAATGCCGGTCGTATCTTGGTCCCTACTTCTCACATAGAGCGTGTAGGTTTGGGTCAGGAGGTTATGTTGATTGCATATAACGATCGCATTGAAATCTGGGATAAATCCAAATACTTCGGAATAATCGAAGGAAACATGGCAGATTTCGCTGATTTGGCGGATGAAGTAATGGGTAATTTGGATGATGGAGAATAAAACGAAGTATCACAAACCGGTTCTACTCAATGAATGCATTGATGGATTGAAAATTAATCCTGATGGCATCTATGTCGATGTAACCTTTGGTGGTGGCGGACACTCCCAACAAATCTTTTCAGAATTATCATCAAACGGAAAACTCATTGCATTTGATCAAGATCCAGATGCAAAGGATAATGTTTGGGAAGCTGATAATTTTGAATTTATTCCCTCAAATTTCTCTTTTTTATCCAATCACTTAAATGCTTGTGGCGTAAGACATGTTGATGGTATTTTAGCCGACCTCGGTGTTTCTTCTCATCAATTCGATGAAGGAGAAAGAGGATTTTCTTTCCGTTTTGACGCCCCTCTTGATATGCGAATGAATCAATGTTCAGAAAAATCGGCTAAAACCGTAGTAAATACATACGAAGTTGGAGAATTGTCAAGAATTTTTAAAGAATACGGGGAATTAAATCAAGCGTATAAAATTGCCCAGGCAATTATTCTTGAAAGACAGTTTAAATCAATTGATACAACCTTTCAGTTGTGTGAGGCTCTTCGGCACTTAGCTCCGAAGTTTAAAGATTATAAATTCTTTGCGCAAGTTTTTCAGGCTCTACGCATAGAGGTGAATGAGGAACTGAAGGCATTAGAGAAGTTACTGCTAGAGTCTTCAAAATTATTGGCAGTCAACGGCCGATTAGTTGTGATGTCATATCACTCTCTTGAAGATAGATTGGTAAAGAATTTTTTAAAACATGGGTCTTTTGACGGAAAAGAAGAAAAAGACTTTTTTGGAAATCTGATTAAGCCATTCCGAGAAATTACAAGACGCCCGATAGTTCCGAGTGAAAATGAGATGAATTTAAATCCGCGTGCTAGAAGCGCACGCCTGCGAATAGCCGAAAGAAATGAAGGATAACGAATACATAGATAAAGAAAGTAGCAAAGAAAACTTTGATTCCGTTGGTCAGAAGCGATCTTCAAAAAAGAAAAAAAGCGCTCTTACTATGATTTTAAATGGAGAATTTCTGACGAAGGGTTTTGTAATTGATAATCTGGGCTATATCTTCTTTTTGATTCTTCTACTTCTGATATTAGTTAGTAAAGGGTATTATGGAAAGCAGCTCTCAAAAGACATTAATCAAGCGCAGCGGGATGTGGATCAAATTACTGCAGATTATGTCGAGGCAAAGGCAAAAGTAGAGGAGGAAGGATTACGCTATAAGCTGGATGAGAAACTTGATAGCTCTCTAAAAGAAAATGAAAATGAGATTAAAGTAATACGAATCAAAAAACCACAGCAAAAAAAAGATGAGAACTGAAGGTAGACACATTTTTTTCAAAGCTTACGCAATTTATGTCGGGTTTATAATCTTGATGATTGTGGTTTTGTATAAGACCATCATTATTCAATATGAGGGAGCAGGAAAAATACTTTCCTTCAATGAGGATAAATTACCAGTTAGGATGGTTAGTAAAGTGCCGCGAAGCGGAGAAATACTAGATATGAATCTAATTCCTTTGGTGACCTCAATTTCTTTCTTCGATATTCGTATGGATCCAACTGTAGTTGATGAGAAAGTTTTTCAAAATGAATTATCTGACTTGTGCGAGGGGCTTGCAAAAATGTATCCTGATAAAACAGCGAGGCAATATTTTGACGAAATAAGAACAGCCCGGGAAAATGGAAATCGTTACTTACTTATTCGAAAACGTGTGACAAACGAAGAACGAAAAAAAATTGCTGCTTTGCCCATTTTTAGATTAGGAAAGCTCAAAGGAGGGTTGATTGACTCTATTGAGACTATCGAGCGTAAGAGACCAAACGGAGATATGATGAGCAGAACTCTCGGTTATTATAACGATAAGGGAAAAAGTATCGTGAAAGTTGGAGTTGAAGGAGCCTTTCACGATTATTTAAAAGGAAGCTCTGGACAAGAAATTGAACAACGAATATCAACTGGTTGGAAAAAAACTGGAAAAATTGTTAAAGAGACAATTGAGGGTGCCGACGTAGTTACATCATTCGATAAAGAAATCCAGGAGGTGGCTCACTCTGAGTTAGAGAGACAATTAAAAGAACAAGAGGCAACCAGCGGATGCATCATTGTGATGGACGTCAAAACTGGTTTTATTCGCGCAATTTCGAACTTAACTCGTGATAAAAATGGGAATTATTCTGAAAAATTGAATTATGCCATGGGTGTAACGGAGGTTCCAGGTTCAACTTTTAAGTTGGCCTCTTTGATGGCAGCACTTGAAGATGAAAAAATAAAAATAACGGATTCAGTTAATTCGGTTGGAAAATATAAATTTCCGGGTAAAACTTTTGAAGATGCGAATGATGGGCGTGGTTACGGCAAAATAAGTATCAAGCATGCTTTTGAAAAGTCATCAAATGTATTTTCTCAAATTATTTTCAATGCGTATCGTTCTGATCCTGATGCTTTTTTGAGTAGGTTAGATAAGTTTGGATTGACAAAACCTCTTGGAATTGATCTTCCTGGTGAAGCAACTCCTAAATTCAATCGGCCTGGCGAGAAAAAGGGTTGGTCTCGCCTTTCTCTTCCCTCCATGGGAATTGGTTATGAAGTGCTAATGACGCCATTACAATTATTGAATTTTTACAACGCAGTGGCAAATAATGGGAAAATGATGAAACCCCAATTTGTCAAAGAAATTAGACGAGACGGCCAAGTTATCAAGCGATTTGACCCGATTATAACAAATTCCCAAATTTGTTCCTCTGAAACTGTTTCCCTTCTTAAATCCTGCCTAGAGGGAGTAATGAAAAAAGGGACGGGTAAAGAAATTAAATCAGCACAATTTACGATTGCAGGAAAAACAGGAACGGCAAGATTACTCGATAGTAAAAAAGGATATGGTTCTGATGAAAAGGCTTATCAGGCCTCATTTGTTGGTTATTTTCCAGCTAAAAACCCAATTTATTCCTGTATTGTGGTCATTACAAATCCAAAAGTTGAATATACGGGAGCTACGGTAGCTGGAACTGTTTTCGGGGCCATCGCAAATAAAGTGTATGCAAAAACACTGGAATATCATAAGGCTATAAACGAAAATAGACCCCGAAGTATGGATGTTCCAGCTGTAAAAAATGGAAATAGAAGTGATATTCTTTCACTCTTGAAGACATTTAGAGTCAAAGCAGATTCTTTTGATGGTTCGGATTGGTTAATTGGAATTCTTGAGGAAAATAAATTGACTCTGAAGAAAATGCCTATAAATAAGGATTTGATACCAAATTTATTGGGTATGAATGCCAAAGATGCGGTTTTCTTAATTGAATCTCAAGGAATGGTGGCAAAAATAAATGGGCACGGGAAAGTTATCTCTCAGTCAATAACTGCCGGAAGTCCTGTTTTTAGTGGTGGTGTAATTGAAATCGGATTGCAATAATGGCGAAGTATTTAACACATATCTTTTCTGGAATAGCAGTAGAATCTATCCGTGGCTCGATGGAATATTTAATCGAGAGTATTGAGTTTGATTCGCGTAAAGCTTGTTCAAGTTCCATCTTTTTTGCAATCCAGGGCACCAACACTGATGGTCATTTATATTTGCAACAAGTTGTAGAAAATGGTTGCCAAGTAATTGTAGTTCAAAAATTACCAGAATTTACCATTGATAATTGCACAGTGATTTTAGTGAGAGATTCACTTAGAGCACTTGCTTTAGCATCGGCCAATTTCTTCGATAATCCCTCAAAAAAATTAAAGATTGTTGGTGTTACTGGGACAAATGGAAAAACAACAATCGCAACCCTTTTACACAGTGCTTTTACCAATTTAGGTTATGCGTGTGGCCTACTTTCAACAGTCGTTAATAAAATTGGTCAAATTGATGTTCCCGCAACTCATACAACCCCGGACTCCGTTCAGCTCAATAGCCTTCTGGCTCAAATGGTTGACAGTAGATGTGAATATGTCTTTATGGAGGTAAGTTCACACGCCATTCACCAAGAAAGAATTGGTGGCTTGACATTTACTGGGGCAATATTTTCAAATATAACTCACGATCATTTAGATTATCATAAAACATTTGCTGAATACAGAAATGTGAAAAAGCGCTTTTTTGACGAGTTAAATTCCTCAGCTTTTGCACTCACAAATTGTGACGATAAAAATGGAATGATAATGCTCCAAAATACCCTAGCAAAAAAATATACTTACGCACTAAAGTCGCCCGCTGATTTTAAAGTAAAAGTACTTGAAAACCAATTTTCAGGGATGCTTTTAAATATTAATGGTAAAGAAGTTTGGACAAAACTGATAGGAGAATTTAATGCTTCTAATGTTTTAGCCATTTATGCAACGGGAATACTACTCAATCAGGATGAATTTCAATTACTTCAAGTGATAAGTTCGCTTGAATCCGTTTCCGGACGCTTCCAATATCTAAAGAGTAAGACGAGTATCACCGCAATTGTGGATTATGCTCATACACCCGATGCTCTTGAAAATGTACTCTCAACAATTGCTTCAATTCGAAAAAAGGAGCAAAAAGTATTGACAATTGTCGGATGTGGGGGAGATAGAGATTCAACTAAGCGACCAGAAATGGCGCGCATTGCAAGTGAAATGAGTGATCAAGTGATATTGACCTCCGATAACCCACGATCAGAGGATCCTCATGAAATATTAAACCAAATGATGAAAGGGATCCTCGTTGACAAGTTAGGAAGTACCCTTAGCATTTCTGATCGCGCTCAGGCAATCAAAACTGCAGTGGCAATGTCAAACCCAAACGATATAATATTGATAGCAGGAAAAGGACATGAGAAATACCAAGAAATACAGGGTATAAAATATGATTTTGATGACGTAGAGATAACTAAAAGTATGTTTGATTTAATAGGAAAATAATGTTATACTATCTTTTTAACTACTTAGATAAATTCAATTTTCCAGGAGCTGGATTATTTGATTTCATCTCATTTAGGGCTGCACTAGCACTAATTATTTCATTAATTATTTCTATCCTTTTTGGAAAGAAAATTATTAATCTTTTACATCGCCAACAAATAGGGGAAACAGTCCGTGATCTCGGACTAGAAGGCCAGATTGAGAAATCAGGCACACCGACAATGGGTGGATTAATTATTCTTGGAGCAATATTGATTCCGACATTGCTTCTCGCAAAGCTGCATAATATCTATGTAATAACTATGATTCTAGCAACTATTTGGCTGGGTTTTATTGGTTTTTTAGACGATTACATTAAGGTTTTTAAAAAGAATAAGGAAGGATTGAAGGGAAAGTTTAAGGTGATTGGTCAAATCGGTGTTGGTTTAATCGTTGGGTGTATTCTCTATTTTTCAAAAGATGTGGTAGTTCATAAGAGAGTGCCGAGTAATTACAAGTTAAATGTGGGTGAACAATTTGTTACCCACCAGCATACTAATAATATCAATGAGAATTATAAATGGATTCGAACGGATGACATGACAACCACAATTCCATTTATCAAAGGGAATGAGTTTAATTATAATTGGCTAATTGGGGACTGGAAAAAAAGTTATGGATGGTTAATATTCATTCCAGTGATCATTTTCATAGTCATAGCGGTATCCAATGGGGCGAACATGACTGACGGATTGGATGGCTTGGCCACGGGTACTTCGGCAATAATTGGAATTGCCCTGGCAGTCTTGGCTTACGTTAGCTCAAATGCAAAGTTTGCAGATTATTTAAATGTGATGTATATCCCCTACGCAGAAGAATTAGTGATTTTTATTTCTGCATTTGTTGGGGCATGTGTTGGATTTTTATGGTATAATTCGTTTCCTGCACAAATATTTATGGGAGATACAGGAAGCCTTGCTCTTGGAGGAATAATCGCCGTATTTGCCATATCAATTCGCAAAGAACTTATTATCCCTGTTTTATGTGGCGTTTTTTTGATCGAAAATCTTTCGGTGATTATTCAAGTTGCATATTTTAAATATACAAAACGAAAATTTGGTGATGGTATTCGTCTTTTCAGGATGGCTCCCTTACATCACCACTATCAGAAACTTGGGCTCCATGAAGCTAAAATCGTATCTCGATTTTGGATTGTAGGTGTTTTGCTTGCCGTAATTGCTATCGTAACATTGAAATTGAGATAATGTCAATAAAACCCGGATATATCGCAATAATTGGAGCTGGTGAAAGCGGTATTGGTACTGCCATTTTAGCACTAAAAATGGGTTGGAAGGTTTTTATTTCGGATTTGGGCCTTATTAAATCGGAATTTCAAGAAAAACTAAATCAATTAGGCGTTGACTGGGAGCAAGGTAAACACGATGGAAAGCGAATTTTAGCAGCAGATATAGTTGTTAAGTCTCCTGGCATTCCCGATAATACACCATTGATTACTGCCCTTAAAAATAAAGGTGTACCAATCATTTCTGAGATTGAATTTGCAGGGTATTACTGCAAGGCAAAAACAATTTGTATAACAGGAAGTAATGGCAAAACGACCACATCACTTTGGACCCATCATATTCTGCGTAAAGCGGGGCTAAATGTAGGCCTTGCGGGAAATATTGGTCATAGTTTCGCTAAACAGGTAGCTGAAAACGATTTTGATCACTACGTATTAGAAATAAGCTCTTTTCAATTGGATGATATGTTCGATTTTAAGGCTGATATCGCCATCCTAATGAATATCACCCCTGATCACTTGGATAGATATAACTACGAAATGCAAAATTATGTCGACTCTAAATTCAGAATTCTTCAAAATCAGACAGAAGAAAATTGGTTTATCTACAACCAAGATGATCCCATTATATCAGCTGAAATAGAGAAAAGAAAGTTAAATATGAAATTGGTTCCTTTCAGTATCAAAAACGAAGTTTCTTTCGGCGGCTTTGCAACTAAAGAAAATATAATCTTAAACCTAAATAAACAATTTAATATGTCAATTCACGAATTAGCTCTCAAGGGTAAGCACAATACCCAGAACGCTTTGGCTGCTAGTTTAGCATCCAGAATACTCGAAATCCGAAAGGACATTGTGCGTGAAAGTCTACAAGACTTTACTAATGTTGAACACCGTTTGGAGTTTGTGGCAAAAGTAAACGGTATTGAATTTATTAATGACTCCAAAGCCACAAATGTAAATTCTACTTGGTTTGCGCTTGAAAGTATGGAGAAACCCGTAGTATGGGTTGTTGGCGGGATCGATAAAGGCAATGATTACAGCGAGTTAACTTTACTAGTAAAAGATAAAGTGAAAGCAATTATATGTCTTGGCATGGAAAATCAAAAAATTATCGACGCTTTTAAGGGATCGGTTGATACGATTGTCGAAGCCAAATCCGCTGCTGAAGCAGTTGCTTTGGGATATCGAATTGCGAAAAAAGAGGAGATCGTTTTATTGTCTCCCGCATGTTCTAGTTTTGATCTTTTTGAAAATTACGAAGACCGAGGAAATCAATTTAAACGAGCAGTCCGCTCTTTATAAATAATTATCCCGCTATGAGTGAAAAAGAAATAGCTAAAATTGAAAATTCGCTTTTTCAAGCCAGAAAAGAAGGGCTTCTGAAAGCAAATGATTCTTCCATGAAATCACATGGAAAATTGTGGGGGATGGATGTCTTTTCATGGGTTAACCCCAATTTATCTGTATTGACCGCAGCAATGAATTCTTTTCCTTTTCCGATTTTTTGGATATCGTCCTTGCCTGAAAGAGATGGGGTTTTATCCCTAAGTGTTGAATTGACCACGAAAATCCAATTTTCTATTCTGCTGGATTCAGATAAATCAATAGCTACGGATTTACAAAATTCGACTAATAGTATGGTTGTTTCGTCATTTCATGAGGCTTTTATTCACATGAATGGCATTAAAATTATCCCTTCAATATTGTTATTTACTTATTCAAAGTCAGATTGGGATTATCAAATGAAATGTTTTAATGATTGTTTACTGATGGCCCAAGTCAAATGAAAGAGTATCTGAAATATCTTAAAGGTGATCCAGTTATTTGGGTGGTTTCCTTATTATTACTCTCCTTTTCTTTGGTTACCGTGTATAGTTTTGTGCCTATACTCGTAAAAATGGAGGGAGGGTCGCCTATTCAATATTTGTACAAGCACTTTTTCTATGTTCTTATTGGTTTTTTCTTCATGTATTGGATTCATAAAAGAGATTCAAAATACATCTCTCAATTGGCAAAATTTAGTTTTTACTTAGCAGTCGCATTACTCATTTATACTCTGTTTTTTGGTTCTAAGATAAACGATGCAGGGCGTTGGATTAAAATTCCATTCATAGGTTTGACATTTCAATCATCAGATTTCGCAAAAGTTGCCATAATAGTTTATTTAAGTCGGCTTTTAGTGAAATATGAGGACGATTTAAATAGCTGGAGAGATGGTATTGTACATATTTTTTGGCCTGTCGCTTTAATTTGTGGATTGATTGTAAAAGATAATTTCTCAACAGCTGCTTTGCTTTTTGCCATATGTATGACCGTAATGTTCATTGGAAAAGTACCGATTAAAAAATTGATTATAATTCTTTTAGGAATCGTTTTAATTGGATTCCTTGCCGTAGGTCTGCATAAGGCAGCTCCCGACCTAAATTTACTTCCCCGATACCAAACATGGGAAAATCGTATTTTTAATAAATTAGAGGATGATAAAGACATTCTTTCCAACGCCCAGGCGTTAAATTCCCGTCTGGCAATAAATAATGGTAAAATTTTCGGACAAGGCGTTGGCGATGGTAAGTTGAAAGAATACATACCTGAGGCATATGCAGATTTTTATTATGCCAGTTTTGTTGAAGAATTTGGATTGTTTTGGGCATTGTTTCTTGTAATCGCCTATTTAATTTTACTTCACCGAATTATTAGGGTGGCATTGAATGCAGAAAAAATCTTTGAAACATACCTCTGTTTAGGAATAGGAGTTTTATTGTTGTCCCAAGCCTCTGTAAATATGCTCGTTTGTACAGGCGTTTTCCCTGTTACGGGGCAAAATATGCCACTCTTGGCAATGGGTGGCTCGGCTTTAATAATGGCTTGTGTTTCAATAGGCATTGTACAATCAATCGCACATAATCAACAGAAAAAATCAAAGTCAAAAACAGTAAATTCATTTGAAGAATTATGAAACTAGACCGTGTAATTATTTCTGGGGGCGGAACCGGTGGGCACATTTTTCCGGCCATTGCTGTAGCAGACGAAATAAAAAAAAGATTTCCAACCTGTCATATTTTATTTGTTGGGGCAGAGGGAAAAATGGAAATGGAACGAGTTCCCAGGGCTGGTTATAAAATTAGAGGATTGCCAATTCAAGGATTCCAACGAAAATTGACTTTAGCAAACCTAAAACTTCCGTTTAAAATTCTTTTTAGCCTGCTTAAAGCACGAAGAATAATTAAGCAGTTTAAACCACAATTGGTCATTGGTTTTGGAGGCTATGCAAGTGGACCAACTCTTAAAATGGCAAATCTATTGGGTGTTCCTACACTTATCCAAGAACAAAATTCATTTCCGGGTAAGACAAATAAATTACTGGCAAAGAAGGCAAAGGCAATTTGTACAGCTTATCCAAATATGGAACTTTTTTTTCCAAAAGATTTAATTCGTTACACCGGTAATCCCATCAGATCAGATATTGTAGAAATAAGCGGGAAGAGACAACAGGCAGTTGAGCATTTTAATCTTGATCCAAAAAAGGCCATAATTTTAGTTATTGGAGGGTCTCTTGGTGCCAGAACATTAAATAAAGCCATTAAAGAGGGAATGGAAAAAATTCACGAATCCAACGTTCAAGTTATTTGGCAATGCGGCCGACTGTATCATTCTGATTTAGCCATATCTGTAAATCGAAGAAATTTAACATCGGTTCATTTATTGCAATTTATTGATAGAATGGATTTAGCTTACGCCGCAGCTGATATCGTTATTTCTAGAGCCGGGGCTATTTCCGTATCTGAACTATCTCTTGTTGGTAAGCCAACGATTTTAGTTCCTTCTCCAAATGTGGCAGAAGATCATCAAACCAAAAATGCTCTGTCCTTGGTAAATGAGTCTGCTGCAATTTTAATTGAAGATAATTCAGCGAGATCAAAATTAGTGAGCGAGGCCCTGCGTTTAATTACCAATGAGTCTTTGAAAAAAGAGTTGGGTGATAACATCTTAAAGTTCGGCAAAATAAATGCAACGAAGGAAATTGTTGATGTTTGTATTTCTATCGAAAAAAGAAAATGGAAATAAACAAAGGAAATACAGTTCAACTGAATGATTTTAGAAAAGTATATTTTCTTGGAATCGGCGGTATTGGTATGTCTGCCTTGGCCCGCTATTTTAATTCTATCGGTTATGAAATAGGGGGATATGATAAAACCACTTCTCCGTTGACAGATGAATTAGTTCGGGAAGGATGTATTATACATTTTGATGATTTAGGAACGAATATACCGAATAACTTTTGTGATAATAAAATTACCTTAGTTATTTATACTCCTGCAATTCCTGAGGATCACCGTGAATTGGGGTTTTTTAAAAGTTCTGGATTTACCATTTTGAAACGATCTGAGGTTCTTGGCCTATTAACGCAGCGCTTTAAAGGGTTGTGTGTAGCAGGTACTCACGGCAAAACCACCACTAGTTCAATGCTGGCTCATATTTTAAACAAAAGCCCATGGGGTTGTACCGCATTTTTAGGTGGGGTATCAACTAATCTCAATTCCAATTTATTGATCAATCAGTCAAGTGAATTCGCAGTAATTGAAGCCGATGAATTTGACAGATCTTTTTTACGGCTTTCCCCCTTTTCATCAATTATTACATCAGCAGATCCAGATCATTTAGATATCTACGGAGATGCCAATCATTTTTTAGAGGGATTTCAATTGTATGCTGAAAAAATTAGTCAAGACGGATTTATGATTATCAAAAAAGGATTAACATTTAAATCCCAAGCCAAAACTATTTCTTATTCCGTTTCAAATAATAAAGCTGATTTTTTTGCTGAAAATATTCGAATACAAGATGGACAATTTTTAATGGATGTCAAATTTTCGACCTATCAATGGAATAGTATAGAATTGGGTGTTCCGGGAATTCACAATGCCGAAAATGCACTTGCCTGCCTGGCATTACTTGTTTGTATGGGAATGGAGGAGAGTCAGATTCGTTCCGGAATACAGTCATTTTTGGGAGTTAAAAGAAGATTTGAATATATAATTAAGGATGATAAATTTGTTTACATAGACGATTATGCCCATCATCCACAAGAAATCAAGGCACTAATTGCTTCAATTCGTATGATTTATCCGAATAAAAGGATTACTGGGATTTTTCAACCCCATCTTTTTTCAAGAACAAGAGATTTTATGGGTGAATTTGCGCATGAGTTAACGAAATTAGATCAGGTTATTTTACTTCCTATTTATCCTGCTCGCGAATTACCAATCACCGGGGTAACATCAGAATCGCTTCTGGAAAAAATTGAAAATAAGGATAAAAAAATCATGGATCTTGATAGAGTAGTTAGTGGTTTTTCAATAACTGAATGCGATGTATTATTAACGATTGGCGCTGGAGATATTGATCGAATTGTTGATAAACTTAAAGAAAAAATAGAGGAACAATTATTTGTATGAAGAAGTGGCTTAAAATATCATTGATTGTTTTGTTTCTTTTAGGGTTAGGAGTGCTAATTTTCTTTGTTAAAAGAGAGGAAAATCGTCAGATTTTATCCAAACCAGAAATTTTTATTCAGGTGAAAGGTGAAAGTGCTTTTCTAACTAAAAATGAATTATACAAAAGATTAGACCTAGCTGGTTTGTTACCTAAAGGTTTACAAGCCAAGAATCTTGATCCCAATAAAGTGGAAAAATTCATACTTAAAATGTCAGAGGTTAAATCTGTAAGGGTTTATAAGAAAATCGGTAAAGAGTGGAATATTGATGTTGTATTACGTGTTCCCATAGCACGGATTTTCAATTCCTTCAATGAAACATATTACCTAGATGCAGAGGGATATAAAATTGGAACTTCCAACTTTCATACTGCCAGAGTATTGGTCTTCAACGGCAATATACAGGACAGATTAAATAACGAAAATGTCACCCAAATTATTAACAACAACTACTTGAAAAGTATTCGAAAATTAGATGATATGTATCGAATTTCCAATTATGTTTGTAAAGATCCTTTTTTCCATTCACTCGTTAGCCAAGTGTTTGTAAATGAGCAAAATGAGTTTATTTTTGTTCCATTAGTTGGGGATCAAATAATTGAATTTGGCACCGCAATTTCAGATGAAGAGGTTGATGTAAAGTTCAAAAAATTAAAGGTGTTTTATGAACAGGCAATGCCATATGAAGGTTGGAATAAGTATGGTGTGATAATGATTAAGTATAACGGACAAATTGTCTGCAAGAAAAAGTAGGTATGAAAAATTCAGTTGTTGTAGGATTAGATATTGGAACCACAAAAATCGCATGTTTTGTGGGAAGGCAAAACGATCACGGAAAAATTGAGATTATTTCGATGGGTAAATGCGAATCTCTAGGTGTTGTAAGAGGTGATGTTCGCAACATTGACCGCACAGTAGAATCTATCAAGACCGCTGTTTCACAAGCTCAATCAAGAGTTCCTGGACAATTAAATATTCGATCTGTTTATGTCGGCATAGCAGGCCAACATATTAAAAGTATTCAACACAGTGGCCTTATTACTCGAAAAGATGCTGAATCTTTGATACGTCAAATAGATATTGACTCACTCATAGATGATATGTACAAATTAGTTATGAAACCGGGTGAAGAAATAATTTCCATTTTCCCTCAAGAATACATTATCGATAATGATCCTGGTTTTAAGGATCCAATTGGTGTGCCCGGAGCAAGACTCGAATCGAATTGTCATATTATTACAGGGAATGTTACTGCCGTGAGAAATATAAAAAAATGTGTCGAGATAGCTGAATTGGAGGTTAAAGAGATTATTCTTGAACCAATTGCATCCTCTCACGCTGTTCTCAGCGAGGAAGAGAAAGAGGCGGGGGTTGTTCTTGTTGATATCGGAGGGGGAACCACGGATGTAGCTATTTTTTATGAGGGAATTCTTCGCCATACCGCCGTTATACCATTTGGTGGTAATATTATTACTGATGACATCAAGCAAGGATGTAACATTATGCGAAAATATGCAGAGAAATTAAAAGTTAAATTCGGTTCAGCTTTACCAATGGAAAGCCAACAAAATGATACCGTCGGAATTCCAGGTGTGCGAGGAAGTTCACAAAAAAAATATATTTCAGTTGGATCACTAACATCAATCATTGAGGCTCGTATGTCTGAAATAATTGAATTTGTCAATTATGAAATCATTAACTCAGGGTATGAAAGTAGAATGGGTGCTGGGGTTGTTTTAACTGGCGGAGGCTCCCAATTGAAACACCTATCACAACTTGTTATGCTTCGAACAGGCCTGGATGCGCGGATTGGACTGCCTACAGAGCATTTAGCCAATTCAAATCAACAATTAGAACATTTAGCAAGTCCCATGTACGCTACGGGCATAGGGCTCGTATTAAACGGTTTTCACAACAAAGCCAGAATAGTAGGCGAGACAAATTCTGTTGAGGAAGAACCGACGAATGAAACAAAAAAAAATAAAGTAAATCCAGGTAGCCCAAGAGAAAATTTTTTCACAAAAATGATATCCAAGTTGAGCGAAAAAGTACCTGATATTTTTAAAGACGAAGATTAATAAATTCTAAAATTAATAATAACTAAATAAGAAATTATGGTGGAATTTGACTTACCAAAAGAAAACAGCTCAATCATCAAAGTAATTGGTGTCGGAGGTGGAGGAAGTAATGCGGTTAATCACATGTATAATCAAGGAATTATAGGGGTTGACTTTATCGTTTGTAATACGGATAGGCAAGCGCTTGACATCTCGCCTGTTCCTTTTAAAATTCAGCTAGGTCCGTCCCTCACCGAAGGTAGAGGCGCTGGTGCATTGCCTGAAGTAGGAATGAACGCCGCAAATGAAAATATTGAAGAAATTCGTGAGCTTTTAAGTAAGGGAACTAAAATGGTCTTCGTAACTGCCGGGTTAGGAGGTGGAACGGGTACAGGAGCTGCTCCTGTAATTGCGCAGGTTGCTAAGGATTTAGGTATTCTGACAGTTGGTATAGTTACGGTTCCATTTAATTTTGAGGGCAAAAAACGACGTCAGCAAGCAGAAGATGGTCTTGAAAAAATGCGTCAAAATGTCGATACTTTACTCGTAATCAATAATGAAAGACTTTATCAAATAAGTAAGAACTGCACGATTTCACAAGCGTTTGGTATGGCCGATGATATTTTAACCGTTGCTGCAAAAGGAATTGCTGAGCTAATCTCTGTTACCGGTTACATTAATGTTGATTTTAATGATGTAAATACAGTAATGAGAAACAGTGGTCATGCAATCATGGGAAGCGCCCACGCTGAAGGTGAGGACAGAGCATTGGTGGCAATAAAATCTGCTCTCAATTCTCCTCTGTTAAATGATAATAATATTAACGGCGCGAGATACGTATTGTTGAATATTACATACGGAGGTGCCGAGTTAACTATGGATGAAATAAATGTTATTACTGATTATATCCAAAATGAGGCAGGAACCAATGCTGAAGTAATTTGGGGCCATGGTTTGGATAATTCATTGGGCGAAAGTTTAAATATCACACTAATTGCAACCGGATTTTCGACAGCAGCAACACCTGTTCATGGGCTTGAAAAGCCAATTGAGGCCAAAATGATTGATCTTGAGAGTGATTCTAAAACAGAAATTAGTTCTCCCTTAGTTAACCCTGTTTCTTCAGATCTTGAGTCTTCTTCTGAGCCAGTTTTATCGAATATGGCTGACGAATTTCAACCAACGAGTATTTTAACTCCAGAAGTTGAAATCAACGAATCAACGGTCGTTTACGAATTGACAGACAATGCAGACGAAGATTCAAATCACATGGAGGATTTGGAAACTGAATCTAATCTCGGCGAAAAGGAAACAGATACCATTCAGAGTGAGGTTGAGTTTGATTGGGATGTTACATCTGAAACAAATGAACAGTCTGATCTTTTTTCTGATGAAAATGCTATTTCGTCAGAAAATACCAACTCGGTTGATTCTGAATCTGACTCAGAATCAAATCCTAAGATTCAATACGAGCTTGAAGATGAAACTGATTTTACAACACCAATTCCCAGATCTAAACCGAATCAAGAAGAATATCTTCTCAAATCACAGGAAAGAATAACCCGTATTAAAGAGTATACGGCGAAATTGAAAATGGCAGACGGAATTATTGATTTTGAAAAAGAACCAGCCTATGTTCGTCGTAATATCCACTTGTCTGGTGATGGTGATAAAACTGAAAAACAAGTAAGTAAATTTGGCCTATCAGATGATGTGAATGGCACAACACGTCTTACAGGAAATAGCTTTTTACATGATAATGTAGATTGATAATGACGTTTACTGAAAAAATTAATAACGATATAAAAGCGGCTATGCTTGCTAAGGACAAAGATCGCTTAGCTGCTTTGCGTGATATAAAGGCTAAATTGCTTTTGGAGGCCACTTCCGGAGGTGGTGCTGATGTTTCAGAGGAAGTAGCGTTGAAAATTTGTTTGAAGTTGTATAAACAGCGAATTGAAACATACGACTTGTACATTGCTCAAGGTCGAGAAGACCTTGCTGCGGATGAGCTTTTTCAATCAAAGGTGATTGAAAATTATCTTCCAAAAATGCTTAGCGAAGAAGAAATATTGGTTGAGGTGAGAAGTGCAATTCAAGCAACGGGAGCATCTTCCCCGCAAGAAATGGGGAAGGTTATGGGCATTCTAACTTCTAAACTTTCTGGAAAAGCCGATGGAAAGGTTATATCCACGCTTGTGAGACAGGAATTGAGTAAATGAAATTTTTGGAAAGACGGAATTAACAGAAGAAAGTATCTTTTACTCCAAATAGACCCGGTGTACGCGCTTTGAAATGCTTGTTAACACCTCATATGGAATCGTATGAAGTGATTCGGCAAATTTTTCCAGTGTTTGATTTAACCCAATTATTTCCACTGAATCCCCTTCCTTTATCTTAAGATTTGTAATATTAACCATAATCATGTCCATGCAAACTCTCCCAACAGTTGGGCAATAGTTGCCATTGACATACACGCCTCCTTTACCATTGCTCAAGCTTCTTTTAAAACCATCTGCATATCCAACGGGAATAATAGCAATTTTTGTTGACTTAGTGGTCTTAAACGTTCGTGAATATCCAACAAACTCTCCTACTTTCAACGTTTTGACTTGTGAAATAGCACTTTGCCATTTTATAACTGGTTGAAGTAATTTGTGAAAATTGATGTCCGAGGAAACTCCATACATCGCAATACCGACTCGAACCATATCCAATTGAAATTCTGAAAAGTTAAAGACGCCCTCGGAATTTAAAATATGTCGAATAAAAGTACTTCCAAGCCCATTTCGAAGTTTTGTGCAGATATCTTCAAATTTTTTGTACTGCAAAATAGTAAAACGTTTATCTCGAATGTTATCTGCATCAGCTAAATGAGAATAAACCCCTGCAATTCGCACTTCAGGCTGAGATTGAATGATCGTAACTAATTCCGTCCAATCATCATATTCAAAACCCAAACGTCTCATACCAGTATCAAATTTCAGATGAATTGGGAAGTTCCCTTGTTTGGCCAAAATTAATTCTTTGATAAATTCATCCAATTGCTTGAAGGAATAGATGGCAGGTTCTAGTTGATATTGAATGCATAAGTCAAAGGATTCTTCCTCAGGATTCATGACAAGAATAGGGGTTTTTATTCCGTGTTTTCTTAATTCAACGCCCTCATCAACGTATGCAACACCAAGATAATTGACACCTTGTTGCTCCAAAAAAGCAGCCATTTTTTCAAGCCCCGATCCGTAGGATTGTGCTTTGACCATTGCTAAAATATTTGTCTTTGCTTTAAGCTTCTTCCGAATAATGGATAAATTATGCCTAACTGCAGCCAAATCAATTTCAATATAGGTTTTATGACGTTTTAACTTATATCGTTGGGCAACTTTTTCCATTCCCGCATCCCGCGTTCCCTTAATTAAAATAACTGCATTTTCTAAATTCAATGGTACCTCAAGTGCTGAATTCACAATGTGAATTTCGTCAGGTTTGAATTGAGAAAGAATTTCTTCAATTTGCTTCTTCTTCCCCACATTTTCCTTATCCAATCCAATAAGAACAATTCGCCTTCTGCGCTTTGCAATCATTTTTTGATATTCCAAAGAATAAACAAGAGCATCTAAATCCAAATTATAGGTATCGTTTATTATCAATGAATTGTTTAGCCCATCAAATGTTTCAAGGCGAAGCGCAAGAATCGGTAAGGTGGAAATTTGTTGTTTGATTTTTTTTGAATTTACACCCAATTCGAGTGCAACTTCAATCGCGAGTTTAACATTATTCGTAGAAATTTTATCCTGAAAAGGAAACTCTTCTAAAATATCCGCTTTGGTATTTGATTTTAATACCCTCCCATTAATCGCACTTAGTTGCTGTTCATTGAGTGAAATACCAACTCCCAAGAATGTCTTCTTAACATCCGAAAATAACTGAAGTTTCTCCTCATGCAGCGAAGAGAGATTTGAAAAATTTTCAACGTGTGCTCTTCCTAATGTTGTCAAAACTCCAAGCGTTGGTTGAATCATTTCTTTCAGAATTCGCATTTCGTTTGGCTCAGATATTCCGGCCTCTATTATCGCTAAGTCACAATCTGCTGTTAGTTCAAGGAGCGAGAGCGCTACCCCAAGTTGCGAGTTAAAACTTTTCGGACTGCGAACTACTTTCTTATCAGTTTTAATAAGATGAAATATCCATTCTTTCATTGTCGTTTTTCCAGAACTTCCTGTGATTGCAAGTATGGGGTAATGAAATTTTTTCCGGTGTGCGGTTGCTAAATCTTGAAGTGCTTTTAAGGAATCCTTAACCTGAATAAAGTGGGCATTAGGATAAAATTTGACATCAATTTTTTGAGATACAACAAAAATTCGAATTCCTTGGTCATATGCTGAATCTATAAAATGGTGTCCATTTCTAAATGCACCAGACAATGCAAAAAATACCGTATTTTTTGTTTCAACAATCTTGCGAGTATCATAACAAACTCGATCGATTAACGGCGTTTTTTTTTCGGAATTTTCAATCGGATTTCCTTGACAATGAGAACAAAACTGCTGGTATGTTAAACCTAATTTCAATGGGCGACTTTATTGAAGCATGAACGACACAAAGGTTCGTATTTCTCGACCGCACCAACCAATACTTGCTCTTTTTCCTCAACAGTGCGATGAGAGAATTGAGCTAAGTTACCACAAGAAACGCAAATTGCATGAACTTTTGTTACATATTCTGAAACGGCTAGCAGTTGAGGCATCGGGCCGAAGGGTTTTCCAAGGTAATCCATATCGAGACCTGCCAGAATCACGCGAACTCCTTTTTTTGCTAGGTCCGTTGCTACAATTACAATATTATCATCAAAAAATTGCGCTTCATCAATTGCCACTACCCGCTCATTTGTCCAATGATCCCAAATTTCAGAGGAATGGCTTATTATTTTTGCCTGTAATGCGTTCCCTTGATGACTCACCACATTGTTTTCACTGTAACGATTGTCAATGGCAGGTTTAAACAAAAGTAATTTTTGGTTTGCAAATTGAGTACGTTTTATTCGACGAATCAATTCCTCTGTTTTTCCCGAGAACATCGAACCACATATTACCTCTAACCAACCATGCTGGCGTCCTTCAGTTGGAAATTGTTCTAAAAACATAATATTACAGTTGTTAACACAAATTATTAGAGAAAAAATAAATTTCCCAAGCGTTCTAAACGATAAACTTTTTAATTTTGAATACTAAATTTCGAAATTTCGTTTCGTATAACAAGCGTTGCGTTAGAAACTTTGTTTAAATGTTGAAAAAATATATAAGATGAAATCAAAAGTAAATGAATTATTAAAGCATGTTTCCAAAATTGAAAACGGTTCGTTAACTCTTCCTGAATTGGATTACTCTGTTGAATTGGCGAGAGAATTATACGAGAAACTTATCGTTGTGCGCCATAAAGTATATGAGCAAGGCATATTGGAGCAGCCAACTTTTGATTTAAGTCCAATCTCTGCTGATGATGACGATGTCATAGAAGAAACAAGCATTTCAATGCCCTCGACCGAGGTTCATAAAGAATTAATTTCAGAATCAGAGCCTCCAATTTTTGACTTTGACAATGAAGACGAAGGAAAGGATGTGCCTGATATTGAATTGGTCGCAGATGAAGAAACAACAGCTGAATCAAACGAAAATGATACTGCAAATGAGGAGGGAGGTGAGTTAACAGACGATCAGGATGAACCTGAAAATTCAATGACTGATGGTGTGCCTCTAGAAGACTTATCAAAAAATAACGTTGACACTGGAACATGGCTTGATAGAATTAGTAAAATTGAAAGCGATATTTCACCTGAAGTAACATTAGCAAAGTTAGATACCCTAATTGGTTCTTTTGGTTTGAACGAGCGACTGCAATTTATCAATGAACTTTTTGGTGGTTCAAGTGAAGCATTTTCAGATGCAGTGAAAGTGTTGGATGCACGAACAGGAATGGATTCTGCCAGAGAAAAAATAGCTGAGTTTGCAACTTCTCAAAATTGGGAAGACTCTGACAATGAAACAATCACTGATTTTGTAGCTAAAATTAAAAGACGCTATGCATAAATTCGCGTGGATTTTTTCCATCGCTTTTTTCTCGGTTTCTTTAGCTCAACAATTCGATTACAGAGAATCAACCGCAATTCTTTGTATGCCCGAATTTCACGGCAGGGGATATGTAAATGGTGGTGACTCGATCGCTGCCAGCTATATTGCAAGTGCATACAAAGAAATTGGTATCATCGAATATCCAAATTCTCACTTCTTCCAATCGTTTGAGTTCCCAGTTAATTCGTTTCCAAATGAAATGGAGGTGGTTCTTGGTGATCGTACTTTAATACCGGGAGTTCATTTTGTCGTGGAACCGTCGAGTAGTGGTTTTACAGGTGAAATGAACCTTATTTCCGCTCTCATATCCGATTTGTACGATCAGAATTTAAATCTATCAAATTGGCCTAAAAATACGGGTATAGTAGTTAAAAACTTCGGTTTTGGGGGGGATACATTACGAAAAGTAAGTCAATATCTTGTGAAATTAGCATCAGTAATCCCAATCGTAGAAGTCGTCAACGCAAAATTTACATGGTCTGTTTCATCGACGAGTACTAAAAATTTGTATTTGCTAATTCAAGACTCGATTTTCAAAGATAATTTCAATAAGATCAAAGTCAATATCGATTCAGAATTTAAAAAATCTCATCGATCCCAAAACGTTATTGGGTATCTACCCTCAAAGAAAAAGAATGCAAAAACAATTGTTTTTACTGCACACTATGATCATTTAGGAAGAATGGGGAAAGATACTTATTTTCCAGGCGCAAACGACAATGCAAGTGGTTGTTCAATGCTTCTTTACCTAGCCAACCATTTCAAAAATCACCCATCAAAATATAATTTTGTTTTTATTGCATTCGGGGGTGAAGAAGCCGGGTTGATCGGGTCTCGCCATTACGTCCAAAATCCCTTTTTCCCTCTTCAAGATATTCGTTTTTTGGTAAATTTGGATTTATTGGGGAGCGGTGAAGATGGAATTACCGTTGTTAATGCCACCGCCTTTCCGAAGGAGTTTGAGCTTTTGAATAAGATTAATAAAAAGAAGAATTATTTGAAAAATGTTAAAAGTAGGGGGCCTGCAGCAAATTCAGATCATCACTTTTTTACCGTAGCCGGTGTACCTGCCTTTTTTATTTATACGATGGGGCCTAATAAAAATTACCATGATGTATTCGATAAATATGAGAATCTTACTTTTTCAGTTTTCGAAAATATAGGTAATTTGGTGGTAGATTTTGTAAGAAAAGTAAAGTGAGATGAACAAGGGTAAAATACTGAAACAAGGTGAACTGATAAATAAATTACGTTCCGGCAATGAGAGTGAATTCAAAAAGAACTTAGCCGAATTAGACACCTTATTGACAGTTGCTGCTCTTCCCGAATTGGCCCGTGTTTTTCACGCATCTATTTCTGATAAGTGCAAGGAAGAATTGCTTGTTTTTTTTAATAACTTATCTGCATATGAGGCCCAAGAAACTATGATTCAAATCTTGATGGATCCTGATAATCTGCCCATTCGTCAGATTTTGCTTTCTTCCATTTGGAACAGCAGATTGGACTACAGCGTTTACTTGGCCGAATTTGTGGAAATGGCAGTCGAAGGAGATTACCTTGAGGCGCTTGAATGCTTAACTATTATTGAAAATTTAGAGGGTCCATTTGAGGAATCAGATATTTTAGAGTCTCAACTTCACTTGAAGGAATACGTAGAATTAGGCGCTAAAAATGATCAAAAAGCAACATTGATAAGCGAAATAGCATTATTAGTTAAGAATTTCAACGAAGAATTAGCCGATTTTGATATAGAGGATTTGGATTGATTTTACACTGTTTCAATTTGTTTTCAAATTATTTAATTTTATATTAGCTGAATATACATTGCTTATGAAATTAAGAATACTCTTCGTCGCTGCTTTTCTAAATTTTTACGTGATGGGCCACTCCCAATGTCAAGTTGTTTATGTTACAACAAATGGAAACTCCTCTGCGTTGGGAACAATAGATGATCCTTTAGACGTGCAAACCGCTTTGCTCAACGCTACCGAAGGTGCCTACATTAGAATGGCAACAGGAACATATACTGTCAATAATTCGTTGGTTTTAACTACCAGTCAGCTTACGATCGAGGGAGGATTCATTGATTCCTTGGGGTGGACAAAAACAAGTCTAGCCGGAGCAACAACTATCCACAGAACGAACTTAAACCCCAGTGGACTACCGATTGCACCAAGAATCTCTGCAATAGAACTTCAAGGCGTAAATGGTATTCGATTTCAAGATATAACGGTTTCGGTGGCTTCAGCTGCAAGTGCAGATTTAGCAATGCCCTACGGTACTTCTGTTTATGGGATGTACATGGATAATTGTTCAAATTTTCGCATCGTTAGATGTCAAATTCTGACGGGTAGTGCAAGTGCTGGCTTAAATGGTTCCCAAGGCGGAAATGGTCTGAATGGATCTAATGGAGGTACGGGTTCTGCAGGAAATTGCGACGGTAGCAATTGCACATTTGCCAGCGGCCAAGCTGGTGGGGCGGGAGCCAACGGAGGAACCGGAGGTGGTGGCACTGTCGCTGGATCTGGAGGACCAGGGCAAAATGGAGCAACAAACCCTGGAAATCCCGGGGGTATGGGCATTGGAAGAAATGGAGGTGCAGGAGGAGGTGGTGGAGCCGGTGGAGACGAATGCTCATCCAACAATGCCGGAAATGGGGGCTCAGGTGGCGGTTCTTCCTGCGTTGGTGGAGGTGGTGGCGGAGTTAAAGGAAACGATGGCGATCCCGGTGGAAATGGAAGTTCTGGAGGCAATGGTTCTGCAGGTTTAGCTGGCGCCATGGGTGCAGCAGGTTTGCCCGGTGCAGTTATTGGTGGCTATTGGATGCCGGGTTCACAAGGAAGCGTCGGTCAGGATGGTTGCGGCGGCGGCGGCGGCGGCGGCGGTGGCGGAGGTGGAAGACAAACGTGTTCTGTATTTTGTGACAACGGTCCAGGCAATGGGGCTTCTGGCGGTGGCGGTGGCGGTCAAGGCGGCGAAGGCGGCCAGGGTGGATATGGCGGAGGCAGCACATTTGCTCTTTTTGCATTTAATAATGGATCGAACGGACAAGTTGTGGATTGCTATTTTCAAACGGGATCTTACGGTGCAGGTGGCATTGGTGGAAATGGAGGAAATGGAGGAAATGGAGGAAATGGAGGTGGATCACAAACTACATGCAGTAGCGAAATAGGTGATGGTGGCGCAGGTGGCGCAGGTGGTGCAGGTGGCGCGGGAGGAAAAGGTGGAGACGGTGCAAACGGAATACAAACAAATGTTTATATTGCAACAGGAGATTCCCTCGTGTTGATCAATGATACATTTAACCTTCAAGCCCAACCTGAAATTTATGCAAGCTATGCCTTATGCTCCAATGAATATATTATTGTCGAAGCGACTTTAGCAATAAATTCTTGGTCAATCACAACACCAATTACCACTCATAATTCAACAACTAATCCTACAACATTTTCGAACGGCTCTGCGGGTTACACAACCATAAATGCCGAATTTTCTTCCCTTTCGGCAAACTATACTGGCTTTATCTATGTAAATTGTCAAAGCCAACAGAGCGAACTCACCGTAGAAATTTGTGACGGAGAAACCTTCACCATGAATGGTCAGAGTTTTTCACAAGCTGGGGACTATCCATTTCAGTACATGTCTCTTCAAGGTTGTGATAGTGTTGTAATCCTACATTTAATTGTAAATACAATTGTAAATTCAGTGTCTATCAATCCCAATAATGGTCAGGCATTGCAATGTTCAAATACTTCTGCGTCAACTTACCAATGGTTTGATTGTAATACAAATGAAATTGTCCCAGGAGCAAATGGCCCTGATTTAATAGTAACACAAAACGGCACCTACGGGGCAATCTTGACGAGTGCTTCCGGTTGTACGGACACCTCCAACTGTCTCACCATAAATATCATAGGAATCTCGGAAGTAAGAGAAGATGCTTTTTACGTAGCTCCAAATCCGGTGATTACTAATTTTACGGTTTATTTTACCACTGAATTTACGGGAAGATTACATATTACAGACATTGAAGGGCGCTTGGTATACGAGACGCGGCTCTCCAATCAAAAGTCTGCTGAGGCCGCTTTGGTTGGTCCAGGGGGCGTTTATTTTGTCCATGTAGAAAATCAAGAGGGAATAAAATCAGTGAGGATTATCAAATTGTAAGGGGAGAAAAGAAATGGGTAGATGATTTGAATTGTTAACGTGGGATTGAACATTAAAGTAATGGTCTATAAATTTGAAAAAAAGTTCATTATGCAAAAATTTATAGTTTTGACCCTAATGTTTTTGTCGTTAAATATTGCCGCTCAGATTTCGTCTTATGAAAATACCAACAAATATAACAAAGGCCTTACACTTAAAAATTATGAAATAATTTATTCAGATTCAAAAATTTATACCTATCAAAACTTTGTATTTATTAAAAATTATAGAGTGTGGAATTCAGAAAATGAATCAAAGGAAATCAATGGATTAATTAAAATACATAAAGACTCAATTCATAAAATTCATATAGCAACTGAAGAATTAAGAAGTGATAAAGTTTCATATTACTTAGATAAATTCGCTTCTGAATCTCAAACTGGAATTGGCCTTCAAGTATTAGGAACTGCTTTGAGTATTGGTCTTTCATTAATTAACGTCAGTCCCTATATTTATTTAACGCTACCACCTGCGATAAGTGTCACAGGTTTTATTATTTGGGCATCATCATACAGGCATTTGAAAAGGTTTCATTTAATTTCTGAGGCAAAAGACTATTTTACTACTCCATAGTTGTGGGCATATATTGTGCATTCAGAACTCTGCTTTGTTGTCTCTTAAAACAATGCTCAACTGTCTGAATCTCCTCCTACGGTATCCGATACAACGTATAAAACATTCCGTTAACTCATAGTATTAAAAACAAAAACCCCTGATTTACAGGGGTTTACGAGGTTTTCTTGAGGTCTCAAGCAGATTCGAACTGCTGTAGACGGTTTTGCAGACCGGTGCCTAACCGCTCGGCCATGAGACCATTTATGAATTGCGAAA
>VGFL01000005.1 GCA_016868915.1 Bacteroidota bacterium | reverse complement strand
ATGTCAAAAAGATTGGGGAATGCCATCGATCCGTTCACAACATTAACAAAATACGGTCCTGATGCGACACGCTGGTATATGATAACGAACGCGCAACCTTGGGATAATTTGAAATTCGATTTGGATGGAATTTCGGAAGTTCAACGCAAATTTTTTGGAACGCTTTACAATACGTATTCGTTCTTCTCACTTTACGCCAATATTGATGGTTTTGCGTATTCTGAGCAGGATGTTCCATTGTCTGATAGACCTGAAATTGATCGATGGATTTTATCAAAATTACATTCATTAATTGCTGAAGTGGATGAGGCTTATGCAAGTTACGAACCGACCAAAGCCGGTAGAGCAATTCAGGATTTTGTAAATGACCAACTTTCAAACTGGTATGTACGCTTGTGTCGTCGTCGTTACTGGAAAAGTGATGATCCAACAGACAAATTGTGTGCGTATCAGACGTTGTACACGTGCTTGGAAACAATTTCTATCCTTGCTGCTCCAATTGCACCATTCTATATGGATCAATTGTTTTTAGATTTGAATACTACGACTAAAAAACACAATGCAACTTCCGTTCATTTAACTGATTTTCCAATTTCTAAGGAATCGTTTATTGATAAAACCTTGGAAGCACAAATGGCATTGGCGCAAGATACGTGCTCACTTGTACTTGGTTTGAGAAAAAAACAAATGATTCGTGTACGTCAGCCGCTTCAAAAAATTATGATTCCTGTCTTAAATCAAGAAGTTGCGGATAATATACAACACGTCAAAGAGTTGATTTTATCGGAGGTGAATGTGAAAGAACTTGAATTATTGGAAGATAGTGGAATGTTGGTAAAAAGCATCAAACCAAATTTCAAAACCATTGGTCCAAAATACGGCAAGCAAATGAAAGCAATTGCCGAATTGGTGAAATCTTTTACGGCGGATGATATTTCAGCTATTGAAACAAACGGCTCTTGGCAAGGAGAAATTGAAGGAACGCAGGTTGTTTTAGAACTTTCTGATTTTGAAATTCAAGCGCAAGACATTCCGGGATGGTTAGTTGCCTCAGAAAATGGATTAACGGTAGCTTTAGACATCACAATTTCACCTGAGTTATGGTCTGAAGGTATTGCACGAGAGGTTGTGAATCGCGTTCAAAATATCCGAAAAGAAAGTGGTTTGGATGTAACCGATCGAATTCTCGTGACACTCGATGCCAATGAAAAGCTGCAAACAGCCATTTCAGAAAACAAATCATACATCTGTGCTGAAATTCTGGCTGATGATATTCGTTTTGAAACGCGAGATAGAGGTGCTGTTTTAATAGATATCGAAACCGAAGGAGATACGAAAATTTGGGTGGAGAAAAATTAAACCATTGAAATGGTTAATTGATTAATTGTTTTTCTCCCCGACAATCCGATAAATCATAGGAATAGCAGGTTCAATGTGAGAAAATACAAACTTGTCCTCGTCTAGTTTTTTAAGATTTGAAAAACATTCAAAAGGCGAATAATCCATCTCACTAAATTCGTTGATTGAAATACCTGCTTGAATAAGCGTATTCAGAATTTCACCAATGCCGTGATTCCAAGAAATCGTTTTCGTTTTTATCGGGGCATTTCGATCTGCATACGTGCCCTCGATTTCTTCTTCAATAGGCTCGCCATTGAAATAATCGTATTGAATGTATTTCATGTCGTTGTCAAAGGTCCAAACAAACGGGTGAAAATCTACCATAATGAATTTTCCTCCCGGAACCAAAGCGTTTTTTATAGTTTCTGCCCAAGGTGCCAAATTAGGAAACCAACCAATTGTTCCGTAGGAAGTAAAAACAATATCAAATTGATTGTACAATTCAGCAGGTAAATCACAAACATCCGAACATATAAATTGAGCATCAAGACCGAGTTCTTGCTTTATTCGAATGGCATTTTCAATGGCAACCTCTGAAAAATCTAATCCTGTTACTTTTGCACCCATTCTTGCTAAAGAAAGAGTATCCTGACCGAAGTGACATTGCAAGTGTAAAATTCGTTTCCCGTTAACTTCACCCAAAACATCTAATTCAGGATTCTTAAGAGAATTTTTTCCGGCTAAAAATGCTTTTTGATCGTAAAATTCAGATTCTAAATGGACAACTGTTTTGTCATTCCACGCCTCACGATTTGTCTTCAGGTAGTTCATTTTTTATTTCTTCAAAATCATCAAATGAATCATCATCCTTGTCTTTTTTTCTCCCTGAATAGAATCCTGTTTTTACATTAATAAATGGTTTTCCAGAAATAAGATAGTTAAATCCATTGAAGATTTTCACTAAAATACTGAGTAAGAAAAAGAATCCGATAATCTTAAAAATAAAACCAATTAATGGCGTTTTTTCAATTTCAGTTACGGTCTCGTAAAACCAAAGTGCAATTGGGTTTTTGGCAAATTCAGGCAGGTAGAATAGTAAAGCGTAAAAGATCACTGAAATTGATAACACGATAATTTCAGCTTTTTTATTAAACCGTGAATTTGTCCCCATTCCTCTCAATAAATTCGAGTATTTTTCCATCATAGCCGCTTGTTGTTCATTCTTTTGCATCTGACCAACAAAGTAGAGGATAAGCACGAGTCCCGAAACAATCATATTGAATAGATCAATTTCATTTTGCCCATCGTCTAACCCATACAAAAAGAGAACGTTTACCAAAAAAATGGATTTGACTCCCTTGGATAAATAAACTTCACCAACTGTTTTTTTTCGTCCACCTGTTGCCAAGGAAATCAATAAATTGATGAAGAACCAAATGAATCCATAAATGGCCAGAAGAACTCCAATTTTGAAAATAAGATTAATAACTTCCATTAATTTTTAATTCTTTTGTAATGCTCGTATTTGTCTTTTATAAATAGATATAATTCCATTTCGGTAGATGTTTTGAGGAAGGTTTCTGAAAGATTTAAAAAGGAGATGAAATCATCAAATTCCTCTTCGTCTAACTCAATAATATCACTGACTACATACAATCTTAATAACTCTTGAACAACTTTTCGTTTGTTATCTTTAAATTCTTGTTCTGCAATCCAACGTTTATTCTTCTCCTTTTTGGAAAAGGTTTGGTAAAGGGCTGTGATTGGGCTTTGAAGTAAGTCTACACCCGTAACTAATCGTGTTTCTCTCATCGCTAACGCTTCTCTTTCTTCACGAATTTGGCTCAACGTTTTCAACGGTTTAATCACCATCTCCTTCAATTCTTGTGGCTTGGGAATTAAATAAATTTTTTGTCTGCATTGACAATTTGAATCAGCAACAACGCGAAAACCATGAATTAAATATCCTTTAACGGAAATAGAAATGCTATCATTGTTTTTTGTGTAAACCGAGAAAAATCCATTCGGTTGACCAAAAACTCCTTGTCCTGTATTTCGATTGACAATCATTAAGTTGTAAAACGATTGAATTCCCCCCGAATCTATGACTTGTCCTGTCAAAAGAACGCGATCACATTTTTGTCCGTAAGCGGAGGTTGATATTAGTAAAGCTAAGAAATAGAAAAAACGCATAGGCGTTATATGGAGCAAAGACTTTACCAAAACCATTTTAAAGTTTAGTGCGAGACTCTTTGACTTTTTCTTGGAGCTCATTTCGATAGGCTTCCATTTTGTGGAAAACATGTTGATCAAAGGTAGCAATGATTCTCGCAGCGAGAAGTCCTGCATTTTTACCACCGTTTAATGCCACCGTAGCAACTGGAATTCCGCCGGGCATTTGCAAAATTGACAAAATAGAATCCCAACCATCAATGGAATTTGAAGATTTAATTGGAACACCAATCACTGGTAGCGATGTTAATGAGGCAGTCATACCGGGTAAATGTGCGGCACCTCCCGCTCCAGCTATTATTACTGAAATACCGGTTAGATGCGCATTTTTTGCATATTCTACCATTTTTTCTGGTGTTCGATGGGCGGATACAACATCAATTTCCGTCTCAACTCCAAGTTCTGTTAAAATATCTTTTGCTTCTTGCATAATAGGCAGATCGGAGATGCTACCCATGATTATTCCCACTTTAGCCATTTGATTCGTTTTTAATTTCTGTTTTTCGTTTCTCTGAATCCGACTTTACCTTATTTAATATTGTATTAATTTCTGTTTCATCCTTTGAATTGTTATTTGTGGACGGATTTGATTTATTAATATTATCTGCCGCTTCGTTTAAATTTGTGCTCCCGTAGTGAACAGTTTCCTTTATATCTACCATTACTTGATCAAGTGGTTGTTGAATTTCTTCTTCGCTTTTTTTTATAATTGTTGATAAATTCAAATCATTTTTAACATCTAACCCAGATTTTTTGATTTCATTTTGTAAATCAGCAGAAGCGTTCTTGATTTCTCTCATTGCTCTTCCGAATGTACGTGCCATTGTTGGGATACTTTTAGAGCCAAAAAAGATAAGAATGAATAGAAAAATGACGAGCACTTCTGTTCCGGAGACGTCACTCAAAAATAAAGGTATTATCATGGTTAGAATCACAAAGCAAAGTTACGATTAATAAAAGAGTTTACAAGATTAAATTTTTTTCATTAATACAATATGCAAAAGTTCAACTTTTAGTAGGATTTATATTCTGTGAATTTGATTTTTAGCTTACTTTCCTTGGATTTTCGTTATCTTCGCGGCAAGAAAATTAGAACTATGTCAAAAAAAGAAGTGTATATAATTTCAGCTGTTCGAACTCCAATGGGTTCTTTTTTAGGCGCATTTGCCTCAATACCCGCAACTCAATTAGGGTCAATTGCAATAAAAGGGGCAATTGAAAAAGCAACTATTCCTGTTGATTCTATCGATGAGGTTTTTATGGGTAACGTATTACAAGCTGGTGTTGGTCAAGCTCCTGCTCGTCAAGCAGCATTGGGTGCTGGATTGAATCAAAATGTTCCATGTACAACCGTAAATAAAGTATGTGCATCCGGTATGAAATCAATTATGCTTGGTGCTCAAACAATTTTGGCAGGAGATAATCATATTGTTGTTGCAGGGGGAATGGAGAACATGTCACAAACGCCTCATTATGTAGAAGGTCGAAACGGAACTAAGTTTGGAAACATCACCATGTTGGATGGAATCACAAAAGACGGTTTGTTGGATGTGTATAACAAAGTTCCAATGGGAAATTGTGCTGAGTTGTGTGCAAAAGAATACAATATATCAAGAGAGGATCAAGATAATTTTGCAATTACTTCCTACACGAGAGCAGCTGCAGCCTGGAAATCTGGAAAATTTGACAACGAAATCGTTCCTGTATCTGTTCCTCAACGCAAAGGAGACCCGATTTTGGTGAGTGAAGATGAGGAGTACAAAAATGTATTTCTCGATAAAATCCCTGGCTTGAAACCGGTATTTGACAAGGAGGGAACCATAACAGCAGCAAATGCATCTACGTTAAATGATGGTGCTTCTGCATTAGTGTTGGCATCTGCAGAGGCAGTTGAAAAATACGGCTTAAAACCAATTGCTAAAATTGTAAGTTATGCTGATGCAGCACAAGCTCCTGAATGGTTTACAACCGCACCTTCATTGGCAGTTCCAAAAGCATTAGAGAAAGCTCGGTTAAAAACTTCTGATGTTGACTATTGGGAGTTGAATCAGGCATTTTCAGTTGTTGGATTGGCGAACATGAAAATTTTAGGATTGGATCCTTCCAAAGTGGATGTAAACGGTGGAGCAGTTGCTTTGGGTCACCCACTTGGAAATTCAGGATCACGCGTTATAGTTACCTTGATTAATGTTTTAAAACAAAACAATGCTAAAATTGGCGCCGCCGGAATCTGTAATGGGGGGGGAGGAGCATCGGCAATGGTGATTGAGAATTTGTAAACTAATCAACAAAGAATAAAGTGAATTTCCGATAAAACGGGCATTTTTTTGTTTAATGCTCTCGAATATCCTTCACATTGAATTGTAGTGTTTGCTGATCACGAAATGAATTTACCTCCAACGAATAAGCTATTTGAAAGGGAATTCCTTTTGCTACTAAATTTTCTTTATCTTTCATTTTGAATGCAATTGCCTCCATTACTAAATCGTGTGATGGTTGCATACATTCCAGTTTAAGGTGATTCTCTTTTACAATTTTACAAGTTTTGCTAAATAAATTTTTTGTTAGAAAAACGGGTGTCATATTTCCAGGCCCGTGTGGTTCAAAGTAATCCAACAATGTTTTCAAACGTGGAATTTTTTTACGATTTTCATGAGGTTGAAAAATATTTTCAAAATTTATTTCCAAATCAATTATTTGTGAAGGAAATTGATGTTGACTGCCAATTTGCATCTCAACCTCTTTATTGAATCGAATAATGAATTCAGACAAATTTTCTTCCTTTAAAGTTAAACCTGCTGCGTACTCGTGACCGCCAAATTGTTCTAACAAATCGGAACAGTTATCAATCGCTTGGTATAGGTTGAAATTATCAATACTTCTCGCAGAACCGGAGAGTAAACCATTTGATTTAGTGAGAACAATGGTTGGTCGGTAATGTTTTTCGATAAGTCGTGATGCAACAATTCCTACTACTCCTTTGTGCCAATTTGAGTTGTAAACAACAGTTGACTTTTTGTCTTGAAATGTAGGGTCATTTTCAATTTGTCGAAGCGCCTCTTCCGTAATTTGTTTATCAATTTCTCTTCGATTTTTGTTGTCTTGATTAATTTCCTCGGCAATTTGAACCATTTCGGTATGATTGGTTGAAATCATCAAATCAACGGCAAATTTACCACTTCGTAGGCGACCTGCTGCATTAATTCTCGGAGCGATAATGAAAACCACATCAGTTAAACTCAATGGGAATTTTTTCCCTGATAGCTCAATGAGCTCTTTAAAGGCTGTTCGAGGTTTTTCATTTAATTGTTTCAACCCAAACTTTGCTAAAATTCGATTTTCACCAGTTACTGAAACGATATCCGCACCTATACTGATTGCAACTAAATCAAGGTGTTGGAGCAATTCTTTTTCATTCCAATTATTCACTAGATATAAGGCCTGAAGTAACTTAAATCCCACCCCACAACCTGATAATTCTTTAAACTGATACTTACAATCTTTTTGTTTTGGATCGAGAACAACACAATTTGGAATTTCTTCGCCTGGCTGATGATGATCACAAACTACAAACTCGATATTATTTTCTCGAGCATATTGAATTAACTCAACAGACTTTATACCACAATCCAAAGAAATAATTAAGGCAATTTCATTTTTAATTGCGTAATCAATGCCTTTTTTACTTACTCCATAGCCTTCCGTATATCGATCTGGAATGTAATATGAAATATTGGAATAATAGGGAAGTAAACTCAAGTACATGAGTGAGACAGCCGTGGTTCCATCTACATCGTAATCGCCGAAGAGTAATATTTTTTTCTTTGATTGAATGATTTTATTAACTAATTCAACGGCATTTTTCATATCTTTCATTGAAAAAGGATCATGTAAATCATCCAATTTAGGTCGAAAAAACTCTTCTGCTTTTTCTCTTGAATCAATGCCTTTTTGCAAGAGCAGTTTTATAATGATTTCGTTGACTTTTAATTCGTCTTTTAATTTCTCTACATCAGAGTTAGGTGGCTCTGATTTAATTACCCACTTTTTATTCATTCTCCACAATTTTACTTTAAGTTACGAAATAAAAAAATTACAAACAATGGATTTCGTGTAATTCTTCCGATGCCGTATAAAATAAAAACGCTTTTACTTGAGGTAATTTCATTTGTTTGAGAAGGTTTGCATATTCTGTAATTTGCTTCACGTCCTTTTCGTTTTTATTACCAGTTTTAAAATCAATAATTATTGTTTCATTTTCTTTTAATACAATTTTATCCGGACGTTTAATTGAATCTACTGAGGAAATAATTGTAGTTTCGTTGTATATTTTTACAATATCTTTGAAAATACTTTTACCATTAAGTTTCTGAAAAGTTCTCTCGGCTTTTTCGCTTAACTCTGAAATATATTCCAAAGGAATTTTATCCTCATCAGCAAGCTTCTTGAGTGTCTTTGTAATTAATTCAGAAGAATCACATTGCGCCATAAGTAAATGAAAGGCATTTCCAAATTTTTGTTCGTTTGAAAGCTCATTGTTTGCAATATTCTCACGAATTGCAATTTCAGGAAACCATAAATTATCTGAAATTACTTCTGGCCTGTAAAAGTCTTCCTGCTGTGAAATTAAATTGGCCTTAGGATTTGGTTCAAGTTTTCCGCTTCTAAATTCTATTCTACCGGGTTCACAATCTACCACTATTTCTTCTAAGACAGAGTGAATTAAGCTACCTAAATTAGACTTTTGAAAATAATTGAAAACATATAATCGCTCTCTTGGTCTTGTCAATGCAACATAACAAAGATTGACTTTGTCGGTTAAAACTTGATTTTTTTCTCTATTCTGTGCTTCTGCAATTTCCTGAACTGCGTGCTCTTTTTTCAATGATGTATAAATGATATTATCTTCAAGTTCAATTAGATGTTTAGAAAAACCTTTTAATCCTGTATTGAAGTCTAAGTTGGGTAATATCACGACGGGAAATTCTAATCCTTTGGCTTTGTGAACGGTCATTAGCAGAACAGATTTTTCCGATTCGGGAAGTAATACAGACATTTTTTCGTTGTCCTTTTTGTAAAAATCAAGGAATCCTCTAAGATCGCTTGAATTCTTCTGCTCAAAAGTATAAACGATATCAGCCAAATGATGCAAGTATGGGTTCGTTTCTTCAAACCACCCCATTAATCGATAAAATTTTTGTACAAGACTGTATATGGTTTCAAATTGACAGAAAAAAGATGAGAAATCCGTATAATTTTCAGTTATAAAACTTTTTTGGTCAAAATAGCGATATTTTTTTCCCTTATATTCTCTCTCTTTAAAGTATTTCCAATAATCTGCCTGAGTCTTATCTGGTGTAATTGTGAAGAATAAATCTGCAAACTTTTTGAATTCAGTTGAGTTTTTGGGATCTAAGCGCAGTTTTAAGTAGGAAATAGTTAATCGGACCAAGGGATCGTTATTAACGAATAACGAATCAGCAGAAACAACGGGTATTCCTCGATTTAATAATTCAATTGCCCATGAATTGAGCTCTCTATTTATTTCACCTAAAATACAAATATCACATCTTCTATATCCAAGTTCATCACAATTGTAAATGATGTCAACAAGAGCATCTATTTTTTCATCTAAACTAATTTTCTCTCGTGATGAAATAATCGATACAAAACCACTTGATTTTGAGGTAGGGATTTGGATAACTGGGTCGTAGAATTTTTGTGCTTCCTCATCGAGACGGAATTTCACTTTTTCAAAAAATGAGTTGTTGAATTTTACAATTTCTTGTGCTGAGCGTCTATTTTCTGTTAAGGGTTTGCAATGGCCTTGTTTCTCAAAAAAATCAGACTTCCGCTCTAATTCATTCGAATTTTCTGGGTTGTAAATTCTTGGAAGTGCCACAAACTGCTCAGCCACCCCATTTCTAAATCGATATATCGATTGCTTTGGGTCACCTACTATGAAATTTAACTGGTCATGTGAAAGAGATTCCTCGACCAAGGGAATAAGATTCAACCACTGCATACGAGATGTATCCTGGAACTCATCCAACAGATAGTGTTTAAATCGTGTGCCAATTCGTTCGTAAATATAGGGTGCGTGAGATTGCTGAATTAAGTCTGAAATGAGTTTGTTAAACTCTGAGATTTGAATAATTTGATCTTGTTCTTTTATTTCTTCCAAAAAGGCGGACATAAATTTTAACAAGGCCATACTATGAAAATTTTTCACCAACAGGTAGATAATTTGAAATTCCTTGAAGTGACTTTCATGAAATGAAATAAATTCAGCTAAGATGGTTTGAAATTCTTTCGGAAGAATTTGTCCTTTTTTTGGTTCTGCCAAAAGAGCTGTAGCATAAGTCGGACTTATAGGATTATTTACAAAAAAAGAAGCCCCATGTTTTAAATTCATTAATTGTTTCCATGATTTTGATCGTTGGGGAACGCTTTCTTCACTCATTCCTTGATTTACAACAACATCATAGACACCTTTTGCTTTGCGCGTTAGTTCATCACTCAACCCTTTTCTGCGATTATTGAGATTGGTAAATTCTGTTACGGAATATTTTTTTGAATTGATTTTTTCAATTTTAGGAAGAACACTTTCTTTGGTTAGAATCTTTGCGAATTCGACCAAAATTTCTTTTACATCCCATTTTTCACCATCGTCAAGGTTACTTTTTGCAAATGAAAAAACCAATTCAGTTAGTTCCTCTGTATCCTTTTCACCAATTTTATTGAGCAAATTATCTACTAATTTTTCTACTAAATTATCGGTGTTCATTTCAACATCAAATTGACCGGGTAAATCGAGATCACGACTAAAATTGCGAATGAGTTTCAGATTAAATTTATCAATCGTCATTACGTGAAAATCTTCGTAGCTATGGAGTAAAGAACGTAAAGATTTTTTTGATCTATCTATTAAAACCTGTCGTTCAATGTCTAAATCCGATTCCAATTTTTCAAAAATTGAAATTGCATTCTCTATTGGTTCGGATAGAGTAGATCTTGACATTTCATCCAAAGCTTTCAAAACGCGCTCTTTCATTTCGTTCGCTGCCTTATTCGTAAAAGTCATGGCCAAAATATGTCTAAAATCTTGATAAGAGTGCTCTGAATGTAATAGAATTTTAATGTACTGATATACCAAGTTGTAGGTTTTACCACTTCCTGCTGAAGCATTTAATATTAAGAGGGATTTTTTAGTTTGAGAGTAAACCAATTTTCTATAATTTTGTATTGTATTAGTATCTTTTAAAATTACGAAATTTATAAAAAAAATAACATCATGAGATTAAGTATTTGGTTTGTTTCTGCTTTGTTGTTTTTGCTTTCTTGCAAAAAAAAAGATCCAGATACTCAACCATTGGATAATTTTATAAAACTGACTGTTCAACCAACCTATTCTTCAGATGGTCAGCAAAATATTCAACTTGATACTGTTTACACAACATCTGAAGGTTATAAAGTGAAATTTACGGACATTAAATTTTACCTAACCAAACTCAAAAATGGGAGTGTAAATTTACTTGAATCAGCTTATTTTGATTATCGTGAAACAGGTTTGTTGCTAGCTAAAGTAAAGGGCGATTATATGCAATTTCCAAATTTACAAGGTTATATTGGTGTTGATTCCTTATTAAACCACTCTGATCCATCAGAATTTCCTAATGATAGTCCTTTGAATATTTCAAATGCAGGTTCAATGCACTGGGGATGGAATACAGGATACATATTTATTAATCTGGAAGGTAAAGTAGATACAATTCCAAACGATGGAATAGCGAATTTTGATCACAATTTTAGTTTTCATATTGGAACAGATTCATATCGAAGAGATTTCGATTTTACGAATATTAATTGGCAAACTGCCTCAGCAAATGAAAAAGTCTTTTCTTTAAAACTCGATTTATGGACTTTTCTTCATAACCCATCAAATCCGATAGATTTGAAAACACAATTCCTAACGCACACGGGATCTGGACAACAGGCATTGACAGAAAAAGTAACTACAAATTTTAAACAATCATTAATTTCGTATTGATGAAATATTTTTTATATGTTTTTTTATTGATTGCTCTAATTTTTTCGTGTAGAAAAGATCGCATTTCCTACAAGGCCACGCCCTACACTTTAGAAATTCCGTCTCACTTTCCAGATATGCTTATTCCTTATGACAATCCAATGACGGTTGAGGGAGTTGAATTGGGACGTTATTTATTTTATGAAAAAAAATTAAGTGGTGATAATTCGATGAGTTGTGCATCATGCCATATGCCAAATAATTCTTTTTCTGACCCTAATCAGTATTCTACTGGAATCGATGGAATTCAAGGTAAGAGACAATCAATGGCGCTCATTAATATGGGATGGGAGGATTTTTTCTTTTGGGACGGAAGAAAGACAACTTTAGAGGCACAAATCATAGATCCAATAATTGATCCAATTGAAATGCATGAAACATGGAAAAATGTCGTTTCAAAATTGAATCAAGATGTAAATTATCGGAATCGATTTTATAGGGCTTTTGGAGAGAGCGGAATTGATTCTATCAAGGCAGCCAAGGCCATCGCTCAATTTGTTAGAACAATGATTTCTGGTGAGTCGAAGTTCGATGTGATGTACAAGTATGAAAATGGTATGTCGCTGAACTCAACTGAACAATCAATTTTTCAGACTATAGATACAGAGGAATGGGCGGGCTACGATTTATTTAAAAGTCTAAATGGTGCAGATTGTTTTCATTGCCACAACGGACCTTTGATGCGTGTAAAAAAATTCAGTAATAATGGTTTATTTCCCAATAACTTTAATGATCTTGGTCGGGCATCGGTTACGATGAATCCTGAAGATAATTATAAATTTAAAGTTCCAACTTTGAGAAATATTGCTTTGACCGCTCCTTATATGCATGACGGAAGGTTCACAACGTTAGATGAGGTTATTGAACATTATTCGAGCGGAATACATATGAGCTCTACAATTGATCCACTGATTGAATTTGGAAGCCAAGGTGGAGTCCAGTTAGATGCCCAGGAAAAATATTTACTGAAAAAGTTTCTATTAACATTGACAGACCAGAACTTCATAAATAATCCAAAATTTCAAGATCCTCACTAACCTTAATTCATCGACTTAACGAAATGGATCAAAATAATCGATTAACGACAGAGGATAAGGCCTTGAAAATTAATCTGCGAAAAGATATTTACGGCTGTTTTGCCGAAATAGGTGCGGGACAAGAGGTTGCAGCGAATTTTTTTAAAGCTGGAGGAAGTTCGGGTACAATCGCTTACACACATTCCGCTTACGATATGAAGGTGTCAGACTCAATGTATGGCTCTACCTCTCGCTACGTTTGTGAGGAACGACTTAGTACCATGATTGAAAAGGAATTCAAACATTTGACTGATACGTTACCAAGTAAGGCAAAAGATTCTAAGTTCTTCGCATTTTGTAATACAGTAGAGTCACTTAATTATCATAAAACCAACCAGGGTAATGGATGGATTGGAATGCGTTTTCAATTAAAAGAAGAAAAAACACCGAATGATATTATATTACATGTTATAATGCATGATAACAGCCATAAAATGCAGCAAGAAGCCCTTGGAATTTTAGGTGTAAACTTAATACATGCCTGTTATTTTCATCACGATAATTTAGATGAATTTTTATCTGACTTAACGAATCGCCTCCCGCGTGACAGGGTTGAAATAGATATGTTGCGCTTTTCAGGTCCTGATTTTGAAAATATTGATAATAGAATCGTTGCACTCAATTTAGTGAAAAGAGGCTTCACCGATGCAACAATGTTCGATTTATCAAAAAACGTACTCCAACCGGCATCAGCACTGTATAAAAAGAATGTTTTGTTGATGAGGGGTAGATTTCGTCCTGTGACAAAAGTTCATATCGATATGATTGAAAATGGAAGAGAGCAATTTTTGCAGGAGAGACAGGTTAATCCCGAGAAAACAGAGGTTATTTTTGAGTTAACCTTGAAAGACCTTACGGCGGATGGAAAAATTTCAGACAAGGATTTTGTCGATCGAGCTGAATTATTGGGTTCTTTGGGTTACACGGTAATGATTTCAAATTACCTGAAGCACTATAAAATGATGGAATACTTAACATCAATTACGAAAGAAAGTCTACTCGGTATTATTTTAGGAGTTTATAACCTTAATTCAATTTTTGAGGAAAAGTATTATGATAATTTGACAGGAGGACTTTTAGAGGCATTCGGACGTGGTTTTGGACACAATGTGAAACTATACGTATATCCAGCTATAAATGTTGAAGATGGCTCAATTTACGACTTATCGAATTTTTCAATAGCACAGAATTTAAATGGATTGTTGGAGTTTATGAGAGCAAATGATAAACTGGTTCAAATTGAAAAATATAATCCGGAATTTTTGAGAATTTGGTCTGATGATGTTTTGAGTAAAATAAAATCAGGATCAAATTCATGGGAAGGAGAAGTCCCGGATGAGGTTGCAAAAGCGATTAAGTTTTATGAATTATTTGGTTATAAATCTAAATCAGTCAATTAAATGCCTCACATTAAAAATGCGTTAATTCGATTCAGAATTATTGATCGCTGTATACGAAATAAATATAAACCCTTTCCTTCTAAAAGAGAACTTCGAGAGGCATGCGAGGAAAATTTGTTTGGCTCGACATACGGAGAGCATATTTGCGATTCTACCATCGAGAAAGATTTGTTCAATATGCGAATGGATCATGATGCTCCAATAAAGTACAGTAAAAAAAATGATGGATATTATTATGAGGATCCCAATTATTCAATAAATGATATTCCATTAACTCAACAAGATTTAGAGTCTATTCAATTTGCGGTTAATACTCTGCAACAATTCAGGGACGTAAGTATGTTCAGGCAATTTGGCCAAGCAATTGATAAAATTGTTGATCGAGTTGCTATTGAGTCCAAACAATCATTAACAAGCGAAAACCCAGTAGTTCAATTTGAAACAGCCTTTTCAACAAAGGGGAATGAATTATTGCCCCTTCTATATGAGTCAATAATTGCTAAAAAGAAAGTCGCATTTAACTATAAAAGTTTTAAATCCACAGCTCATAAGAAAAGGACTGTTTCACCTCTTTTGTTGAAGGAGTACAGAAACCGTTGGTATCTCATTTCATTTGAGGAATTGAAGAGCGATATTATAACCTTTGCCTTAGAAAGAATGAGTGATTTACAAAAACTTCAAGATGACTCGATAATACCTTTAGATTTTGACTCAAAGGAATACTTTGAGTATTCGACAGGGATAACCTCTTATAAAGGAAATCCGGAAGTAATTGAAATTAAATCCGATGTAATATCATCAAAATATATTCTATCGCAACCATTTCATCATTCACAGAAATTAATTGAAGAGAATGAAGATTTTTGTATCTTCCAACTTAAGGTATTTATCTCTGAAGAATTAATTCGAAGTTTTTTAAGTTTCGGCGGTGAAATTGAAGTTTTGGAACCAATTACCCTACGTAACCATTTAAAGGATAGAGTTGCTCAACTATTTCAAAAATATAATTAATACCTGAAAAATCTTCTTCAAACCCGACCAAATATTCATTTTATTTGGTGAATTAAAAATAATAATTTAACTTCGAAAACAAATTTAAAAACACGCCTATAGTTTAAAGTTCTACTTATTTTGTTTAATTCAAAACTAGTAAACTATGAGCGTTGTGTCTTCCCTTGACGATCGAGATCTTATTCAAATGTATATAAACGGTGACGAAGTTGCTTTTAAGAAGCTTTTATTCCGTCACAAAGATTCAATTTTTCGCTTTATAAAACTGAAAGTTAAAGATGTTGATCTTGCAAATGATATTTTTCAAGATGTCTTTATAAAAGTTATAAAAACAATTAAAACTGGATCCTATAACGAAGAAGGTAAATTTTTACCATGGGTGATGAGAATAGCCCACAATTTAATAATTGATCATTTTAGACGTTCCTCGCGGGTAAAAATTATTTCTGAGTCTAGCTCCTTGAGTAATGATTTCAATATTTTTTCCACCATATCATCGGGGAATAAAACAATAGAGGAACAAATTACAACTCAGGAATTACTTGACCAAATGGTATCTTTAGTAGAATACCTCCCAAATTCGCAAAAAAAGATTTTGAATATGCGAATCTTTCAAGAAATGTCCTTTAAAGAAATTGCAGAAATTGAGAATATTAGCATTAATACCGCGCTCGGGCGGATGCGTTATGCGATTTTAAATATTAGAAAACTTATCGATAAACATAAATTAGTTATCGATTTTTAGATAAATCGTAAGTAACTAATTCTATTTCCCATCCTGAAAAATTATCTAATTTTATTAGTTACGCTTAATTTTTTATTATTTCATCGATTCTTATTTGCCGCTGCATTGGATTTTCGCGATTCGTAATTTGTTGTTTAAACAATTGATACCGTGTTGGCTTTCTTTCTTTTGGCCAACTGTTATTATCTAAATCGGTGTCTGCAGTTTCTAAAAAAGGATCTAATCGCACCGATTGTACTATTTTATCAAAAATAAATACTTTTGACACCTTATCCTCGTACATTCTCCATATCTCCGCCGGAATTCTACGCACCTCTGTCGATCCATCTTGAAATGTAAATTCCAGAATCAAGGGCATTACAAGACCACCGATATTTGAAAAAGATAATTCGTAGAACTGCTTATCTGCATTTAAAAGTTTTATTTCGTCTTTGCTTAATTTAGTTTTAAATTCATTGTATTCTTTTTTATCCAATGTATCAACAAAATAAATATTTCTTTTTGCGTAATAATCGTCAATCGTTGAATCACGTTCATTGACTGTTTCTTGAATATCATTTTTATTTCTTCCTTCACCTATATGCACATCTTTTTCATTTTTTTGCTTTAATAGAAAAGCTTTTTCCTGATTGGGGTCTTGAGTATTCAGTTGAAACCATTTTATGTCATCAAGAGAAATATCTACGTTATCTGTCCCGTAAAACCAACCTCTCCAAAACCAATCTAAATCAATTGCTGATGCATCTTCCATGGTTCTGAAAAAATCAGCTGGGGATGGATGTTTAAATTTCCATCGCTCACAATAAGTTTTGAAAGCATAGTCAAATAATTCTCTCCCCATTATAGTTTCTCTCAATATATTCAGGGCTGTAGCTGGCTTACCATATGCATTGTTTCCGAATTGAAAAATTGATTCCGAGTTTGTCATTATTGGCGAAATTGTTTTTTTATCGCCCCGCATATAGTCTGCGATAAGGTAAGCGGGTCCACGACGGGATGGATATCCTCTTTCCCATTCTTGTTCTGTTAAATATTGTACGAATGTATTTAATCCCTCATCCATCCACGTCCATTGTCTTTCGTCTGAATTAATAATCATAGGAAAGAAATTATGCCCTACCTCATGAATAATTACACCCCACATGCCATACTTTTCACCTTCAGAATATGTACCGTCTGATTCAGGTCTTCCTCCATTGAAACATATCATTGGGTATTCCATCCCGATTGATTTCGAGTGAACCGATATTGCAACTGGATATGTATAATTTATTGTGTATTTTGAGTAGGTTTTAATTGTATGAGCCACTAATTTAGTGGAGTATCTCTCCCACAAAGGATTACCTTCTTTTGGGTAATAAGACATACATAAGATATTCTGATTTCCTACTTTTTGATTTTGGGCATCCCAGATAAATTTTCTTGAGGTTGCAAAAGCAAAATCACGAACATTTTTTGCTTTGAAAATCCATGTTTTTGTTTTAGACTCTTTTGAATTTTCTTTCTTTTCTGCTTCTTTTTGCGTTACAATTAAAACGGGTGAGTCTGATTTCTTCGCTGCTTCATACCTTTTTTTCTCCTCTACAGAAAGAACAGCATCGTAATTTTGGCATTCACCTGTGGCAGCAACAATATGATCTGCCGGAACTGTAATTGATACTTCGTAGTCTCCAAACGGCAAGGTGAATTCACCTCTACCTAAAAATTGTTTATTTTGCCAACCAGTTACATCATTGTACACACACATTCTAGGAAAATACTGAGCAATAGTATAAAGGTAATTTTTATCCTGCTCAAAATATTCGTACCCTGATCTTCCTCCAACCTGCATTCTATCGTTAATATTATACCACCATTTTATTTGAAAAGAGATACTGGTTTTTGGTAGCAGTGGTTTTTCTAAGTCAATCCTCATCATTGTTTTATTGATGAAGTATTTCATTTTAGTTCCACTTATACTTTTTATTTCCTCTATTTTATATCCTCCATCGTAAGAGAAGAATTTTCTCTTGATATCACTGATGGATTTAAAATCTTCCATTTTTTCAATTTCGATGATTTTCGACTCAGAGTCTTGGCTGTAAATATTTTGATCCAATTGCAACCATAAATAGGATAGTTGATCTGGCGAATTATTGGTATAGGTGATTGTTTCTAAACCATACAATTTTTGGTTTAAATCATCGATGGTAAGACTCATTTTATAATCAGCCTTTTGTTGGTAGTAACCATGGCCGGGAGCTCCTGAAGCGGTGCGGTAGTCATTTGGGGTAGGTAGTTCTTGATCAAGTTGCGCAAATTTTTTCTGCGAAAAAATAGTTAGTGTAACCGAAGACAAAAAAGAATAAAATAGTAGTGTTTTTCTCATTTATTACTTAAATCAATTAGTTGTGTTTCCTTATTAATTATAAAACTACTTGTTTTTTTATTTTGTTTGTAAATTACAGTTAATTTATTTTGTTGTTCCGGATACGAATCCATTAATAAGTCAAATTTTACTAATAAAAAAGGGGAAGGAAGGTAAATCGAACTCGATAGGTATAGTTCCAAATTACCGTTCAATAATATGTGATACCCATCGATTTTAAAATTTGATTTTGCTTGTTCTATTTTTATGTCATCTTCAGCGTAATATTGAAAAGCAAAATGCTGATTCAATTCGTTTACTATTTTCGCAGTTTCAAGCGAGTCTGAAAATGCCTTTTCGATGGATTCTCGGATAATATTTTTACTTTTTAAATAGTCTTCGAAATCGTGGGATATAACCGTGAGTGTTGCCTCTAATTTTGAATCTCGTTCAACATATTCAACCTCTGCAAAGGCAAAATAAAATTTATGCGCTAAAATTGATGAATGAAAATTGAGAAGAAAAAAAATAAAAGGAAAAAAGATTGCGATTTTTTTAACCATTTTTTGAACGCTTTTCATAGAGATCAGGATTTATTCTGCCGTTACTTTTTAACTTTATCAATTCGAAATACGTTATTAACAACCTCTTTAAATGTTTGAAAACACTCTCATAATCAAATTCTACTTTGATTTTTAAAGAGTTGACTCATTCTTATATAAAAAAGAACCCAAGTTCTTGCTTTATAAATATAAACTGAGCTGTTTTTATGCAAATTAGTATGAATTGAACGGTAAATTTACTTAATATTTTTTCTGTTAATTTACACGATTTAAAATAAATTTTATTCTGTTCTGTTTTAAAGTATACTTAAGGCTAAATGCGATTATTTTTTTTCATTCTATTTTTATTTTTAGGTATTTCCAATAATTATTTATTTGGCCAGTTCAACTCATATCGTTCAAAAAAAATCAAATTCTCACAGGATCTAATTGAAATTGATTCGTTGAGCATCTATCCTTCCTCACTTGTTATTTTATGTGATGGAAGACCATTAGATTTTAATGAGTATGAATTAAATTTTGAAAAATCAACCCTTCAGCTATTTACTACTATTTGTGATTCTTTATCGATTAGCTATCGTGTCTTTCAATTTAGTTTATCCAAAATTTATCAAATCAGAAAAGAGTCAATTATTTACAATGGTACGTCAAGTGAAAGGGAAAAATATTTGATTACTACACAGGATTATTCAGTGAGTGATATCTTTGGTGGCTCAGAAATTTCAAAACAGGGAAGTATTTCCCGCGGACTATCATTTGGGAATAGTCAAGACTTAGGAATAAACTCATCCTTGAATCTGGAGTTATCAGGACAAATTTCTTCTCAGTTAAAGATTTTAGCATCTGTATCCGATGCAAATATTCCACTTCAGCCGGATGGTACAACAAATAAGCTTCAGGAATTTGATCAGCTATTTATCCAAATTTACAATGACAACGTAAAGTTAATTGGTGGAGATTTTTGGCTTACTAAACCGGAGGGTTACTTTTTAACCTATAAAAAGCGTGCACAGGGACTGACATCTTCTTACAAATATATTACTAAAAACGGCGGTGTTTTGAAAACACAGGTTAGTGGAGCGTTATCGAGAGGAAAATTTAACCGCCAAATAATTCAAGGTGTTGAATCAAATCAGGGACCTTATCGGTTACGAGGTGCTGAAAATGAGCCTTTTATAATTATTTTAGGGGGTACTGAACGAATATACATCGATGGGAGATTACTTGAGCGAGGGCAAGAATTTGATTATACGATTGATTATAATACCTCTGAAGTAACCTTTACATCAAAAAACTTCATTACCAAGGATTCAAGGATTGTTGCCGAATTTCAATATTCAGATCAAAATTACGCTCGTTCTTTAGTACAAACAGGTACAAGTTTTGAGTCAAAAAAAATGAAGCTTTGGTTCAACGTTTATTCAGAACAAGATGCTAAAAATCAGTCGTTGCAACAAAAATTGGATAATCAGCAAAAATTATATTTGTCATCAATTGGCGATAGTTTAGAACTTGCCCAGGTATCAAGCATTGATTCGGTGGGTTATTTTGCGAATCAAATTCAATATAAAATGATTGATAGTTTGGGATTTGATTCAGTTTTAGTTTTTACCAATAATCCGGATTCAGCTCGATTTAATGCTTTTTTTATTCAGGTTGGAGATAATAAAGGGAATTATATTTTTGATCAACAAATTGCCTTGGGTAAAATTTACAAGTGGGTTTCGCCGATAAATGGAATTCCTCAAGGAAATTTTGTCCCAGCTCGATTAATAACTACTCCCAAAAAAAAGCAGTTTCTGTCATCTGGAGTAAGCTATACGCTTTCAAAAAATTCAATACTGAGAGCAGAATTTGCCCTTTCCAATGAGGATAAAAATACATTTTCGACACTTGGAAATAAGGATAATTTCGGTTTTGGGGGAATATTTAATTTGGAAAATAAATTTAGTATTGCCAAAGATTCATCAATGCATATTTATGTACAAAACAATATTAAATATGAATTCATAAATAAAACATTCACACCAATTGAACAATTCAGATCAGTTGAATTTGACCGAGATTGGAATACGCGAAATATGAATTATTTAGGAAATCAGTCGATAATTCTAATTGAAAATTCTCTAACTAAGAAAAATAAAGGAAAATTATCTTTGGATTATCAGAGTAATATAATCGGTCAATATTTTCGGGGAAATCGACTTTTTTCAACATGTAATTGGAACGAGAAGGGTTGGAAGGTTCTATGGGATGCGAGCTACCTAAATTCTAAAACTGGTGTGAATAACGATTTTGTTCGTCATCGAGCTCAAATTTCAAAGAAAATCAAAAACATTCAGCTTGGTTACATTGACGATCATGAACTAAACATCTTTAAATTAAACACCTTGGAATCAAGAAGCTATCAATTTTTTGATTATCAATTTTTCATAGCCACTGCTGATTCTAGCAAGTCGAGAATAAAATTAAGTTACCGAGAAAGATATGATTGGAGGCCTTATTCAGATAATTTAAAAAGGGCAGCAAAAGGAACAACAACTGCCGCAGAATTACTTTTTAGAGATAAAAAAAATAATTCATTCACTTTTCTTTCAGGTATTAGAAGTCTGAAAATACTTGATACGACCCTGATTGATATTCAAGCTGAAAATACCTTAATTGGAAGAGTAGAATACAACGCTAAATTTTTTAAGAATTCAATTCATCTTACCAGCTTTTACGAGATAGGTTCAGGATTAGAGCAGCGAAAAGATTTTATTTATATTAAAGTAAATGATGGTCAAGGAATTTACACATGGATTGATTACGATGCTGATGGAATTGAAGATTTAAATGAATTTGAAATAGCTCAATTCATTGATCAAGCAAGTTATATTCGTGTATTTATTCCGAGTGCAAATTATACTCGAACTTACAGCAACGAATTGAACGGCAGTTTATTCCTACAACCAGAAAAAATCTTTAAAACGAAGAAAGGATTCATAAAAAAGTTTGCACTCTTTTCGGATCAGTTTAGGGTTAGAGTCATGAAAAAGGTTAATACGTTTCAATTCAATGAGCTTTTCAATCCATTGTATTCAGAAATTCGAGATTCCAGTTTGATTTCAATGAATTCTAGCATCAAAAACACGCTATTTTTTAATAGAAATTCACCTATTTTCGGATTAGAATATAACTTTCAATCAACAAATAGTAAGACTCTCCTTGCTTCAGGTTTTGACTCAAGAAGTAACTTATCAAATGAATTAAGTGTAAGGTGGAATATGACAACTTTTGTTGCCTTCAACCTAAAATTTGAGGATGGTTTGAAAAAGTCAATTATTGATTACACAATCAACCGCAACTATCAGATACACTTTCAATCCATCCTAACAGAATTAATTTATCAACCAAATACGAAATTTAAAATGGGTGTAACTGGTCAAATGAGTATGAAACGTAACTCAATTGAGTTCGGGAACGAGCAGTCGAAAAATTATCAGGTCTCAGTTAATGCGAAGTTCAACAAACCACAAAAGGGAAGCTTTATAGCAGATTTTAAAAATGTTATTATAAATTTTAACGGTACTGTAAATTCGGCAGTTGGTTTTGAAATGATGGAAGGATTAAAGCCAGGATTTAATCAAATATGGAGTGTCAGTTATCAGCGACTTCTTGCAAAAAATCTACAGCTTTCTATTCAGTATTTAGGACGTAAGTCAGAACAGACGCGAATTATTCATACAGGTGGAATGGAGTTAAGAGCAATATTTTAAGATAAAATTTCATCTTTCTCGAGTAATATGCTTTTAAGAAGTGTATAAATAAGAGGATGAGGAATTTCTCGTGTAGATGAAATTTGAGGACAAAACCCACATGCTACAAAAAAAGGATGGCTCTGTAGACTTAAAATTTCGGGTTCATCAAATTGATTCCACGCTTCAATTTTTATAATTTCATTTTTGAGACTAGAAATAAGTTGAGGATATAAACTGTAGCGAGAGGAGCTTAATTCAATATTCGAAATATTGTCATATAACTGAATGCAATTCTTTGTTTCGGGAATGATCGTAATCTTTTCAAAACGATTTCCTGACACCAAGTTTTCAGAGATTAATTTTTCATTTGAATTGTGTAGATTATGCAATTGAACAAGTACTTCGATAAATCCTTTGAAAGCTTCTCCGGTTATTAAAGTGGGTAATTTTAGATTGATAACGGTACGTATTATTCCATTTAGATAGAAAATATTTTGGTAGGGACCTGGAGAAAAAATAAATCCATCAAATCCTTCTAAATAAACTGGTTTATGTTTAATTACTTCATTAGGACGAAGCCAATAATAATTTAATTGGACATCTAAAAAATCCGCTGCATGATCAAGAGATAAATTTGTTGCTTGATGAGAGTTATAGGTAAAGTTATAATCTCCAATAATTGCTATTTTGAGCGATTCACTCATTGGTTTTACCCCATGAGGGTAAATTTATCTTTTGAACCAACCTCTGAATTTACAATTATTTAAATTCAAACTTAGTAGTCCCTGATTAGGGTCCTCTCTAAATACTTTTATACTAAATGAGCACTCAAAGAGTGAGTAATCACCTGTATTATCTGAATCTTGATTTAAAAGCGTAAAAATAACAACTCCTGGTTGATCATCTGTTGAGGTCTCCCATTTATCTCCGTTCGAATCTGTATATTCAATTTGTACTCCTGCGTTCGTTCCGGTCATGTCTTCTACGTTCATTAGTGGTATTTGTTGGTCGGAATTTGAAGAATGAAAATCATTAAACATATTAAGGGTTGGGTAGGAGGATACACCTCCATCCCATTTTAACGGCCCAAAAATTATTTTAACTTTTTGATTTTGTTGAAATGAACGGATTTCTGCTGTGTAAAGACAGTTAGAAAGATTGGGTGATGGATTTGTATAATACAAATTGTCGTCGTTGTAACAATTGTATCCCTGAACATTTTGCGTGTATTCTGTATTCGTACCATTTATGGTTCCCAGGAAATTACAATCAAGGTCAACCGTATTGATCGGAGGTGGAATTACTTCGTGTTTAATGCACGATACGAGAGATAATAGAATTGAAAATAGCATGAATCCAACTGTTCTCTTTTGCATAATCGTTGATTTTATTGTAAACAAAAATAGTTATTCTTTTAATATTTACAAAATTGATTATCAATTATTCAACCTTGGTTTCCATGGGTGATCGGATGCTCCCTGATCCTTTGAAATTTTTCTTGCTAAAATAAATAAGTAATCGCTCAGTCTATTTAAATACATGAGTACCAAATCTGCAACGAATTCATTTTCACTCAACACAACAACATTTCTTTCTGCTTTTCGACAAATACAACGTGCTACATGACAAAAAGAAGCGGTTTGATTCCCTCCAGGTAAAATAAATGAGCGCATTGGTTCTAATTCCTGATCCATCTCGTCCATCCATTTCTCTAACAACACTACATCATCGTTTAATAAATCAGGTATTTTCATTACTGATTTTTTCGGATCACTTGCTAAACTTGATCCAATTGTAAAAAGGCGATCTTGTATTTCTATTAGCTGTTCCTTATAGTTAGATTTGATTTCTCCGTCTCTGAGTACACCTAGCCATGAATTCAACTCATCAATCGTTCCATAGCTATCAATACGAATTGAAGATTTAGAAACGCGCGTGCCTCCAATTAATCCAGTTTTACCTTTATCGCCTTTTTTCGTGTAAATTTTCATTGTATTTTAGTTAACTAGGCCAAGACAAATTTTCATTCTTATTACTCGTTTTGCAGCTTCTTCAACAACGGTCCTAAAATCCTTATCGCTTTTCATCCGGGTATATATACCCTGAAAAGTCTTTTCAATATCTAAAGGCATCAAAACGATATCACATCCTGCTTCGATTGCTTTTATTGAGGCATTAGGAACTTTACTAACACCACCCATGTTCATTGCATCAGTCACAATTAACCCTTTAAATCCCAATTTTTTTCTCAAAAGTTCTGTTACTATAGTCTTTGATGTTGTTGCAGGTAATCCTTTAGTATCGTATTGTTTATTATTCTGGATTGCAATGTGCGCAATCATTATGGATAATAGTCCGTTAGCGATAAGTGGTGGATAGTTTTCTAGTTCTTTTAATTCGCCATCTATTGTTTGTAAGGATTTATGAGTATCACCTGAAACCAAACCATGTCCGGGAAAATGTTTTGCCGTTGCGATGATATTATTTTTTTGCGTTTCAGCAATAAACGCATTAGACCAAGGGATAAGATTTTCTTTTTTTGCTCCAAACCCTCTGTATCCTACGGTTGCATTTGATGAAACATCGACTACGGGAGCAAAGTTATAATTGATCCCAATTTTAGTAAGGTCAGCAGAAATCAATTGAGCTACCTCGGTTGCTTCCTCAAGAGTTTTTACTTCCTGTGCCTTTTTTACCATTGTTGATCCGCTTATTTTTCTGTTGAACAAGCTTGGTTCTGCATCCGCTGAGTATAAGAAGGGAAGAAACCCTTTATTCTTATTAATATCTTCAAATTCTTTTATCCAAGTCGTAAATTCATCAACAGTCCCATTAAGCATTAAAATGCCGCCTATTATTCCTTTTTTGGTGAATTTAATCACATCCTCTTTCGGAAGCCCTAAACGTCCAGTGGCTGGCATGATCAATTGAGCAACTAATGCAGAGTCTGACATTTTTTTTAGTTGAAGATTCACCTTTTCGTCGAGGTCTTTATTATCCTCCAAAAAATCAGATAATTCAAAAACGGTTTGTTTTACTCTTTTTTTTGTCGCAAGTTCTTCTGATTCCAAACTCGTTTGAGAGCAGCCAATTAGAGGTAAATAAAAGGAGAGAAGGATAAAAATAGAATATTTTGACATAACGGTTAATTTATACACAAAAATAGAATTGGTTTTTAAAACAAAAAAGTCTAAAAAGTTAACTTATCAGGCGCGGGTTGTCAATAAATGTGCCTAGATTATTTTTTGTAAAAAGGCAATTTTACAATTTTCGCTTTAACGCCTTTATCTCTTATCTCAATAAAAATTTCTGATTCCAAACCAGCGTGAGCAACTTCAACATACCCAAGTCCAATTCCAAGTTTCATTGATGGGGACATTGTTCCTGATGTCACTATTCCAATAGATTGATTGTTGGCATCTAAAATTCTATAATCGTGACGAGGTATTCCTCTGTCTATCATTTCAAATGCAACTAATTTTCTTGTTACACCACTATCCTTTTGAGCCCTGAGGTAATCTGAGTCCACAAATTCTTTTGTGAATTTTGTGATCCAACCCAACCCTGCCTCAAGAGGTGAGGTGGAATCGTTTATATCATTGCCATACAAACAAAAACCCATTTCCAATCGTAAGGTGTCCCTTGCAGCTAATCCAATGGGCTTTATGCCGTATGATTTACCCGCCTCAAAAACCTTATTCCAGATTGATATCACATCTTTATTCTTAACATAAATTTCAAATCCTCCGGAACCGGTATAACCTGTGGCTGATATCATTACATTTTCAACTTCGCCAAAAGTCCCAAATTGAAATGTATAGTAAACCATGGATGATAAATCAATACTAGTAAGTGCTTGCATTGCTTCAGCTGCTTTTGGACCCTGAATTGCGAGAAGAGAATATTCATCTGATAAATTATTCATTTCTACTCCAAGGTCATTGTGAGAAGAAATCCAGTTCCAATCTTTTTCGATATTTGATGCATTTACAACCAGAAAATAGTGATTTTCTGAAATTCGGTATATGATTAAGTCGTCTACAATACCACCTTTTCCATTAGGCATACAACTGTATTGCGCTTTTCCGTCCACAAGAATGGAGGCATCATTGGATGAAACCTTTTGAATAAGTGCCAAGGCATTTTTTCCTTTTAATTCGAATTCTCCCATGTGTGAAACATCAAAAACACCAACTCCTGAGCGAACTGTGTCGTGTTCACTATTAACACCTTCATATTGCACCGGCATTGAAAATCCAGCAAATGGAACCATTTTAGCGCCAAGTAAAATATGTATATCGTTGAGAGCTGTTTTTTTCATGGGGTGAGATGTTTCAGACTAATTTTTAACTCTTTCAACATAAATCCCAGTTCTTGTATCTATTTTAATGACTTCCCCATTATCAATAAAAAGAGGAACACGTACTTCGGCCCCTGTGGCAATTGTAGCCGGTTTGTAGGAGTTTGTCGCTGTATCTCCTTTTATTCCGGGTTCGGTATATGTGACCTCGGAAATTATATACATCGGTAGTTCTACCACCAAAGGTGTTTCCTCTTCAGCATGAAACAGAATATTAACAGTCATGCCCTCTTGAAGAAACGCAGGTTTTTCAACCATTTTTATTGGAATATTCACTTGTTCAAAAGTTTCATTATTCATAAATACATACAAATCACTGTCTTGATATAAATATTGGTATTCACGATTTTCAATTCGTACAGGTTCAATTTTGTGACCTGCAGAAAAAGTGTGATCCAATACTTTTCCAGACTCTATCTGACGCATTTTAGTTCGCACAAATGCCGGTCCTTTTCCCGGTTTTACGTGTTGAAATTCTATGATTTGAAATAATTTTTCATTATGTTTTAAGCATAGTCCATTTTTAATATCTGCTGTAGTTGCCATGTTCTTAAATTCAGGTGACAAAGATAGATGAATTAAAGAGATAAATACTATTTTTAAAAGATTGAATTACAACATTTTTTGGATTTCAAACTTTCATTTCTAAAAGCTGTTTAACTTTGAAAAAAATAATTTATGAAATCAATTGTGGAAGAGGCTTGGAATAACCGAGATTTAGTGAAAGAAAATGAAACAATTGAGGCTATTAATCATGTCATTGAGGAGCTTGATAAAGGGAAATTACGTGTAGCTGAGCCAACAGAGTCAGGTGATTGGGTGGTGAATGAATGGATAAAGAAAGCAGTTGTACTATATTTTCCAATTCGTAAAATGGAAACGATTGAGTTGGGTCCTTTTGAATTTCATGATAAAATGGCTCTGAAAAGAGGTTTTTCTGACCTTGGCGTTCGTGTTGTTCCCCACGGAATTGCGCGTTACGGATCATTTCTTGCCCCCGGTGTCATTTTGATGCCATCCTACGTAAACATTGGTGCTTACGTTGATTCAGGAACTATGGTAGATACTTGGGCAACTGTAGGATCTTGTGCTCAAATTGGAAAGAATGTGCACTTGAGCGGGGGTGTGGGCATTGGAGGTGTTTTGGAACCATTGCAAGCAGCCCCTGTTATAATTGAAGACGATGCATTTATTGGGTCAAGAGCAATTGTTGTTGAAGGAGTTCGAGTTGGTAAACAAGCAGTATTGGGAGCAAATGTTGTTTTAACAAAATCAACAAAAATAATTGATGTTTCGGGAAGCGAGCCCATTGAATATCGCGGGTATGTTCCAGATAGAAGTGTTGTAATTCCAGGATCAATTTCAAAATCATTCACGGCCGGTGAATTTCAAGTTCCCTGTGCTTTAATTATTGGAAAACGCAAAGAATCAACAGACATTAAAACGTCATTAAATGATGCACTGAGGGATTTCGATGTTGCAGTGTAAAATTTTATACGTGAAAATTAATTTGTTCATAAATAAAATAATTGTTTTTCCGATATTTGTACAGTGTATTTCATTAATATTTTGTTGAAATGAAAATATTGATTACCGGCGGGGCGGGTTTTATTGGAAGTAATTTGGCGAAAAGACTCGTTGCTGAAGGTCATACAGTTGTTATTCTTGATAATTTATTAAGAGGAAATAAATTAGACAAAGAAACTTTCAATCAGATTGTATTCATTCAAGGTGACGTGCGCGATGAATCTTTAGTAATTGATGCAGCCAAGGGTTGTGATTTGGTATTTCACTTTGCGGCTGTGCTTGGTGTTGATATAGTTGCTGATAATCCCGTAGAAACCATGGATGTTGAGGTAATTGGTACTCGTAACGTTGTAAACGCATGCGAAATAAATAACGTGAAATACCTCATGTATGCATCGACGAGTGGAATCTACAGTCATTCAGCAATCGTTAAAAATGCATTGACTGAAGAAATTTTGGTAGATCCGAGAACTTCTTATGCCATGGCTAAGCGATACAATGAAATATATTTGGCATCGCATTTCGAAGAAAAAGGATTAAATGTTCTTTCATTGAGATTTTTCAATATTTATGGTTCGAATCAGGATAATCGAATGGTAGTTCCTTTATTTTTTGAGCAAGCAACTACAGGTCAACCGCTTACGGTATATGGAAATGGAAAACAAACGCGTGATTTTACCTATATCGACGATACAGTTGAGTCTTGTGTTAGATTAATGAGAATTCGCGGTTGTCATATCGTTAACATTGCAAATGAACAGGAATGGAGTATTTTAGATTTGGCTCAATTAATTAAAAAAATTACAAATTCAGATTCAAGGATAATTTTTGTTGATGCACCAAAAAAGCGCTACGACTACGAAGTGGAAAGAAGGGTTGGTAGTTCAATAAAGCTTAAAAATCTCACTAATTACAAACCAGAAACAAATTTAATTCAAGGATTGGAAAAAATAGTTTCTATTAATTATCAAAATCATATTCATTTAACTTTATGAGAGACCAAATAGCCTTTAATTTAATTCAAGAGGAAAAAAATAGACAACTACAAGGAATTGAACTCATCGCATCTGAAAATTTTGTCAGTGAGCAAGTGATGGAAGCAATGGGAAGTGTATTAACAAATAAATATGCCGAAGGGCTACCTGGTAAACGCTACTATGGTGGATGTGAGATTGTTGATAAAGTTGAGCAATTGGCTATTGAGCGGTTATGCCAGCTTTTTGGTGCTTCGTGGGCAAATGTGCAACCTCATTCAGGTGCTCAGGCAAATGCAGCTGTATTTTTAGCGTGTTTAGAGCCAGGGGATAAAATACTGGGATTTGACTTATCTCACGGTGGACATTTAACCCATGGATCTCCTGTAAATTTTTCAGGTAAATTATATCGACCCTATTTTTATGGTGTATCAAAGGAAACGGGTTTGGTAGATTATGATTTTATGGAGGAAACAGCGAAACGTGAACTTCCTAAAATGATTATCTGTGGTGCCTCTGCCTATTCCCGCGATTGGGATTATTCAAGAATTCGTAAAGTAGCAGATGAAATTGGTGCTCTAGTTTTAGCTGATATTTCTCATCCTGCCGGACTAATCGCTGCAAAATTATTGAATGATCCATTAGAATACTGTCATATCGTAACAACCACAACGCACAAAACGTTGAGAGGACCTCGAGGAGGAGTAATTATGATGAGAAATAACATTGATAACCCATTTGGATTGAGGTGGAATAATGGAAATTTAAAGTCAATGGGTGCATTGTTGGATGCGGCTGTTTTCCCTGGTATTCAGGGCGGTCCACTTGAACATGTTATAGCCTCAAAGGCTGTGGCATTTGGAGAAGCACTAAGTCCGGAATACATAACATACATGAAGCAAGTTCAAAAAAATGCCAGCATAATGGCGAGTGATTTTATTAAACTGGGCTATAAAATTATTTCTGGTGGAACAGAGAATCACAGTATGCTCATTGATTTGCGTTCCAAAGGTATTAATGGTAAAGATGCTGAAACTACATTAGGAAAAGCAGATATTACAGTGAATAAAAATATGGTTCCTTTTGATAGTGAGTCTCCTTTTATTACCTCAGGAATTCGAATAGGCACGCCTGCAATTACGTCAAGAGGAGTAAAGGAAAATGAAATTTCAAAAATAGTATCGCTTATTGATGATGTTTTGATGAATAAAGATAATGATGGCCGCTTGATTGAAATTAGAAAAGAAGTAAACGCTTTAATGTCCTCCAAACCACTATTTACTTGGTAAAATGCTTTTTAACACAAAAAAGGATTTCACTTTGATATTTGTATTTCTTTTTATTTTCATTCTCTTGAGCTCTATCTCTTTATTTTCGATACTTTTTGAAAACGATAAATCTCTACTTTGGCCGTTTTTTGGTTTAGTCAGCTTTATAGCGCTCCTCTTCATTTCAATTTTGAAAACAACATATTTTCGATTGGATGAAGATGTACTTTTTTGTAAAAGTTTGATATTTACGAAAAAAATTTTCTACTCGTCAATTAGAAAAGTCGAAAAACAAAAGGGAATTTATGCTGGACTAAAATTTTCTACTGCATGGAGGGGATTGGTTATCCATTACAATAAATTTGACGAACTTTTAATCTCTCCGGAAGATGAGGAAATATTTATCGAAAAATTAAATGAACGCATTGAGTTACGTAAAAGTGGCAAGAATTTTTAAAAATATGAACTCAAAACTTGTTGATTTGTATATTCTTTAAATTATTATTAATACTATTCTATGGCGTTAAAAAAGAAAATATTTGTTATTGATACATCCGTCCTTTTGCATGACCACGAATCTATTACATCCTTTGATGAAAATTATGTGGCAATACCAATTACCGTTTTAGAAGAATTGGATAAATTTAAATTGGGAAACGATACCAAAAATTTTGCTGCGCGAGAGGTCATTCGTTTTATAGATAAGCTATCCAATACAAACTTACTTCAGGAATGGATTAGTTTAGGCCCAAAAAAGGGAAAGTTTAAGATAGTAATGGACTCTAATCCAAAAAGTATTGATGCTGAACATATATTCTCTGCTCCTAAAAATGACCATAAAATTATTAATTCAGCTCTCGTTTTACAGCAAAAGGAGCCAAATTGTAAAGTGATTTTAGTGACCAAAGATGTTAATCTGCGCATAAAAGCAAAAGCAATAGGTGTTGTTGCCGAAGATTATCAAACAGGGAAAGTTACGTTAAAAGAAATAACTTCTGATAGTGCCCAGTCCATTGAGGGTGTAGATTCTGATGTCATTAGAGAAATATTTTTAAAAAATACAATTGCGGAAAATGGGGTACTTGGAAAGAAGAAAAAAATAAATTCTTACTATATTTTAAAGAACGGAAAGAATTCCTCTTTATGTTTTTACAATCATTTGAATGATGAAGTGGAACGAATTGAAAAAGAGTATGTTTATGGAATTAAGCCAAAAAATGCTGAACAAGCATTTGCATTTCATGCACTTTTAAATCCAGATGTGAAGTTAGTGGCTCTTCAAGGAGTTGCAGGAACCGGAAAAACACTTTTAGCCTTGGCCTCTGCACTGGAACAAGCAAAAAGTTTTAATCAAATTATTTTGGCTCGACCCATTGTACCATTGTCCAATAAAGATATTGGATTTTTACCAGGCGATGCCAATGATAAAATTGGTCCCTACATGGAGCCGCTTTGGGATAATTTAAAATTCATAAAGTCGCAGTTTGGCTCAAATGAAAAAAAATTGAGGCAAATTGTTGAAATGGAGGATTCAGGGTCAATTATAATTACCCCACTTGCATTTATTCGAGGAAGAAGTCTTTCCAATATTATGTTCATAATAGACGAAGCACAAAACTTAACTCCTCACGAGGTAAAAACAATCATCACGAGAGCAGGAGAGAATACAAAGATTATTTTTACGGGAGATGTTCAACAAATTGATACCCCATACCTAGATGAAAATTCCAATGGTTTGGCTTACTTAGTTGATAAGTTGAATGGCCAGTCTCTATTTTGTCATGTGAAATTGGAAAAAGGAGAGCGTTCTGAATTAGCAAATTTGGCAAATCAGCTTTTGTAGTTTGTGTTCATTTAATTAATAAGAGTTGGGTGTGATTTATTCTTTTAAATAAATTGTTTATAAAATATGGATAATTACAATATTTTGCGTAATATTGTACCATCATATCAGATATCTAAATCTAGATGTCTTTGAAAACCAGTAGTATTTCGTGTTTGAATTGAAAATCAAAACTTTTTATGGATAGTAAAGAATTAGAAAAGAAAAAACTTTCTGACCTTCGCGTTATTGCTGAGGCATTTGGAATTGCAAATGCAGGTCAACTAAGAAAAGAAGAAATAATTAAATTATTGACGAGTGAAGAACAATCTTATTCGGAAGAAATAGATGTTGAAAGCCCGCGTCAAGAGACAAACTCTGTTTCTGAGACTGACGAATCAGTTGACAATAGTGGTTCTTTGTTTGATTCAATTGATACTGAGTCGAGTAATGAAGCAACGATCCCCCAAACTCAAGAAAGTTTGCATGAAAATATTACGAAACTAACCAATTCGGACGACGAAAAAGACAAACAGGATACAAATGATCGAAAATCATTTAATCAGCGTCACGGTGAGCAAAGAAATCAAGATAGAAAGCAAAATCAAGACGAAAAGGCTGTAGAAAGAGATTATTCCGCCTATGATTTGGTTGGTATTGTTTCCGCTGAAGGAGTCTTAGAGCTTATACAAGATGGATATGGATTTTTACGCTCCTCAGATTACAATTATTTGCCTTCTCCAGATGATGTGTATGTTTCTCAAAATCAAATCAAACTATTTGGATTAAAAACAGGTGATACAGTCAAGGGAACGATTCGTCCACCGCGTGAAGGCGAGAAATATTTTCCATTGGTAAAAGTTGAGTCGATTAATGGTCGCGATCCTTCTTACATTCGCGACCGTGTTCCTTTTCAATATTTAACACCTCTATTTCCAGATGAAAAATTCAAACTGACCGGACATAAGCAAGAAACGCTATCTACGCGAGTTATGGATTTATTTGCTCCTATTGGAAAAGGCCAAAGAGGTATGATAGTAGCTCAACCTAAAACAGGTAAAACCATGTTGTTGAAAGATGTGGCTAATGCAATTGCAGCAAATCACCCTGAAACATATTTGATCGTTCTATTGATTGATGAACGTCCTGAGGAGGTAACTGATATGGCACGTAGTGTTCGCGCAGAGGTAGTTGCATCAACTTTTGATGAGCCAGCAGAACGTCATGTAAAAGTAGCCAATATGGTATTGGAAAAGGCAAAACGTATGGTTGAATGTGGCCATGATGTTTGTATATTATTAGATTCTATTACGCGTTTGGCACGTGCCTACAATACAGTTTCTCCGGCATCTGGTAAAGTTTTATCGGGTGGTGTAGATGCAAATGCACTTCATAAGCCAAAACGCTTTTTTGGTTCAGCCCGAAAAATCGAAAATGGAGGTTCTTTATCTATTCTAGCAACGGCATTGACTGAAACTGGATCGAAAATGGATGAGGTAATTTTTGAGGAATTTAAGGGAACTGGAAATATGGAACTTCAGTTAGATCGTAAAATTTCCAACCGTAGAATATATCCAGCTATTGATATTACTGCGTCAGGTACACGTCGAGAAGATCTTTTGGTTGGAAAAGACGTATTGCAACGTGTTTGGTTGATCCGTAAGTTTATTGCAGATATGAATCCGGTCGAAGCAATGGAATTCATGAAATCGCACATGGAGAATACACAGTCCAATGAAGAGTTTTTAGTTTCAATGAATAGCTAGGATGAAATCAGGCTTGCTAATCGGACTTTTTGCCTCCTTGTTGTGGTTCTGCACTAAGTTAATTTTTTTTTGGTCGGGTTGGTCTTCTGATTCCGTTAATGGCTTCGTTTTTCTAAATATGTTTTTAGCAACTTTTGCTGTTGCTTTTGGTTTGTATTTGGTTAAGAAAAAAGGAGATGAAAGTAATGTAATGACCGACATAAAAAACGCAATGGCTCCTGGTGTTGCTTATGCAGTGCTAACTAGTATTTTCATTTATTTATACTATGGCAAAATTGATACGGAGTACAACAAGCGTCAGCTGATAAAGACCTATGCTCAAATTAATAAGGTACTAAGTGATTCTGTACAAGTTAAAAAGATAAAAACCGAAAATGCTAAATTAAGAAATTACTCAAAGAAGCAATTATTCAATGAGATGAAGAAGAGTCCAGAGATGTTTTTTAGCGCCCAATTCACCATGACATTAACGTTGTTGGCATTAATGATCTACGTGACTCTGAATAGTTTAATTATTTCAGTAGTTTATCGAAAGTTGATATTTAGAACCTAAGGTAATTTAAGGGAATCAAATCTTACTTCCAACCAGCCAAGAATACCCATCCAAAAGTAAGAATCACTAAACAAGAAATGAGAACTCCTTGTTGAAGAATAGTTATGGAAAGTTTAGAAGTTGTTTCGCTATTCTCTTTTGAAAGAATTGTCATGATTAATCGTAAGTAGATGTAAACACCAATTGCTGAATTTATTAAAGCAAGGATAATCAACCACGGATAATTCACCCACACGGCTGAGAAAATCATCAATTTACCAAAAAATCCGGTAAAAGGTGGAATACCGGAAGTTGAAAGTAAAGCAACAATTGCTACCAAACCAATCAATGGGTTTTTATATCCAATTCCTTTTAAGGAGGAAATTTCATCACGCTCATCATTAACTATAGTTGAAATGGTAATTAACGCAACAACAGACATACCATAACCCACCATAAAAATCCACAACGAAGAATCTTGAACACTTCCTTGATATAAAATAGACATCAATGCATAGGATCCATTTGTTATACTAGAGTAGGCGAGAAGTCTTTTGAATTTCGTTTGAACTAATGCAGATAAATTACCAATAAACATCGAAATAGCTATTAAAACGGCAATTAAAATTGTCCAAAATTCATGAACATTATCAAAGGCGATCCGGAAAAACTTAACGAAAGCGAAAACACCAACCAGTTTAACAACCGAAGACATATAACCCATGAAAACCGTTGGACTTCCTTGATACACATCAGGAACCCAAAAATGGAATGGTGCAGCCCCAACTTTAAACAAGAATGAAGCAAGGATAAATAATAATCCTACGTAGAATATTGGGCCGACCGGATTTTCAGCTGTAAACTCCAATATTTTTTCTAGTTCGAATGATTGCGTTGAACCATAAATCAAAGCTACTCCAAATAAAAGTATACAAGTAGCAAATGCCCCCATAAAGAAATATTTTACTGCCGCTTCTGAGGATTCTTTGGACTGTCTTTTCGCTCCAGCTAATACATAAAGTGGAATAGATAATATTTCTAAACCAAGAAAGAACATAAAAATATCTTTGAAACCTATGAGGATAATTCCACCTGACAATGAAAAAAGCAAAAGCGCATGGTAGTCACCAACGTGTGATTTATCCTCTTGAAACCCTTTATCACCGGATAGAATAATTAATGCTGTAATCATAAGTGCAAGGATAACAAATGCATTACCGGCATCACCAAATTCTAAAATATTGTATTTATCGCTCAAAATATCAAGTGGAAAATATTGTACAATACCTGCAGCCACTAAACCTAATATAGATGATACTGTTGTTAACTTGGGTTGTTTAAATATTCCCAAAAACAGAGCAATGATACCAGTTAGAAAAAGAATAATAATTGCTTCCATATCTATAAAGAAGTTGGGGCGTTAAAAATAGCAAGTATGCGATCTAAACTTGGTCCAACCAAGTCAGATATGAGATGAGGAAATAATCCAAAAACTACCACTGCAATTGATAAAATAAAGAATACAGCAATTTCATTCCAACGCAAGTCTTCGAAGATCTCATTTTTTGGAGCTCCAAACATGGATAATTGGTAAGCTCTCAAGGTGTAAACTGCTCCAAAAACAAGGGTAGTTGAACTTAATATACCAATCCAAGGATTAAAATCAGTTAGTTCTTTCAATAAGGTAAACTCCCCAATGAATCCTGCTGTAAAAGGAATAGAAACTGAGGCAAAAGCAATTACAGCGAACCAAAAACCAAATTTAGGTGCAAGAGTTGCTGTACCTTGCATTTCACTCATATTACGGGTGTTGAGACGAGACTCCAAAATTTCAGCGATTAGGAAAAGTCCAACAGCAATGATTGAGTGATTTACAATTTGAACGGATGCACCGACCAACGCATCTTTTGTAAAAATCATTATTCCGGCAGCGATAAGTCCTAAGTGACTAATGGAAGCGTAGGCAAACAAACGTTTGATATCGTTCATTCTGATACACATTACTGCAGCATACAACAAACCAACCACAGATAAAATCAATACAAGCCATTTCAAATCAGCAATTCCTTCTGGAGCTAGCGGAAGCATCCACTTTATCATTCCAAATAAAGCCATTTTCAACATTAAAGCAGATAATAACATCGTTGCTGACATTGGGGCTGAAGTATAAGTATCGGGTTGCCAGGTGTGAAAAGGAAAAACAGGAATTTTAATAGCAAATGCAAGCATGATTCCTGACATGATCCAACACGCTTTTTTTGCTGGTAATTTAGCCGCTACTAAATCCACATAATCAAAGGATGTTGCGTGTGTACGAAGTGCGATAAATGACAATAACATTCCAAGCGAACCGATCAAAGTATAAATAAAAAACTTCAATAGAATTTTGTTTGTTCCATTTCCAAACCAATAGAGAATCAGGAAGATTGGTATTAGTGTAAATTCCCAGAAAATATAAAATAAAATACCGTCTTCGGCTGAAAAAACGCCTAGTAAGCCAAATTGCATTAAAAATACCAACGCATGGAAAAGAGAGCTTTCTGAAGTTTTAGAATTGTTGTAATTACTCAATAAAATAATTGGAATGATTAGATTTGTTAACATAATCATTAATAATCCAAGGCCATCATATCCAATATGGAAAGTCATTCCAAATGGTAGTGTGTGATTTTCATAAAGTGTTGTTAACGGTGCGGTTGAATCGAAATTTAGTAGATGAAAAATAGCGACTCCGGCAGAAACTAAACTGCCCATCAAACCGAATAACTTGATGTTATTTCGAGGAATAATAAAGGATATTAATCCTAAGGCTAACGTTACGATTAAGAGTTCCAAAATTTGAAATAAATTAAATAATATCCAATTAATCCGACAATTCCGATAATCATCCAGAAGTAATAACTAGAGAGAATACCGCTTTGTATTTTTCTTATTTGATTTCCTGAAGAAACAACAAATGCTGTTAAAATCGAAATTATTTTGTAGAGAATTCCATTTTCAATAAAAGGAAGAACATTTAAAGATTTCCACTCAATTGGTTTTACAAAAAGGGAATGGTATAATTCGTCGAAATACAATTTTTTTGTTGATAGTTTCTCCCAGCCAATAAATTCTGATTCTTCTTTCGTCGTTTTTTTCTTAGTAACATAAATGATGTATGATATTCCAATAATTGTAAGGGTCAATAAGCTAGTTCCGATCATTATTCCTACTGCTATAGTGGTATCGAGGTGATGCGGATGTACTGCACTCAATCCAAAAGTACTGTGACTTAGAAAATCATCTAACCAATGTGAACCAGATTCAATCATAAATGAAGGAAAATTCAATGCTCCCCCAAAAATGGATAAAATTGCGAGAACAATCAAAGGTATGGTCATTACGGCAGGACTTTCGTGCAGGTGATCTCTGGTATGATTATCTCCTCTAAACTCACCAAAGAATACCAAGAAATACATTCTGAACATATAAATAGCAGTGAGAGAAGCTGATAAAATCAATAGTCCAAAAATAATGGGGCCGTGACCAAAACCAGCAGCTAAGATTTCATCTTTGGAGAAAAAACCAGAAAGGAACGGAAAACCAGCGATGGCGAGTGTTCCTATTAAAAATACCATGTGTGTGGTTGGCATATATTTTTTTAATCCGCCCATTTTAGTGATATTCTGCTCATGGTGGTTAGCGAGAATAATACTTCCTGAACCTAGAAATAAAAGGGCCTTGAAGAAGGCGTGTGTTGTAACATGGAAAATGGCTACCGAATATGATCCAAGACCTAGCGCAACGAACATTAAGCCTAATTGAGAAACGGTAGAGTAGGCAAGTACTTTTTTGATATCGTTTTGACGCATGGCAATGAAAGCGGCTACAAGGGAGGTTGCCAATCCAATGTATAAAATGATATGCTGCGTATATGGCGCAAGTTCAAAAAGAAAATTGGAACGAACAACCAAATAAATACCTGCGGTTACCATTGTAGCAGCGTGAATCAATGCAGAAACAGGGGTTGGACCGGCCATGGCATCAGGCAACCATGTAAATAAAGGAATTTGTGCTGATTTTCCGGTTGCAGCTAAAAATAAACAAAGGGTAATTGAAATAATCGCTAAGGAATCCATACCAATTGGTATGGTTTTCATTTTTATTGCAATTTCGGTAAATTCAAGGCTGCCAAATTTTCCAATAAGTAAAAAGCAGGCAATTAATAATCCTAAATCTCCAATTCTGTTCATTACAAAAGCTTTGCGTGCCGCAAGCGTATTCAACATCCCCTTTTCTTTATCGTTGTAATGGAACCCAATCAACAAATACGAACAGATTCCGACCCCTTCCCATCCGAAGAAAAGCATAAAAAAGCTACTACCCAGAACAAGAATTAACATAGAAAATACAAACAAATTCAAATAGGCAAAGAATTTATGAAAGCCCGAATCTCCTTTCATATAGCCCATGGAGAAAATATGAATTAGGGTTCCTATACCTGTAATTATCATTGTCATCCAAATTGCCAACCCATCAACTTGAAGTCCTGCATTCAAAGAAAACTTAGACATTTGAATCAAGGTAAATAGAGGAATTTGAATGGCCTTATCAAGAGAAAGAAATATACTAAATGAAATAATGAAGGGGATTGCCACCATTGCTGTTCCAATTATACCTATCAATGATTCAGACAAATTTTTTCCTACAATCCCATTAATTATACCGCCTAAAAGAGGGAAAAGTAAAACGAGAAGAATGAGTGATTCGGTAGCCATCTCTTATCCTTTTAAATTGTTTAATAAATCCGCCTCGATGTTGCGGTTGTTTCGATAGGCCATAATTAGAATCGATAATCCAACGGTAGCCTCCGCTGCAGCCACAACAACGATAAAGAATACAAAAATTTGTGCATCACCAGTTCCAAAATAAGAGGAAAATGCTACTAAAAGTAGGTTTACGCTATTCAACATTAATTCAATGCACATGAGCATTACAATCATATTTTTGCGTGTCAATAGTCCGATTGCTCCAATTGAAAACAGTACAGTAGATAAGATGAAATAATAATCAACTGTTAGTCCTTGTATTGTTGCTAATTGTCCTGCCATATTTTAATCGATTTGTTGATTTTCTCTTTTGGCAAGTAAAACAGCACCGACCATAGCAGAGATGAAGAGAATTGACGATATTTCAAAAGGAACTAAGTACTTCGTGAAGAGTGTGTTTCCTAAATTTTCCACCAAACCTGAATAATTCTCGTGAATTGCTTCATTGAATGTGAATTCATCTCGCAAGGCGGCAATGAGGATTAACAATAAGGAACCACCTCCAATAATTGCCGAGAGTGAAAGATAGTTCTTTGAGTTTGGTTCATCAGATTGGTTCAGATTTAGCAACATCAACGTAAATAGGAACAATACCATAATTGCTCCTGCATAGACAATTATATTCACAATTGCCAAGAATTGAGCATTCATGAGTAAAAAATGTCCTGAAATAAAGAAGAATGTTATTACCAAGTAGAGAACACTTCTGATTGGATGGTTACTCAATACGACCATCAAAGCTGACCCGATTGTAAGTCCACCTAAGATATATGCGATCAGTTCTAATGTCATACTACTCCTCGTTTACCCGTATTTTGTCTTTTTGAGATGTCAATTCGCTCCTCAATTGATTCAACCAATATATCCTTTCCATATATAAATTCACCGCGTTCAAATTCAGTCGGAACAATACGATCAGTAAGAAAAATAGCTTCCTTTGGGCAAGCCTCTTCACACAAACCGCAAAAAATACATCGTAACATATTTATCTCATAAGTTTCTGCATATTTTTCCTCACGATAGAGGTGCTCTTCACCTTTTTTCCGCTCGTTTGCAACCATCGTAATTGCCTCAGCTGGACAAGCCACAGCGCACAATCCGCATGCAGTACAATTTTCTCTTCCCTGTTCATCTCTTTTGAGCACGTGTTGACCTCGATAGACAGGTGCAAAAACACGAGTTTCCTCGGGATATTTAATTGTTTTTTTCTTTTTGAACATATGTTTCAACGTAATAAACATTCCGCTGAAGATTGCAGGTAAATACAATTTTTCAATAAAAGTCATTGGTTTATTTGAGACTACTTTTTTTCTATTGGTTAAACTTTCCATTTTTTATTTTTTAAAACCAACCTTCATAAATTGCAATAATAATCCCGGTTATCATCATATTAATAATTGCGAGCGGAATAAGCGTTTTCCAACCCAAGTGCATTAATTGATCAAATCGAAAACGAGGGATTGTCCAACGAATCCACATGAAAATGAATACAAAAAAGAATGTTTTCGCGAAGAAAACCAAAATACTAATAATCGCTAATGTATTACCAACAAAATACGTTTCGCCTGGAAAATGATATCCACCAAAGAATAAAATTGAAATAATGGCTGATGAAATAAACATTGCAACATATTCAGAAAATAAGAAAAGACCCAATTTCATTGAAGTATATTCAGTATGGTAACCCCCAATCAACTCAGACTCACATTCAGGTAAGTCAAAAGGAGCTCGATTTGTTTCAGCCAATGAACAAATAAAGAAGATAAGAAAACACAATGGTTGGTAGAAAATATTCCAATTGATTCCTTTTTGATGATCAAGTATGTCATTCAAGCTTAAACCACCTGACATTAAAATAATGGTAATGAGTGATATGCCCATAGCAAGTTCATAGGAGATCATTTGTGAAGATGCACGAATTGCACCGAACAAGGAGTATTTGTTATTTGATGACCAACCCCCAATCATGATTCCATAAACACCCATTGATACAACACCAAAAATGAATAAAATTCCAATATTAAAGTCCGCTATTTGTAAAGTTACTTGTCTTCCAAAAACTTCAACAGGAGGCCCCCAAGGAATAATTGTACTAGTAATTAGCGCTGTAAACATTGATATACCAGGACCAATGATGAATAACCACTTATCTGAATTTTTTGGAATAAAATCTTCTTTTAGGAACATTTTCACACCATCAGCAATTGGTTGTAAGAGGCCAAAGGGTCCAGCCCGATTAGGACCTATTCGATCTTGTATCCAGCCGGCCAATTTTCGTTCAAAAAACGTTGAATAGGCAGCTACCCCAAGGGAAATCAAGAAAACCAATAAGACAAGAGAAAACTTTTCTATTATGAATGCTAAATCCATTAGTTTATCTTTTTAGTTGAAGTTTCAATTTTTGTTTCATACTTACCTTGAGAAATGACTGAGTGACGGTCAATGACTCTAGGCCCAAGAATCTTCCATTTGGAGACCTCTTTGTTTTCAAAACGACAATCATTACAGATCCATCCTGGTTTGCCATCAATATCCTCAACTTCTCCATATTTATCTTTTCGCGCGGTAACGCGGTAAATTTCGTTTCCAAACATCCACAACACGGCTTTTCCGGAACATTTATTACAAGATCTTTCAGCTTCCATTGGTTTTAGAAACCAAACACGACTTTTAAATCGAAATGTTTTATCAGTAAGAGCTCCAACAGGACAAACATCGATCATATTTCCTGAAAAATCATTATCAATTGCATTTTCGATGTAGGTACTAATTTCAGCTTGTTCCCCGCGATTTAAAACTCCATGTACTCTATTTTCAGTTAGATTATCTGCTACATGCACACATCGATAACATAAGATACATCGATTCATGTGAAGTTTTATGGTATCGCCAATATCGATTGGTTCAAATGTTCTTTTTTCTTCTTCATAGCGGCTTTTCTGCGAACCATGTTCATATCCTAAGTCTTGTAAATGGCATTCGCCTGCTTGATCACAAACTGGGCAGTCAAGAGGATGGTTGGCTAGAAGAAATTCTACTACTCCTCCGCGATTTTCATGAACTCGATCAGAGGTTTTATTCTTAACGATCATCCCGTCCATAACGGGCGTAGAGCATGAGGCAACTAATTTTGGCATGGGACGTGGATCCGCAGAGGAACCCGCCGCTACCTCAACCAAACAAGTTCTACATTTACCACCAGAACCAGGAAGTTTACTGTAGTAGCACATTGCAGGAGGAACAACTTCACCTCCGATTTGACGGGCTGCATTCAGGATTGTTGTACCTTGTTCAACTTCAACCTCGATATTATCAATTGTTACTTTAACCATAATTTACTGTTTACGCTGTAACTGGTTCCTTACACAAACCGTAATTTCTTGTTTGAGACTCTTCACGGTTTGTGACATGCCATTCAAATTCATCTCTGAAATGACGAATAGCAGCAGCAACAGGCCATGCAGCAGCGTCACCAAGTGGGCAAATTGTATTTCCTTCAATCTTTTTATTTATTTCCTCTAAAAGTTCTATGTCTCTTAAATTTCCTTCTCCATGCTCCAATCGGTTGAGTACTTTTTCCATCCATCCGGTTCCTTCTCTGCAGGGAGAGCATTGACCACATGATTCGTGCGAATAGAATCTGGCAAAGTTCCATGTATTACGGACAATACATTGATCTTCATCAAAAGCAATAAATCCGCCAGATCCCAGCATCGAGCCCGATAAGAAACCACCATCAGCTAAACTCTCATATGACATTAGCCGATTTTCTCCTGATGCTGTTTTAGTTATTAAATAGTGAGGAAGAATTGGAACTGATGATCCACCTGGAACACATGCTTTAATTTTTTTTCCATTAGCTATTCCCCGGCACCAATCGTCACCGTAAATAAACTCCTCAACGGAGAGACCAAGTTCTATTTCGTAAACCCCAGGTCGAGCTAAATTTCCACAAGCAGAAATAAGTTTTGTACCAGTACTTTTACCAATTCCAATTTGGGCATAAGCATCGCCACCATCGTTCACAATAGGAACAACTGCAGCAATACTTTCTACATTATTTACTACTGTAGGACATCCCCAAAGACCTTTAACCGCTGGGAAAGGAGGCTTCATTCTTGGATTTCCCCTTTTTCCCTCAAGTGATTCGAGTAGAGCAGTTTCTTCACCACAAATATATGCACCTCCACCTGGCATAACTCTTAAATCTAAATCGTATCCCGATCCGAGTATGTTTTTTCCTAAATAACCATTATTATAAGCTTCTGCAATTGCTTTTTCGAGAATGTGTAAAATCCACATAAATTCTCCTCGAATGTAGATAAATGATAAATTTGAACCCAGTGCATAGCTTGAGGTTATCATTCCCTCAATCAATAGGTGAGGAATGTGTTCCATTAGATATCGATCTTTGAAAGTCCCAGGTTCAGATTCGTCGGCATTACATACCAAGTATCTCGGAACTCCCTCTGGTTTAGCAAGAAAAGACCATTTCATTCCCGTTGGAAATCCTGCGCCACCTCTTCCTCGAAGTCCGGATTTTTTAACCTCTTCAACTACGTCTTCCGGAGACATTGATTTCAGTGCCTTTTCCACAGAACGATAACCACCATTTTTCTTATAAATTTCAAACGTTTCAATGCCTGAAATACCTATCTTATCTAATAATAATTTTCTTCCTTTCATAATTTTATTACTCAACTTTACTTGATCGATATGCCTCGATTAACTCGTCAACTTTTTGTTTTGTTAAAAATTCGTGGTTTTTATGACGACATTGCAACATTGGTCCATAACCACATGCACCAAGACATTCTGCAGTTTTCAATGTAAACATTCCATCTTGCGTAGTTTCACCAACTTTAATATTCAGTTTTTCCTCGATATATGAGATAATATCATCACTTCCGACTAGCATACAAGGGCCCGTGCGACAAACTTCAAAAACGTATTTACCTACAGGATCCAGATGAAACATGGTGTAGAAAGTAGCAAATTCATAAACTTCAATGGGTTGAATTTTTAAAAGACCCGCGATATAATCCATGGTTTCAATACTTATCCAACCAAATTCAATTTGAGCAAGATGAAGTGCACTCATCAAAACGGTTTTGTGCTTGCCCTCTGGAACTTGTGTTATTAGTTCATCGATTTTTGCTAAAGACGCTCGACTTAATTCTTTCTTTTCGCTATGTCGTAAACTCCAATCGATGTGTGCTTTCATAATTTATGCGTCTAATTCTCCCGCTATTACATTTAAACTACTTAAGGTCAAAACAGCATCGCTGATTGTCATACCTTTGATCATTTCAGGATATGCTTGGTAATAGATAAAGCATGGTCTTCTAAACTGTAATCGGTATGGACTTCTTCCGCCGTCAGAAATCAAGTAATACCCCAATTCGCCATTTCCTCCCTCAACGGCGTGATAAACTTCACCTACAGGAAGTTCTGTTTCACCCATCACGATTTTGAAGTGGTATATCAAAGCTTCCATTTGATTGTATACTTCCTCTTTTGGCGGTAGGAGAAACTCAGGTAAATCAGCCTTGTAAGAACCTTCCGGAAGATTATTGTAGGCCTGATTGATTATACGTAAACTTTGTCGAATTTCTTCTTGACGAACCATGAAGCGATCATAGGTGTCGCCATTTACACCCACGGGAATTATAAAATCAAAATCCTCATAAGACGAATAAGGTTCAGATACACGAACGTCGTAATCTACTCCTGTTGCTCGAAGGTTAGGACCAGTAATAGAGTAATTTAATGCGCGTTCCGCAGAAATCGGACCAGCGCCCTTCGTTCTGTCCATAAAAATTCTATTCCTCTCGAGCATCGAATTAAATTCCTCAAATGCTTTTGGAAAAGTTTTTAGAAATGATTTAAGTTTTGTGTGAAAAGTTTCATTAAAATCTCTTTCAAATCCACCAATACGACCAATATTTGTGGTCAATCTAGCTCCACAAACTTCCTCGTACAATTCGTAGATTTTTTCTCTTTCCGAGAACGGATAGAAGAAACTCGTGAGAGCGCCTGCATCAACACCGACCACGGAGTTGCAAATAAGGTGATCGGCTATTCTAGCCAATTCCATAATAATTACACGCATGTATTGAACTCGCTTCGGTATTTCGGCTCCAATAAGTTTTTCAACCGTCATTTCCCAACCGATATTGTTAATGGGTGAGGAGCAATAGTTCAATCGGTCTGTAATTGGGGTAATTTGGTTGTAGGGTCTTCGTTCGGCTAATTTTTCAAACGCGCGATGAATGTAGCCAACTGTTTGTTCGGAAGATATGATTTTTTCACCATCAATTTGAAGGATATTTTGAAATATACCATGGGTGGCAGGGTGGGTTGGGCCAAAATTAATTGTAGCAATTTCACCATCAATTGTCTCTTTGGATAAATTTTCTTGGTTTTTGTATTTCAATTTTTCCTGCATATTATTAAAATCTTCCAAAAAATCGATCATCTTTATCTTCTCTTGTAGCATCTTCCAAGGGGTGCTCTTTTCGCATGGGAAAATAGTCCATTGAATCTTCATTTAGGATACGTCGAAGGTCCGGGTGATTCTTGAAGTTCACTCCAAAAAAGTCAAATGTTTCTCTTTCCATCCAATTTGCTCCATTGTATAGATGAACGATTGAGTCAATAGTTGGATTATCAATTGAAAGATATGCTTTCAATCGCAATCTTGAATTATTTCTCCAACTGTGTAGTTGGTATACTACAGCAATTTCTCTTTCTGTTGAGTCGGGATAATGTATTCCAGCAATGTTGGTGAGAAACGAAAATTGAAGAATGGAATCCTCCTTCAGCCACTGTAGAATTTCGGTATTTTTATTCGGATTTATTTCAATATTTAAAATCCCGAAAGTTTCATCTGAGGCGATAATATATGAAGAAAAATGATCTGAAATTCTTTTGTATATATCCTCGTTAGTCATTATTTTCGTTTGTTACTTCAATTTTATATTCTTTCAACAGATGCTTGTATTCTTCGCTATATCTTCTGCGGAGAGACTCCTTCTTTACGAGTTTGTGAATGTTCATTACGCCATCTATGATTTGTTCAGGTCTGGGCGGGCATCCTGGAACATAAACGTCAACAGGAATTATTCTATCTATTCCTTGTAAAACACTGTATGTATCAAAAATACCACCAGAACTTGCACATGCCCCAACTGATAAAACCCACTTTGGTTCCGCCATTTGTTCGTAAACTTGTTTTAATACAGGGCCTAATTTTTTAGAAATAGTTCCTGCAACAATCAATAAATCAGCCTGTCGTGGAGTAAAGGACATTCTTTCCATACCAAAACGTGACATATCATACATACTTCCCATGGTTGCCATAAATTCGATTCCGCAACATGACGTTGCGAAAGGTAAGGGCCAAACTGAATTCGCTCGTGCTAGTCCTATTGCCTTATCGAGTGTGGTTAATTGATAACCTTCTCCATTTATCGTTACTAAATCTTCTATTTTTCCCATTCTAATGCACCTTTTTTAAGAACGTAAAGAAATCCAAGAAGGAAAAATCCTACAAAAATTAAAACAGCGAAAAGACCTTCAAGTTCAAGTTTCATAAAATTTACTGCATACGGATAAAAGAAAATTACCTCTACATCAAATAAAACGAAAAGAATAGCAGTCATAAAATATCTTATGGAAACTGGAAAACGTGCGTTTCCAACCGATTCAATACCACATTCAAAATTTTCTTCTTTGTTTTTAGTTTTGAGACGGGGCATTAAAATATGGGTGACAAAAAGAGTAAAAATAACAAAACCTCCAGCAACAACTACTTGAAGAAGAAGGGGGAAATAATCAACAATTGAAGAATTTTCTGTAGTCATATTTTATAACTCATAATAAATCAGCAGTTTAAAATACAGTCAATTACGACGAGACTTTTCCGATTAAAATAAGTCGAGGCAAATTTAACTTTTCTTTTCCATATAACAATCGATTTTCGTACAAAAACTGTTACATTATCGAATTTAAATTGATTAAAAATAAGCACTAAAGTTGACCGCTAAAATGGCATTTTTAACAGAGTTATTTTTCCAAACAGTCTTTAACTTTTTGCTGATGCCTGTTTCTTTCGGCTGCTTTGTTGGATTTTAAGTCGGTGAGTAATAATTTACATTTATTCTCAATGATTTCAGCTCTCTTCAAAAGTACCTCTATTTGCGAATCACTCAGTTTTTCATTTTTTAGAACTTTATCAATCGAATCATTTTTAGTTACACAGTCACAAAAATCCCATTGAATACCATATTTACTCTCAATTCGGGCCTTTTCATCTTGTGAACTGTTCACCATACTATTATTCGTCCCAGTGGAATTGACTGATGAATTCCTAGTGGATTCATCTGCTCCGGAACATGCAATGAACGTAAAAGATAAAAAAAGTAAAATACAAATGTTATTTACCACGATTATTTAGCTAAATCCTCTGAGGATTTTACAATAGCATTTTTATCAATTCTTAACTTACTTCCTTCCGAATTAATCAAAATAGTCGTATCCGAAATTTCCAAAATTTTTCCGTGTATTCCCGATGATGTGATTACTTTATCTCCAACAGATAATGACTCAATAAATTTTTTCAATTCTTTTCTTCTTTTCATCGGTGCCCGAAAAATTAAGAAGAAATATACTAGGACTGCAGCAGCCAGTAATAATGCATTAATGGTTTCTCTACTCATTCTTTTTATTTTATTTTATTTTATTTTATTTTATTTTATTTTGACATTTGCCTTTATATAAACTACAGTCAATCCGGGGTTCGTATTGGCTACTATTCTCACAGACTTAGACATTTTTCCTTCACCCGTTTTATCCGTATTTACTTCAGCTTTTATTTCGCCACTCTCTCCAGACAAGATTGGTTTTTTAGGAAAGTCAGCAACTGTACAACTACATGAACCCTTTACCTCGCTTATAACTAAGGGACTCTTACCTGTATTTTTCACTTTGAAAACTGCCTTTATTTTTTCTCCTTTATTGACAGTTCCGGCATCAAATAGTGGATCAATCTTCATTTCTGTTTTTTTTCCAATTTCCACCTTGTTATCTGATTGGCAGCCAACCAGCAACATCAAATACATAATCGAAAAAAACAAGAGACTTTTCATATAAATTTAATTCACAAGGCCTCGACCTTCTTTAATAATTTTCTTATTTTTGGTTAGTCGATCAATTGCCTCGTCTAAAATTCCATTTATAAAGGTATTACTTTTTGGCGTACTATAAAATTTTGAAATTTCAATTGTTTCGTTTAATGTCACTTTAGTTGGTATTTCGGAAAATATTTGTAGTTCTGTCAGCCCCATTTTTAATAATATAATATCCATTTTTGCTATTCGATCTAATTCCCAATTTGTTGTGAGTTCATTGATTAATAATTCATTTTCTGCATTCATTGAAATAGTTTTTTGGAATAGATTTCGAACAAATTCTTCTTCTGAATCATTCGGTTTATAAAGAGGTAGAATTGAAAAATTTTCCTTTTCCTGGCAAGCTTTGATAGTTTTGAGTACCATTGAACACGTATGATCTAAATCATCCATCCAGTGGATGCTTACTTCTTCGAAAAAATTTTGCAATAGTTCGGAATTAGCGATTTCTAATTTGAATAAGTTTACGGCGAACGATTTATCATTTTCGAAAGAGTTTTCACCATTATTCATGTATTCAAAATATGTCTCGCTCTCCCGGATATGAAGGAATAGTTTTCTAAAAATTTCTTTTTTCTCGTCGCCGAGCCAATTTGTTTTTCTTTGCTCTGACGCTTCTCTTATTTGTCGACTTTGGAAAATTTTTCTAAAAATTTGATTACTTGTAAATTTTAAGCTAGGATGCAGATCGTCTTGCGTTGGTCTTAATTTTTTCTTTCTATCCTCCATTTTATTCTCTGCTGCGACAACCAATTCAGGCATTGTCAGAAGGAGTAGAAGGTACAAGTCATAAACTCTATCGATCGAATTGAATAAATCATCTTCAAATTTTACTAAATTCTCATCACCTGATTGGTAATAGGCATAAAGCATTTGAAGTATTTTGATTCGTAAATGTCTTCTATTTAACATGAATTATTTCGTAAAATTGATGATTCCAACATTTTTTATTCTCTCTTCGGCAATCATATTTGCTATTTTGTATGTTGGTAAATTTTCATTTTTAGAGCGGTTCACAATATTGAAAATTGTTTGGTAGATTTCTTCTGATTTTGTTAAAGCCCATTCTCGAGAAAGTTCATGAACCTCGGAAAAGCAATTAATTACTCCTCCTGCATTTATGGCATAATCTGGTGCATATATAATCCCTTTTTCCATAACTGCCTTACCGTGAATAATTTCATTTTTTAATTGATTGTTTGCAGCACCGGCAATGATTGAGCATTTTAATTTCTCAAGCGTTTCATCATTTACAGTAGCACCAAGAGCGCAAGGGGCGTAAATATCCATGTCGATATCATAAATATCATCCGGTGATACAACATGGGTCTTGTATTTTTTTGATACACGAGTCAAGGTTTCTTGGTAAATATCCGAAATGTAAATTTCAGCACCTTCTTTTGCTAAATGACCCACAAGGTATTCTCCAACATGACCAACCCCTTGAACAGCTATTTTTTTTCCGTTTAAAGAATCACTTCCAAATTGTATTTTCGCACAAGCCTTTATACCCATATAAACTCCCAAGGCTGTAATAGGCGAAGGGTCACCACTTTTTCCTGGGAGACCGACTACATATTTTGTTTCCTCACTGACCCAACTCATATCTTGGGGAGAAATACCTACATCTTCAGCCGTGATATATTTACCGGATAGACTATTTACAAATTCACCAAATTTTTTAAAAAAAGCCCTGTTCTTCATTTTACGAGAATCGCCAATAATTACAGCTTTTCCGCCACCTAAATTTAAGTTTGAGATAGAATTTTTATAGGTCATGCCCCGTGACAAACGAAGTACATCATTTAGGGCCTCAATTTCATTATCATACATCCACATTCTTGTTCCGCCAAGTGAAGGTCCCAAAATAGTGCTATGAATTGAAATAATTGCTTTCAACCCTGTTTCTTCATCGTTACAAAAAACGATTTGTTCATGGCCCATCGCCAACATTTGCGATAAAACAGGATTTTCGGCTATATTAATTTGACTAAAATCTTTAGCATCCATTTTTCATTTGTTTTAGCACAAATTTGCAATCAATATACTTCGAATCATTAATTTTACCTGTAAATTAAGACAACGCAAATTTAGAAAAATTATCAGATGAAGGCGCTGAGCTACCTCAACAAATATTTCCTAAAGTACAAATGGAGATTTTTACTCGGGGTAGTTTTTACAATTGTTTCAAATTATTTTGGTGTTAAAATGCCTGTATATGTGAAAGATACGGTGGATAAGTTTATGTCAACATCCGAATTTAATTCCGTTGAAAATATTCTGATTCTATCGATAACTTTAGGTGGAATTTACATGCTATTATCACTTTTAAAAGGTTTTTTTCTTTTTTTAATGCGCCAAACGATAATTGTGATGTCTCGTTTCATTGAGTTTGATCTTAAAAATGAAATATTTACGCACTATCAAAACCTCGACATTGCATTTTATAAAAGTAACGCCACGGGAGATTTAATGAATCGGATTTCTGAGGATGTTAGTCAAGTGCGCATGTATCTTGGGCCTGGGGTAATGTATAGTATCAATTTAGTAATACTCGTTATCATGGTGATTTATCAGATGATTTCAATCAGTCCGCTTCTCACCTTATATGTTTTAATACCCCTACCAATTATGTCGTTTCTAATTTATAAAGTATCCACTCGAATGAATTTTTTGAGTAAGAAAGTCCAAGAGGAACAGTCTATTTTATCTACCATTGCTCAGGAGTCATTCGCAGGTATTCGCGTAATCAAGGCCTACAGTCGTGAAGAGGAAATGGCAAGTGGATTTTTAGAGACCTCATTCAATTATAAAAAACAAACAATGGGTTTGGTATTAGTAAATGCTTTATTTATGCCAACGATGCTTTTTCTCATTGGTTTGAGTACTATTTTATCGATTTATTTGGGTGGTCTGATGGTCTATGATAAATCTATTTCATTTGGAGCAATTGTGGCATTTATTTTCTTTGTAAATAATTTAACATGGCCCTTTGCCAGCATTGGTTGGGTAACTTCAATTATTCAGCGTGCATCAGCTTCCCAACGTCGAATAAATGAATTCTTAGACGTTCGTTCTGAGATTGTTTCATCGTCGAGCAAGAAGTTCAATTTTAATGGAAAGATTGAGTTCAAAAATGTTTCATTTACTTATAAAAACACTGGCATTGAGGCCCTAAATTCGATTAATTTTGAGGTGAATAAAGGCGAAACATTGGCTATTATTGGGAAAACGGGCAGTGGTAAATCATCTATTTTGGGTTTATTGATGCGACAATATAATCCTACGAGTGGACAAATATTTATTGATGGCAAAGATTTAAAAGATATTAATATTGCTGATTTTAGGGATCAAGCGGGAATAGTTCCGCAAGAGGTCTTTTTATTTTCAGATACAATAGGCAATAATTTAAAATTTGGATCTCTGCGCTCGGAAATACCGGACGATGAACTCATTGAAGCAGCAAAGCAAGCACATGTTTACAATAATATTGAAGATTTCCCCCAAAAGTTTAATACAATTCTAGGGGAGAGAGGTGTGAATTTGAGTGGAGGACAAAAGCAACGTATAAGTTTAGCCAGAGCATTAATTCGAGAGCCTGCATTGTTGGTTTTGGATGACTGTCTTTCGGCTGTTGACACCGAAACAGAGGAAATTATTTTGAGTAATTTAAAAAAGAAACAAGTTAATCGTACAACAATAGTTGTTAGCCATCGAATATCAACTGTTCGAAATGCCACAAAAATAATTGTCATCGAAAAGGGTTCTATTGTAGAGTTTGGGAACCACGCCATGCTGATGAAACAAAATGGAATCTACGCCGACATGTATACTAAACAACTGGCCGATGAAACCGACTAATACGGTATTTTAATTCGTTTAATAATAACGAAGTGGCTCCCCAAATAATTTTATTTTGAATCAAGAAACAGGGTACATTTTTCAGAGTTATCCCTCCGGTTTGTTTAATATCAATTATTGTTTTTGTTTCCGGTAGTAAAATTTCTGAGAGTTTTACTTCAAAAATTTCTTTAACTTCCTCTGGATTGTGGACCATTTTGGGTCTTTGATCGTGTAAAAAAATGAACGAATGAATTAAATAATTAGTAACAGGAATATATACTTTGGTTAAGCTTCCACAGGAAGTTAAATCGGTAATAGATATTCCAATTTCTTCATTACTTTCTCTAAGTGCTGTTTTTATCAAATTGTGATCACCAATATCTTGTTTACCACCGGGAAACGCAACTTGGCCTGCATGTTTTCTCATGGTTAATGGCCGTTCAATTAAAATAATTATAGGCTCTTCTGCGAAATAAAAATGAATACCAACTGCAGAATGAATTGGTTTGATATCTATTTCTCTGTTAATTTTTCTGTATGGAGCCATTTCAAAATGTGCTTCGGATGCATCAAATGGCTGATTTACTAAGTCAGAGATGTCTTTTTTCCAAGAATTTACGTGAAAAAACAAACTCAGGGAGTTAAAAATTTATCAAGAGTTATGTGAAGATTTAATCCACGTAATTCATTTCCTTTGGCTACAATATTACCCTCACCGTCCATTAAAAATGCTGATGGAATAGAATTAACAAAATATGTTTTTGCGGCTTTAGAATCAATATCAATCACATGATTTTTCCATACCAGTTTATCTTTTTTGATTGCTTCTTTCCATTTAGCTATGTCTTTATCCAAGGAGACACTAAACACTGTAAATCCACTCGCATTTCGAAACTTTTTCTTTCGATATTTTTCAAACACTTCAACTACTTTTGGATTTTCAGCCCTACATGGCCCACACCAAGATGCCCAAAAATCGATTAACACCATTTTTCCTTTTAATGAGGATAAATGAGTCATTTTAC
>VGFL01000004.1 GCA_016868915.1 Bacteroidota bacterium | reverse complement strand
CTAAATACCAAGATTAATAAGCAGTTAAGTCATTTATTATAAAACGTTCCCACCTTTAGCGGGGTGCAAAGATACTCATTCTTTTCAATTCAACAACCTATTATTTGTGTTTTTTGAAAAAAAATTGAGCATACCGTAAATATTAAATTTTGTTACACTAAATCAAATAAATTTATCATACCTCAAAAAAATAATTTGAATCCAATCATTTAACATTATAAATATTCTTTCAAATAATGAAAATAACCTTCTAGATTGGCTACAAATTCTTTAATTTTGAGAAAATTCTCCATTAGATGTTAAAAGTTGGAATCTTTGGTATTGGACATTTGGGTAAAATTCATTTAAAAATACTTTCTGAATTATCCAAATTATATGAAATAGTTGGCTTTATTGACCCTAACAATTCGGAAGCTGAATCAATTCAAAAACTCTATAAAATACCTCGTTATCATGTTGCTCAAGATTTAATAGAGCATTGCGATTGTATCGATATTGTTACTCCAACTCCTTTTCACTTCGAAATTGCAAAAGAAGCTTTAGAAGCGGGCAAGGCTGTATTCATTGAGAAACCAATGACAGATAAAATAGATGAGGCAGAAACTTTAATAAATTTATCCAAAGAAAAATCAGGATTAATACAAGTTGGACATGTTGAACGATTTAATTCGGCATTCATCGAATCTAAAAAATACATCAAACAACCGATGTTTATCGAAACACACAGACTAGGACAGTTTAATCCAAGGGGAATTGATGTGCCAGTTATTTTAGATTTAATGATCCATGATATTGATATTATTTTAAATGTTGTTAATTCGAAAATTCAAAAAATATCTGCAACAGGTGTTTCTGTTATCAGTGACTCACATGATATCGCTAACGCTCGAATTGAATTTGAAAATGGTTGTGTGGCAAATTTAACTGCTTCCAGGATTTCGCTCAAAAACATGCGAAAATCTCGTTTTTTTCAAAAAGATGCCTACGTGAGTGTTGATTTTCTCACAAAAGAATTAGAGGTAGTTCAACTGGAGGACTTTGTGGGTTCTTCAGATGATTTCGACATCGTTTTTGATCCTGGTAATGGAAAGGTGAAAAAGCGTATTTTATTCAACAAACCAAATATTTTGGAAACAAACGCCATCAAAGAAGAGCTTATTTCATTCCATTCATCAATCGTTAATAAAACCCCTCCGGTCGTATCAGGTGAAGACGGTTTAAAATCTTTAAAGATTGCCATCATGATAATGGAATCGATGAAAAAGACAAATTAGGTTCAAATAAAACTCTAACAAATACGTTCTTAAATTATGGCAAAAAATATTTTTTTTACCTTCCCCATTTTACTTCTTTTAGCCTGTGTAAAAAATAACCCGAATCCTTCTTGGTTAGAGGTAACGCACTGGACGCTTAATCCAAATTCTTCGCTTTCGGGGGCAGAAGGTGAATTGACGCACAATTTTTCTGACGCATGGGTATTCATTGATGATGAAGTGGTAGGTGTGTTTGAAGTTCCATTTAAAATTCCAATTCTTAAATCCGGTTCGTGTAACATCAAGATTTTTCCGGCCGTAAGAAACAACGGGATTGCAGCAACCAAAAAAATCTACCCATTTATGGAGGTGTTTCAGGTTAATGTGGATTTAATTGAAAACCAAACTGTAACGCTAAATCCAGTCACAAAATACAAATCAGCTAGTCAGTTTTCTATTGAGGATTTTGAGGATCCACTTAACCTGGATATTGTGGTTGATCAAAATACCTCAGCAATTCTGTCGACACCTACTTCAAACATTGATCTACAGACATTTAATGGAAATTTTTATGGAATAATTCAACTGAATTACAACGATTCAACATGGATTGCCTCTACACAAACTCAACTTTATATTCCTAAAGGGAGAGATGCATATCTTGAAGTAGATTATTATAATACGAATTCTCTGGCCACAGGCGTAATTTACGTCAACCCTGATAACACAACACAAAATAATCCAAATTACGGAATGCAGGCGCAAGAGCCCAATTCGGTTAAGTGGAAAAAAATATATATTGAGTTAAAAGAGTTAATTGGATATTCTCCAAATGGATCAAATTTTCTTCAATCTTTTATTGCCAAATTAGATGAAGGAAAAGAACAATCAGAAATTCGTTTAGATAACATCAAAGTTGTTTATTTTAATTAATAAAATGAATCTAAATCGTTTAACTTCACTGAGTATTTTTGTTGATTGGGGTTCAGCGTTTCTTTCATGGTTTTTATTTTATTACTCTCGAAAAATTATCGTTGAACAAGTTCCTTTTACGACTGATAAATCATTCATTTTAGGGCTGATATTTATTCCATTTTGTTGGATTTTACTCTACTATTTACAGGGTAGCTATTATGAAATTAAACGGATGTACCGTTTGAAAAGTATTGCATTAACAATAAGTTCTTCCATAATTGGTAACGCATTAATTTTCTTTATATTGATTCTTGATGATGAAATAAAATATTATAGTTCTTACTATATTTCTGCAGGAATTTTATTTTCTACACACTTTGTAGCCACTATACTCCCTCGAATAATTATTTCAACAATTATAGTTAATCAACTTTCAAAAAAGGGAAAAGGATTTAGAACCCTTTTAGTAGGCGGAGGTGAGAAGGCAATTGAATTGTACAGTGAATTGACTCAATTACCCAAAAAAGTAAATTATTTTATTGGTTTTGTTAATCTGAATGGTGTCGATAAGAAATTAGAAAAAAAATTAGCTTATCTGGGCCATGCCGATGAAATAGAGTGGGTCATAAAAAATGAAAAAATAGAGGAGGTAATCATCGCATTAGAAAGTACTGAACATGACAAATTAAAACACCTCATTGGAAAAATTGAAAACGGAAGCACCCGAATAAAAATATTACCGGATATGTACGATATTGTATCTGGAAACCTTAAGATCAACAATATTTTTGGCGCTTTACTAATTGAAATAAATCCGGAAATAATGCCGTTTTGGCAACAGGCAGTCAAACGATTCATGGATATAATTTTGTCAACAATTGCATTTTTCTTGTGTATTCCGCTTTATTTGATATCGGTAGTATTAGTGAAAATTTCTTCACCTGGAAATATTTTCTATCTCCAAGAACGAATTGGTCTAAATGGAAAACCATTTCGAATAATCAAATTTAGAACTATGTATGAAAATGCTGAAAAAAGTGGGCCTCAATTATCATCAGAGAATGATGATCGCATAACACCTGTTGGTCGCTTTATGAGAAAAACACGATTGGATGAATTCCCACAATTCATAAACGTGTTAAAAGGCGATATGTCCTTGGTAGGGCCTCGTCCTGAAAGACAATTTTATATTGATCAAATTACTAGAATTGATGCTCAGTTTCTACATTTAACGAAAGTAAGGCCCGGTATAACGTCGTGGGGCCAAGTTAAATATGGATATGCTGAAAATGTAGATCAAATGCTATTAAGAATGAAATACGATTTAATTTATTTAAAAAACAGGAGCCTGGCATTAGATCTAAAAATTCTGTTTTATACGGTTTTAATTGTATTAAAGGCAAAGGGAAAATAATACCTATTTTATCTCAAAATCAATGGTCAATTTTTGATTTTCTGTGAACCCATCAATAGAGACAGTTATCGTTTCTGAGCATAATCCTCTCAAATCTATCGTTTTTACAAACATTTTTACTAACGCCCTTTCTCCTGACCTTAAGTCGTTTTTATCAATTTCATAAGTTACATTTTCTGAACTTTTGTAAATCTGGTTTAAGCTAATATTATTTTTAGAAATATTTTCCAACGTAAAGAAAGATCCAACAACTTGACCTCTTTGAATTGCTCCGGCATTAAAAACTGATTTCGGTGCAAGAATTGGAAAAAGTTCCTCGCTATTAAGAAAACTCAAACTTTCAATTTCGATTTTTCTTTCAACTGAAGCAGCCAATGAAAATACAGAGTTGCGTTGGTCTTTTGGATTATCACTTGTTCTTTGATCTGCCTTATATTCACCATATGGAGAAAATTCTAAAATTAATTGTCCACCGTTATTTGCAATATTATTTAAATAAGGGACGAAAACACCCTTTTCATATTGTTTTAAATAGTTCACAAAAGAAGAAATTCTACGCTTTGTTAAACTAACATTATAATCTGTTGGCGCCAAAGGACTAGCATATCCACGAAGACTTAATTTTAACTTTGCTCCTTTATTTAATTCAATAATAACTAATTGGGTAAACTCCTCTAAATCCTGAACACCCTTATCAATCTTCGAACTAAAAAATTCGGTAATTTCTGATTCTGCAACTAAGGCCTCATCTGAATTTAACCCCTCAGATAATATTCGTTTGTACAGAGGATATAATTCCCTGTAGGAAGTGTACGTATCTAAATAATTTAAGTCTGTAAGTGTATCCAAGGAAGCTGGATTTGGCCGGTCGTTATGAAAGTACAAACACACTGGATTTCTTTGTACTTTGGTAATTAAACTGGTTATAATGGTAGTATCCACCAAAGAGTCAAGAGGTACAACTGGGAGCGCAAATGAAAATATATCGGAACAACAAGTAGGGTTTTTTATAAAGCTACTTCCAATTCTATTACTTGCAAAATAAGTAGAATCGTTATTTACGAATAAATATAAATCATTTGCTGGACCATTCAGAGGCCATCCGACATTTTTTGGTGAGGTAAAACTGCCGTCCTTTACTTCGGAATAAAAAATATCGAAGCCACCAAATCCGTTATGCCAAGATGATGAAAAATAAAGCCTACTATTTGATAAATCAAACCATGGGGTAATCTCCCCATCTGGAGAATTTACCGTTTTTATTTCCGTTGTATTTGAAAAAGAAATACCGTCTGGATTAATATAAGAATAAAATAAATCCATACCCTGAGATTCTCCATTTCTGTCAGATGAAAAAAATAATACTTGCCGATTATTGATAAAACCAACGGCAGGCATCGTTGTGTTTGAACCAATATAATTGATATCATTTCCCAGAGGTTTTGCTTCTGAAAATTTTCCATCCTCGAATCTCGAGTACCAAATTTGACATTGATAGTTGAAATTTTGGTCATCACAAAGACTGAAATAAAATAGTTTTCCATCATGGGAAAAAGCTCCATTTCCAAAACTTTTATTTTCAATACCAAGCAAATTTAAAAGCTCATTTTGCTCATATTTTCCCTCATTCATTTTTGAGGTATAAATCTTTGTTCTATACTGACGTGAGTAGACCTCTTCTTTTGAATTAATAGAATCGGCACGCAAGGATGAAAAAATTATCATTCCATCCTTAATTGCATGAGGAAATTCTGCATTCGTTGAATTAACAGAATTAGGCAGAGCGGAAATTATTACATTTGAAGAGTCAATATAATTTTTTATTGCCCAATCGCACGATTCAATTTCACGTTTTGATTTCTTATACAAGTAACTGTTCTCATCGCTTTGATATTTCTTTTGAGCAAGGCGAAATACTTCTAATGCTTTCGAATATTGCCTATTTTGCTTCAACATGAGAGCGTAATACAATAAACTATACGGATACTGTTTCGTCTTTTCACGCTGATATACCTTCAAGTAATATTTTTCTGCTTCCCTGTAATCTTTATACGCTCTTAAAGTTTCAGCATATTTCCATAAAAAATCGATATTATTTGAATCAACATCCAAGGCTAATTTATAATATTCTAAAGCATAGTAATAGTCACCTTTTTTATATTGTTCATCAGCAAACTTGATATATTTTTTGACATTATTCTGACTGAATGATGTTGATAGGAAAAAAACGGAAAAAAGAAGTGTTAAATATACTCTGGACATACTCTATGAAGAATATTTTTCGGTTTGAATGCTCTTATTATATAACGAATAGCAAATTCATATCCCCCTCTGTATCGGCTCGCAGGAATAAGTTTAGAATAGTTAACATCATAACTAACTCCAATAAATAAATCATTGTGATCAAACCCTAATGTCAATGTCGAGGCATCAATCCAACGATTCCAAATACCAAAATAAACAGCCTGGTATTTTATGGGTGATGTATTAAGATAATATCTAAAGGACGAACCGGTTAGTAATTCCCGATAAGATCCTTGATGAGAATATTGAAAACTAGGAATAATATCCCATTTTTCATTTAGCCGTAAAGTTCCCTTAGCAAAGGATGTAAATCGCACATCGCGCTTTACAACTTCATTATAAAATCCCTGATTGGGTTGGTTTAAATTATACGTTCCAAATCCAGTTGTTATGGTAAAGCGCTTATTTTTTCGCCACTCATAAATAAAACCAAGACCGATATTTAAATTTAATTTTCGATCAGACTGATAACTTTCATTTGATGGGAGAGAGGGATCAAAATTATATCCATTGTATTGATTATCAAAATAAAGTTTATCCCAATTGATCTGCCGATGATTCAAACCAGAATTTAGACCAAATCGAATTAAATTTACACTATCTTTAGTTAATTTAAATTGATAAGCAAAATTAATTTGCGCTTCTACTGTTCTAAATTTTCCGTCACCAGCTTGATCATGAAAAAATAATATCCCGAGTCCAATATTTTTTTTTCGAAGATCTACAGAAGTGGAAAATGTACTAAAGGGAACCGTAACACTAGCCCACTGATTTTTATAATTTCCTATAAATCGATAATCTCCATCAAAATTTCCTGCATGAGCAGGATTCTGATACAATTGATTTTCATTGTACTGTGACCAATGTACATCCTGTGTAAACGAAGTGATATAAATTAATAGAATGACTAACGAAAAACCAATTTTCAAACCATGTAATTTTAGTTAAAAATACAGATTATGAATCAAATACCCAAATTCAATTATCCGTCTTTCGTTTGGAGGTAAATTCAACTATAATACCCAATGTTGGTTGAACGATACCAGAGGGATTTTCAATCTTCTTAAGCACATACTTGTTACCTGAGGGGTCAACAATAGGATTTCCATTTGCATCTAATTCCAATAGATAAATTGGAGCAACTTTCGTTTTATAATTATATAAATTTTGTATATCCAAGTAGAAGTTTAACGAGAATTTTTTCAGAAAGAATTTTTTATCGACTCTTATATTTAACTGATGAAAATTTGACTCTCTTTCCGAATTTAGTCTGCTGTAATCAGGAAAAGCTAATCCGTTTATATCCCAGTTTTCGATTAAACTCGAATTTTCTATATCAGCAGGAGTATATGGGGAACCCCCTGAAAACAACCATCTAAATCCAAGTTCCCAACCCTTTTTGAAGCGCTTACCTCCGGTAAGTGAGACAATATTTCTGCTATCCCATGATGTAGGAACATAAATGTCATTTTTATCCTTAAATTCAGATCGAACGTAAGTGTAAGCTAATACAGCGTAAAATCCTTTGTAAAGTTTTTGTTGATATAAAAATTCAAAACCGTACGAACGACCTGAAGAAATTGATTTTACTTCTTCATTTCCAACGACACCAAAATCAGAACCGATATTAGCCAGACAAAGAGAGTCTTTAATTGAAAAAGGATAACGGCTGTAATTTTTGTAGAAACCTTCCATTGTAAAACGCGAATTAATTTTTGTCAAATATTCTGTGCCTAACACAAAATGATCTGCACGAATGTATTTGATGTCATTTATCTTGTTTGCCAAATCACCAGAATTATTTCTATATCCAAGTATAGTATACGCAGGAAGTTGGTGATAACGGGCAATATTTCCATTCAATGCCCATTTCTCAGTTAATTTGAAACTTGCAGAAAAACTTGGCGATAATTGCTCAAATGGATTAGAAAGACTTTTAGAATAGTTCGAGAAATCTGTTCGAAGTCCTAAAGAAAGATTAAGTCTATCCTCAAATAAGGCTTTACTTAATTGACCAAACCCAGCAAACTTACTCATGTACAAATTTGATTCGTAGTCTATCACGAATGGCTGTCCTTGAATTGTAATCTTATTAAATGTGGAGTTAAAATAACGGGCATATTCATAACCAACACCTGCATTTAGTCGCCATCCATTTTTAGTATATGTATGTTCAAATCTGAATTTATTCTCGGCTTCAAATGATCTATAATCTAAAAGCAAATTTTCGGGTGTTTCAGTTAAATTTTTATATCTAAATGAACTATTATTCAACATATTTCGGCTGGCTACGACATTTTGAAAAGAGTTTTTGGAAGAGTGTTGCCAATTAAAACCTACTGTGTAGTTCCATTGATTTTGAATAGGTAAATTATTTAAGATGTAGTTATTATACTCACGTATTGAACTATCCGTAATTGTTTCGTTTACTTTTCCGTTTAATTGAAATTGGTCTAAGGCGCCCAGACCGATAAAAGTTATCTTGTTCTTCTTATTTAGTTTCCAATTTATTTTATATTGAAAATCATTATACGTTGGTAAGATGGGTAACTTAAGAGCAGCAAAAAGAAACTGAAGATAAGAACGACGAGCTGAAAAAATAAAATCTGCTTTTTTACCCAAAGGACCGTCAAATGTCAATGCCGCATCGCTAGACCCTAAAGCAAAATTTGTAATTAACGCATCAGGGTTACCATCTTTTTGCTTAAAAGACAAAACGGAACTCAATCCATTAGCTCTGTTTGATGGAAAAGCCCCCGAGTAAAAATCAACCTCACGAATGAAATTAACATTCAATAACCCTACTGGTCCCCCACTACTACCTTGGGTAGCAAAATGATTAATATTCGGAACTTCAATCCCGTCTAAATAAAATTTATTTTCACCAGGTGATCCTCCACGGATAATAATATCATTCCTAAACGTCGCTCTTGACGCAACACCCGGCAAGGCAGCAATTACTTTACTCACGTCTCGACCCGCCCCAGGTAGACGCTCGATTTCAGTTGCATTTAAAGTTTTAAGTGAATTCGGCGATTCAGACTTGGAAACAAACTGTTTTGCAGTAATTACGATTTCCTCTTTCTCTAAAATAACATCCTCTAGAGTAAATTCGATTGTTACTGTTCTCGAATTTGTAACGGTTATTTCATTTAAAATTTGCTCTTTAAATCCTGCTGCAGTCGCTTTGAAGGAATACACACCTGGAGGAATATTCCCAATTTGAAATTCTCCATTTGCATTCGTTAGCGCTCCGATTTGCCTATCGACAATTTGAATTTTTGCCAATTCTATTGGTTGGTTATTGGAATAATTAAGGACCAACCCCTTAATCAGACCTGACTGAGAATAGCTAAAAAAGCTGATTAGAAATGAGAGAAATAAATATTTTTTCATATTCCATAAACAGTTACAAATTGCAGTTGTTCAAAATTTAAAGACAACAGAAAAGATAGCTAACTGTCTTTCGTTGTTCAAATAATTTCTCTATTTCTGAGAAAAGCGATATACCGCTAATGCAACAAATGTAAAGATAAAATTAGGAATCCAAACAGCTATTACTGCAGGAAAACCAACTTTTATCGATGCAACAGTTGCAACTTTCATAACAAAAATGTAAATAAAAACAATACCTAATCCAATTGCAATGTTAATCCCGATACCACCGCGTTTTTTTTGAGAAGATACCGCAACTCCAATTATAGTAAGAATATAGGCAGCAAATGGATATGACGTTCTTTGATGCAATTCAATTTCAAAAAAAGGAATTTTAGATGACCCCTTTTTACTTTCACGATCAATATGTCTCGTCAATTGAGAGAATGTCATAGCCTCAGCAATATTATCTCGCTGTGCCATATCCTCAATCGTAAATTGAAAAATCGTATCTTTTTTTTGTTTTTCAATCAACTCATCATTGGGATATCCGACCCTTCTTTCATAATAATCAGTTAAAATCCAACGATTAGTTCCTTTCACATTTGAGGCCGTTCTTGCTTTCAAAAAATTTGTAATCTTTTTATCTTTCCCCCATTTTTCAACTACAAAATCATTTATTAGATTATCCTCACCCCCATAACTAGAAAAATAAACAACCTCATTGTTCGGAAATTCAGCGTGATATTCTTCAACATGCATTCTGTCCCGATAATATTTTTCTTCAAAATCAAGACGGACTTTATTGGCTCTTGGAATTATAAAATGATTTAGAATCAAAGATAAAATCATTAAAATAGTTGCTCCAACGATGTAAGGACGAATGAACCGCGTAATAGGCCGACCACTAAACCAAATAGGAATAATCTCAGTTTCCTGAGCCATCTTTGCAGTAAACCAAATAACGGAAATAAATATAATCATTGAAGAGAACATATTTCCATAGAACAAAACGAAGTTCACATAGTATTTGAATACAATCTCACTAAACGGTGCCTCATTGTCAATAAATTCGCTTAATTTCTCGGATACATCAAAAACAACAGCAAAAAACATTATTATGCCAAGCATAAAAAAGAATGTTCCAAGGAATTTACCAATTATATATTTATCTATAATTTTCAGCATAGTCCTATAAACGCTGTTTTAAAATTGGAATCATTTTATTTTTCCATGAGACGAAATCACCTGAAATAATTTTTTCTCTCGCTTCCCTTACTAACTGTAAATAGAATGTTAAGTTATGTAAAGTTGCAACTTGTACACCCAAATATTCCTGTGTTTTTATCAAATGTCGAAGATACGCTTTTGTGTAGACTTGATCAGACCAAAGTGAACTTTTATCATCAATGGGAGAAAAATCTTTCTCCCATTTTTCATTTTTAATATTTATTGTACCATCCCACGTATATAGTAACCCGTGTCGTGCATTTCGACTTGGCATAACACAGTCAAACATATCAATTCCCAAACTTATGCATTCTAGAATATTCGAAGGAGTTCCCACTCCCATCAAATATCGTGGTTTTTCCTTAGGTAAGATTGAGCATACTAGATCAGTCATTTCATACAAGCATTCCTCAGGCTCTCCAACCGATAAACCGCCAATTGCATTTCCCTCTGCTTCAAATAAAGCAATTTCATTCGCAGATTGTATTCGCAAATCCTTATAAATACTACCCTGAACAATGGGGAACATAACTTGTCTATGGCTATATTTTGATTCAGTTGAATTTATGTAGTCAACGCAACGTTTTAACCATCTGTGTGTCATTTGCATTGATTTACTCGCGTATGTATAATCGCAGGGGAAAGGAGTGCATTCATCAAATGCCATTACAATATCAGCTCCAATACCTCGTTGAATTTCCATGGCCTTTTCAGGGCTCAAGAAATGATAACTACCATCTAAATGGGATTGAAAACGGACACCTTCCTCGGTAATTTTCCTCGCACCTGATAAAGAATATACTTGATATCCACCACTGTCTGTGAGAATCGGTCTTTCCCACCCCATAAATGAATGCAATCCTCCTGCTGCCTCCAAAATATCCAGACCAGGGCGAAGATACAAATGATACGTATTTCCTAAAATGATTTGTGCTTGAACATCCTCACGTAATTCTTGTTGATGAACACCTTTAACTGTGCCTTGTGTGCCGACAGGCATGAAAATGGGTGTCTCAATAGCTCCGTGATCGGTATGCACAATCCCTGCTCTTGCGCTACTTGATGAATCTGAATGAATTACCTCAAAGTGCATAAAATGTTGAAAAATAACCTTGACAAAGATACATCTATTTAACTATGAACCCGAAATTTGTGCCTTCTATAACTTATGCTTGAAATTATACCCACATTCCAATTCAATTTTACCACGTATTGCTTTACAGGAATGTGTTTAGCGACATTTATCCAATTTCTTTATCTTTTTTTCATCTTTGCCCGAATGTCTTTTTACAAAAAAAAAGAATTAAACGAAACGACATTATTCCCCGTGAGCATTATAATTGCTGCACGAAACGAATCAGACAATTTGTATGAAAATCTTCCTTCAATCTTAAATCAAGATTATCCTGAATTTGAAGTTATTGTGGTAAATCATCAATCTGTTGACGACAGTAATTGGCTCCTCATCGCTTTTCAGAAAGAATATTCAAATCTTAAAGTAATTGATATTCCCAAAAATAAACACCTTCGTGCGGGTAAAAAGTTTCCAATCACTATGGCAATCAAAGGAGCAAAATATGAGCACTTTATTTTAACAGATGCCGATTGTAAACCTGCAAGTGCTGTGTGGTTAAAAAAAATGGCGAGCTCATTCAATTCTAAAAAACAAATCGTAATTGGCTACGGCCCTTTTACGAAAAATAAGGGGATTCTTAACAAGATTATTCGATTTGACGCAGCATGGATTGGTGTTAATTATATCTCTATGGCATTGGCGAAACTCCCCTACATGGGCGTAGGAAGAAATTTAGGTTATACAAAATCAGTTTTTAATTCAGTAAGTGGTTTCAAATCGCATTATTCCTTACCTTCTGGTGACGACGATTTATTTATTCAAGAGGCCGCTCAAAAATCCAATTATACAATAAATATTGATCCAGACACTTTTTGCCTATCGCCGGCTGTTCCGAATTGGAGTCGTTGGGTTCGGCAAAAATCACGTCACTATTCGACCTCTAATAAATATAAGGTTATCAAAAAGATATTGTTAGGAATATATCCCATAACCATACTTTTACTTTGGATTTCCTTTGTTATTTTACAATTTTATTCCGAATTTCGGATAATTAGTGGTGTTATTTTTGGGGTAATTATACTTATGAAATGGTGGATACAAGGCAAATGTTTTTTAAAATTAAAGGAAAAAAACTTTGTCTATTCTTTACCCATTTGGGATTTATTTTATGCGATTATAGCCCCACTACTGTTCTATTTGACCGAACAAAAGAGAAATACTAAATGGTAGAAAACCAGCATTTATCTGACCGTGCAAAGCAAGATTTAGAGTTAGTTGAACAAGCCCGACAGGGAAAGCAGGCTGCGTATGCAGAATTATTAGATCGATATCGTGATTCAATTTATTTTATGATGCTCAAAATGGTTCGTAATACAGATGATGCCGACGACTTAACAATTGAAGCATTTGGAAAAGCATTCAGTCGTTTGGATCAATATTCACCAAGTTTTGCGTTTTCTACATGGCTCTACAAAATCGCCTCAAACAATTCAATTGATTTTATACGGAAGAAAAGAATTCAAATCACATCAATGGATTCTGGCTATATAAATGACGACGGTGAACGAGTTCAAGTAGATGCTAAAGCGGTAGCCATGAACCCAGAAGAATCAGTTATTTATGGTCAAAAAGTCATTCACATGCGAATGCTTGTTAGTAAACTTAAGCCGAGATACCGCGTTTTGGTCGAGAAAAGATACTTTGACGAGTTGAGCTATGAAGAAATAGCAGATGAACTTCAACTTCCTCTCGGTACGGTTAAGGCTCAATTGTTCAGAGCACGCGACTTCCTTGCAAATATGATGGAAAAAACCAAAGATTCCATTTAATGATCAAATTTGACAGTGTTAAACACTATTTTCCAACTCTTTCTCCCCAACAAATTAATCAGTTTAACTCGCTGTATGGTATTTATAAAGATTGGAATGCTCAGATTAATGTTATCTCACGAAAAGACGAAGAAAATTTCTACTTCCATCATGTCCTTCATTCATTGGCAATCTCAAAAATAATAGATTTCAAACCTGGAACAAAAATTTTAGATATTGGAACTGGAGGCGGATTCCCTGGAATTCCATTAGCCATTTTGTTTCCGGAAACTGAATTTACACTAGTTGATTCCATCGGTAAAAAAATCAAAGTAGTAAATGAGGTTTCTAATACCATTAAAATAAAGAACGTAAACGGAATTCATGAACGAGTTGAAAAAATTCCTGGACGTTTTGACTTTATCGTTTCAAGAGCCGTTGCACCACTTTCTGACTTACTTTTTTGGACGAAAGACAAGTTGAGTGGAGAAAATTTTAACGATTTACCAAATGGATGGATTTGTCTGAAAGGCGGAGATTTATCTAATGAACTAACCAAAGTCAAAAAGTACATCCGAACCTATGATATTTCAGATTGGTTTCAGGAAGAGTTTTTTGAAACTAAAAAAATGATTTACGTGCGTTAACCCTTTCCAAATTTCCTTTTGAAAAACTCATACAACGCTATAATTGGAAGAAATAAAGCGTAATTATAGTACAAATCTTCAAATGGAATAGTTATAATTCGCAAGCCCATAATGTGATTTTCACTATACCAAACAACAGGATTTTCTGTTGCCATTCCAGTTAAAATGCCATTTACAATGAGAAAAGGAATAAGCGCAACTAAATAAGCAAAAGCAAACCATTCAAACCATTTAACCTTGTAAATAAAGTACAAGCCAATTGTAAGAATTGCAGAAACTGAACATGCAACTGACGTATACCAATTATCGAGAAACCATGTAGTGAGAACGAGTCCAGATAGCGCAAAATAAACAGCAAAAATTTTGGTAATAGCAACCAATTTCACAGTTGGGAAATAGGCTTGTAATACGTCGTAAATAAAAAGGCAATTGTAAGGAATTACAAAGAAGAATAAAACTTCTTCGAGCGGTAAGTTCCTGAAATAAATTCCTTGTAAATATTCAGGTGTAAAACCCCAAATTTTATTTTCAGTGAAATAATCATCCCAAACAATAAAAGCTAGGGCAATCGGGAGAATCGCTGGAAAAATATATCTCCATTTCTTATAAAATGCAACCCTTTTATCAAAACTTAAGAGAAAAGGGCCGATAAAAGAAATAACAATTATCCAAAAATAGAGACTCATATTTTTGTGGATTTACTTTGAAATGCTTTTCTAGCCTCTCTGTAATATTTTGGTGGCACAAACAACATTCCGAAACACTCGCCATGTTCCTTTCCTTGATGTTTATGATGCACCTTGTGGGCCTTACGAATCGCAGTAAAATACGGGTTTTCTATATTTCTCAACCACTTAAACCTCCGGTGGATGTAAACGTCATGAACTAGAAAGTATGCGATTCCATAAGCAGCAATTCCAAAACCAATCCATACAGCGATGTACGTTTCGTACATCATTCCTAGCATAATACAGAGCCACGAAGGAATAGCATAAATCAAGAAAAAAACATCATTTCGTTCAAAAAAACCAGGTTCTTCTACATGATGATCAGAATGAAAATGCCACATGAAGCCATGCATCACAAATTTATGTGTAGCCCAGGCCATAAATTCCATTCCAACAAAAGTTACTATCAATATTAAAGGACCCCACCAATACATTAGAATAAATTTAAAAAAAGAAAAAATAAAAATTGCACTATAAACAAGGTTTTATAAACAATGTTCGACTTTATAGTGAAGTAGGTCAAATATATAAATTGTAGAATTACTGATATGAGAAACCAACATACATAATTGTAAACTGGAATTTCATTGCTATGCCAGGACCAAAAATCAAATTTCACTGCAACCGGTTCCATAACGAAATCAAATAGAACCATAATAAGTGAATTAATGACCACCCTGAAAACAATATTTTCTGAAAAGCCTTCAGTAATACTCGCTGAAGTAACAGTCAAAACAGCCCAATTAAGGCCAATAATCAATGGTACACCAATAAATTTAATTCCAAGGTTTGTCCCGTAAGAATAGTTTCCAAATAAAATTCCAGTTTGTACTCCAATCAATTCAGAACAAAAGCCTATTATAAAGGCAATCGCCATGAAAATTAAGAGTGATTTTAAACTTTTCTTTTCGGAATATGATAAAAGTAAAAAACCAAGAAATAAATTAACTGATGAAAGTGGTAAAACAACGCCTCTTGTTTGTGGAAATAAAATCCCAACTAACCCAACCACGTACAGAATAATAAGAATAGTAATAATCAATGTTGGATGGGAGGAAACTTTCATGATTTTTAAAAACAATGATTTTAACAACTAGTTCATAATTTTCCTGCGTTCAAAGAATTTTCAATTGTTTCTGTCAAAGTGTAAAAAGAATGAGAGGTTGCATCAGTTATTTTTGTATTATCATAAGCTAACTTCCTGTAAGCTGAATTGACCGTATTAACAGAAAGCGGAGATTTTCTACCCATCAGTCTGTTGATTGGTTCTATAACTCGAGCAATTAGAATTAGCCATTTCTTTGCTATCGGCTTTCTGGGAACATTCACTTTAGCTTGCTGAGCAATTTCAGTTATTAATTGCTGAAAAGTTTGATTGCTACCAATACATAAAAATCGTTCATTTGAAATTTTACTCTTTACTAATTTTATCAAGCAACATGCAACATCTCTTGCATCTACCGTAGCATTTGACCCTGTTGGATAAAATTTCATTCCTTTTAGTACGTTTTTAAAAATGGTAAGCGAGGTTTCATCCCAATTTCCTGGTCCCAAAATAACACATGGATTAATGATTACGGCATTTAGTCCCTCTTCAATACCCCTCCAAACTTCTTTTTCGGCACTGTATTTACTGACCGAATATCCGCCTGTAGTAGGAGTTTTTTCCCACTTACAATTTTCGGTTATCAATTCTCCTTCAACACTCCCAATAGCAGCCACAGAACTAACATACCCAAATTTTTCAATATTGAAATGAAGGCATAAATTAACCATATTTGCCGTTCCTTCGCGATTAATTTTCATACATTCCCTGAAATCACTGGATGAAAATGAAACAAATCCTGCACAATGATAAACTATTTTTACCGCGTCAAATGCATTTTTTACGCTTTCGATATCTACAATATCAGCAGGAAACCACTCAATTTTATTCCAATTATCAGAATAGTTTTCACCCAAGTAATATTGAAAAAGTTTCTCAACAGATTTGATTCGCTTATCAGATCGATAGATTGCACGTATCTTATCCTCAGATTTTGTGAGCTCCACAAGTAAGTGTCCACCTAATAGACCAGTACCTCCAGTTACTAAAATCATAGATTGTAAAATTAATCAAACAAAATGTATTTTTAACTTTTTAGTTGCAGACAACCAACTTAAATTGAATTTTCCCTACTAATTCCATTTAAAGAATCCATTCTAAATGTAAGATCAACCTTCTTAATTTTCCAGGATAAAGAATTTATTAATTTTATGCTGTGAAATATACGCTTTACGCAGTTAAACCTCTTGTATGCTTTCTCCTTTACTGGATAGTACATTTCCACGTTGAACGCTTGCTTTTTCTTGTGATCCATGGATCTAAATTTTCTGGAACTGATTTTTCAGAAATTGCCGGAGTATTCTTGCAATCATTTCGATTGGATTTAGCCACAGCCTCTTTTCTATCTATTGTTCCTATTCTTATTTGGATAGTTTGGTCCTATGTAAGAAACAAAGCTCTCAAACTTATTTTCTGGACGGTAATGATAATCGAACTAATCATTGTTTCTCTGATTCACTGCGGAGAAGTAAACGTATATCACGAATGGAATCACAAACTAACTTCACGGGTTTTTATGCATTTGAGTAATCCCGATGAAGTATTCAGAACTGCTGAAGGTGGAACGCAATTTTTGTTTTTCGGTTTACTTTTAGTCGAAGTTGGAATCGGGATTTTTCTGCTTAAACTCATGAAATTCAGCCCGTTGGATTTACAAAAAAAATGGATTCATTTACCGCTCGGACTTGTGTATCTCCTTTGCTGTGTGATTTTTGCACGAGGTGGCATTCAACAAATCCCAATCAATGTAGATTCTGCGTACTTCTCTAAAAAATCTATTGTAAACGACCTCTCAGTCAATTCAACCTATTATTTTGGAAATAGTTATATGCTTTTCAAACGTAACGACCTTGAAAATCATTTGCCGAAAATTCAAGTAAAAGTTGCAAATTCAATTGCCGATTCCTTATATGATTTTGATAGAAATCATAGCAATTATATCCTTGAAGATTCCAAACCAAATGTCGTATTCGTTCTTTTGGAAAGTTGGTCGGCATCAGTTGTAGGTTGCATGAGTGATACGAAGGGATTAACCCCAAATTTTGACAAACTCGCTTCAGAAGGATATCTTTTTCAGAATATGTATGCAACGAACACAACCTCAGAAATTGGGAATACCAGTATTTTTTCAGGTTATCCGGCAATTCCTGAAGTGGCTATTTCTCTTGAACCGGAAAAAAATCGCAAGCTCCCATCGATAAATCAAACACTCAAAAAAATCGGGTATTCCTCGCATTACATATTTAGTGGTGACTTAAAATACGGCAATATTCAAGGCTACTTAACCCAGCATCAATTTGATGAATTGGCCGATGAAAAAAACTTCCCTTCCGGATTAACCAAAGGAAAGCTGAATTATTTTGATGAAGATTTATATACATTATTTCTTCAGAAAATTAAAAAAACGAAAGAACCATTCATACACTGCGCATTTACCGGAAGCACGCATTCTCCATACGATTATCCAAAACGTGCTGGATGGCAAAAATGGACCGGAAAGGAAAGTGCTTATATGAATTCCGTTTATTATGCAGATTGGGCGATTGGTCAATTCTTAGAAAAAGCGAAAAAAGAAAGTTGGTATAAAAACACCATTTTTGTTTTCGTTGCCGATCACGGACATCATTCGCACACGATCGCAAGTCCAAATCAATCGGTCTTTTTCAGGATTCCATTATTGATTTTCGGCGAACCATTGAAAAAAGAATTTAGAGGAAAGCAAAACAATACAATCGGCTCACAATCGGATATTGCAGCAACGCTTTTGCATCAACTTAGACAAGCAAATTCAAACTTTAAATTCAGTAAGGACTTATTGAGTCCTAACGTACATTCATTTGCATTTCATGCTACCATTCGAGGTTATGGATTTATTTCTGATAAAGGTTCTTGCTTGTATAATCTCGATTCAAAACGCTACTTGGAGAATTTTTACGACGCATCGAATTTCAAGTCTGAAAAAAGGAAGTCGGAAGCACTTTTTATGACATATTACACTTTCTTTAAGTCACTTTAAATAATTCAATTTTCACTGGTGTATTTTTATCGATAAAGAAAGTGTTTATCGTTTTATTCACCGCTTAAAAGGTCTTTTTTAATTAACAAAAGCTTCTTACAATCACATTTAGTTGTGCAATTTTTGTTAAGTTCCTTTTGAATAATGAAAATCGGCTTTTTCTGATGTATTTTTGTATTCATGGATCACGATATAGAATTGCGCTTTCAGAAATTAAAATCTCACCTCGAAAAAACATTTGGAGGTGGAATGGATGTGCAAGCCATGTTATTTTTGATTGGGGTGAATGAACTTGGATTAGGTCCGAAAAACTTCTCTAAAAGCGAAAAAACAGATTTATTACACGTTGCGATTTGTACTATTTTAGAACCTTATGGGTATTACCAATTTGAAGGGCGCGACAAAGATTCATGGCCTCACTTTACACTTAAAAAACAATTACCAACACTCAATCATCAGCAACAACAGCATTTGATGAAGGAAGCAATGATTGACTATTTTATTCAAAACGAGTATTACAACGAAGAAACCTCATCAGAATCGAAGTAAAAAACCTATATTTGTTCACTTAATTTTTATACAAATCACATGGATTTTTGGATCAAAGCCGCTCAACTCTTTCTCTCTCTTGCAATTTTAGTAACCCTTCACGAATTGGGTCATTTTTTACCTGCTAAACTTTTCAAAACACGCGTTGAAAAATTCTATTTGTTTTTCAATCCATGGTTTTCGCTTTTCAGAACAAAGAAAATGAAAGGAAAACAAGTTTTTTCGTGGTTTTCTAAAGAATCTCCAAAAGAATGGGCAGAAGAACCCGACAATACGGAATGGGGACTTGGATGGTTGCCACTAGGCGGATATGTGAAGATCGCCGGAATGATCGATGAATCCATGGACAAAGAACAATTGGAAAAGCCGGCTGAACCATGGGAATTTAGATCAAAACCGGCTTGGCAACGCTTGATTGTAATGATTGGAGGTGTTACCGTCAATCTAATTCTTGGTTTCCTAATTTACATCGGAGTCGTGTTTTTCTGGGGAAAAGAAGAAATCAAATCTTCTGAACTAAAACATGGCTTGGCTGTTCATTCCTATTTGTCAAAATTCAATATTAAGTCCGGTGATAAAGTGTTAGCAGTTGACGGCCAAGAAATGGCAAGTCCTAGTGAAATTAACAGAGAAATTTTTCTTCGTGATGCGCGCTCATTGACGGTTCAACATCCTGATGGATCTAAAGAAAACGTTAATCTTCCTGAAGATTTTGGTCAAACTTTATTTCAAGAAGGAGCCATGCAATTGTTTTCACTTCGTCATAAATCAACAACGATTGATTCGGTTGTAACAAATTCACCTGCCGCCAAATCAGGATTGAAAAAAGGGGATAGAATCACTTCGATTGGAAATACAAAAGTTGAATTCTTTGATGAAATTCAAGCCGGCCTTTACTCGAATAAAAAGAAAGTAACTGAAATTTCTGTCATTCGAAATTCAGATACTGTAAACGTTCAAGCAAAAGTAAAAGAAGACGGAACGATTGGTTTTATGCCAAAACCAGAAGGTTTTATTGATTCAGCTGCCATTCAACACCGAGATTACGGTTTGGTTGAAAGTATTTCCGTTGGTCTTATAACAGGCATTGGTACTCTTAATGATTATGTTGCTCAATTTAAATATGTCTTCACTAAAAAAGGCGCAGGGCAAATGGGTGGTTTTGCCGCAATCGGAAATATGTTTCCTCCCGCTTGGGATTGGAATCAGTTTTGGTTAACAACTGCTTTTCTTTCAATCATACTTGCTTTTATGAATATACTGCCGATTCCCGCCTTAGACGGAGGGCATGTTGTTTTCTTGATTTACGAAATGGTAACAGGGAAAGAACCAAATAAAAAAGTATTAGAATATGCGCAATACGCGGGAATGATACTTCTTCTTTCCCTCGTACTATATGCAAATTTCAACGATTTATACCGCTGGTTGTTCCCAAATTAATCTAAAGTTATGCGTCGCTATCAAAATTATGTACTTGGTCAATGGGTAGATGGATCAGGTACTGAAACTATTTTAAATCATGCTATTACAGGAGAAATTCTTGGTGAAGTCTCAAGTGAAGGAATTGATTTCTCGGATGTTTTAGCCTACGGTAGAAAAAAAGGAGCTGAAGTTCTTCGAAAAATGACTTTCCAAGAGCGAGGAAGAATGCTCAAAGCTCTTGCCTTATTTTTAACTCAAAAAAAAGAAAAATATTACGAAGTAAGTGCTTGGACAGGAGCTACCCGTGTTGATTCCTGGATAGATATCGAAGGTGGAATCGGTAATTTATTTGCAAATGCATCTCTTCGTAGACAATTTCCTGATTTGCCATATTACGTGGATGGAGTAGCAGCTCCTCTTTCCAAAAATGGTTCATTTATCGGTCATCACATCATGGTTCCGAAAGAAGGAGTGGCAGTGCATATAAACGCATTCAACTTTCCGATTTGGGGAATGCTCGAGAAAATAGCGGTGAATTTAATGGCAGGCGTTCCAGCAATTGTAAAACCATCTGAATTTACGTGTTATTTGACCGAAGTTATGGTTCGTGATATCATCGATTCTAAAATTCTTCCCGAAGGATGCTTACAATTAATTTGTGGACTTGGTCGAGGAATAATTGATCACGTTCAAACAGATGATGTAGTTACTTTCACGGGAAGTGCAGCAACGGGAAAACTGTTGAAAGCTCATCCGAGAATTGCCGCTGAAAGTGTTGCTTTCAATCTAGAGGCAGATTCATTGAATGCTACTATTCTTGGTGAAAAAGCTCTTCCAGGAACAGAAGAATTTGATTTATTTATTAAAGAAACGGTTAAGGAAATCACAATAAAAGCAGGACAAAAATGTACAGCTGTTCGACGAATCATCGTTCCTGAAAATTTGTTAGAAGAAGTTCAAAATGGAATCTCGAATAGATTGGCCTCTACGAAAATAGGTGATCCAAGTGTGGAAGGTGTTCGTATGGGATCCTTGGCAACTAAATTACAAGTGGAGCGCGTTCGAGCAAATGTTGAGTTGTTGAAAGAATCACAAGAAATCGTATTTGGAAATATGGATGAATTCGATATTTTGGGTGCAGATAAATCAAAAGGAGCATTCTTCTCCCCTATCCTATTTAGAAATTCAGACCCTTTTACCAAAACAGCTTGTCACGACATTGAAGCTTTCGGACCTGTATCTACCATCATGCCTTACAAAACAATGGATGACGCCATTCGATTGGCAAAAATGGGCAAAGGTTCGTTGGTTTCTTCGATTGTAACTCCTGATAATAAAGAAGCGACTGAGTTTGTTTTGGGCGCAGCGTCTATGCATGGACGAATTTTAGTATTAAATAAAGAATGTGCGAAAGAAAGTACCGGTCATGGTTCTCCCATGCCATTGCTTACACACGGAGGTCCTGGTCGTGCTGGTGGTGGTGAAGAAATGGGTGGTAAAAGAGGAGTTTTACATTATCTTCAACGAACTGCTATTCAAGGCCATCCAACAACAATTACAGCTATCACGAAACAGTTTCAAGTTGGTGCCGAAATGCCTGAAGCAAACCCACACGTATTCAGAAAACATTTTGAAGAATTAGTCATTGGAGAAACCGTTTTCACACACAAACATACTGTTACGGATTCTGACATCGTAAATTTTGCAAATGTTTCAGGTGATAATTTCTATGCGCACATGGATGCCACTTCTTTAGACGGAACTATTTTTGAACGAAGGGTAGCTCACGGATATTTTGTATTGTCTAAAGCAGCCGGATTATTTGTAGATCCCAAGAAAGGACCTGTATTGTTAAATTATGGGATTGATGAAGCGCGTTTTACAAAACCGGTTTATCCGGGTGCGACTTTAGGAGTGCGGTGTACGGTGAAAGAAAAAATCGATCAAGAAAAACGTTCTGAGGACGATATAGCGAAAGGAATTGTGAAATTCTTAGTAGATGTTTATGACGAAACGGGAGAAACAGTTGCATTAGCAACTATTCTGACTATGGTTCGAAAAATAAATCAGGAATAGTCTTTATGACATGTGCTACAGCAATTCAACCACTTCAACTAATATTGATTTAGCGGGGAAATACAAAAAGAAAATTCCCTCAAATCAAGCTGATGTAATTCATTATTATGCAAGTGGTTTCACAAGACCTCTTTGGCCGGTAATAAATCAATCAGAGGAAATCCAATTTATGAAATGGGGACTAGTTCCCAATTGGTATCGTGGCGAACTATCGGAAATAGCTTCAAAAACAGTTAATTGCCGCATAGAAACAGCACATTCTAAATCTTCCTTTAAACATCTAATTAATTCCAAGAGATGTGTAGTTCCATCGTCCGGATTTTTTGAATGGCAACATTTGGGAAAAGAAAAAATACCCTATTTCATTTATTCTCCAGAAACAAAAATATTATCAATTGCAGGGCTTTGGGAGAGCAATATAGATGCTCAAACGGGTCAATTTCAGAATACATTTACACTATTTACAATAGAAGCCAACGATTTTATGGCTGAAATTCACAATGCAAAAAAGCGAATGCCCCTATTCCTAAATTCCGAATCTGCTATCGAGGAATGGCTCTCCTGCGAATCAGAGATAACTAGTTTTAGCATGCCTGCTAAAGAAACAATACTTTCGGCACATAGCGTCGATAAAACGATTCTGTTGAGTTCGAATTCCAATTTACCCGAAGTTAATCTACCATTTGAAAATAGATCTGATCAGTTATCGCTTTTTTAAAGCTGAATCCATCTTTTAGTAAAATAATAAACTTATCGGCTATTTTTTAGTTCAAATTTGGTTCAATACTTTTATAAGTAATTGATTTTCAATATATTAGATGTGTAATAAGTCGGGATGACAGGATTTGAACCTGCGACCACACGCCCCCCAGACGTGTACGCTACCGGACTGCGCTACATCCCGATAGTACAAAAATACAGAAATCTATTGTCATTCGAAATAGTTATTGAAATCCTTCAACCAGCTACAAACCCTCTTGTAACTTTTTTTCAAAATTCTATTATGGTAGAGCTATGAAAAAAATAATCTCCATCCTCTCATTAATAAATATTTTCCAATTCTCATTTACACTTGGAAATGAACCTTTGCCTGTTAAAGCTAAATCTCAACTTACTTATTCAGAAAAAGAGTACGTTGAGTCATTTTGCAGACAATACGCTCCAGCGTATGTTTCACTAATTCAATCGAGTTATTCTTCGCCAAATAGTTGGATTAGAAGCATAAACGGAGTAGTTCAAGAAAATACGTTCAACGCACAAAACAGGGAACATTTAATTAATGAATTTGAATCTATTATACATGAAACTACTCATCATAAGAATTCTTTTAATGGTTTTTTAATTGATCCAAATACTTATCTCGTTCTAACTGATCAAGAAAGACAACTTTCAATGAAGTTTTTTAAATCAGATGCTATTGAAAAAGTAGTAAGCACAGAAGCACAAAAGAAACTTTTCCGATATAAAACATACGTTTCTCCAGGAGTTAATGTTGGGGCTAATAATCAAGGAATTATTGGTTTATTGGATGAATATTCTGCTTATCAGAATGGTTGTACTGCAGCATTAATTGCATATGACAATGCCTTAAAAAATGAAGATACAACTCTAGCCATCACATTTTTAAAACAAGCATTAGCTACCCATTTTGCATATTTTGAATTCAACATATTTATCGGAGCTTATGTCAAATATGCTCGTCTTTACAACCAGGAAGTTTACCAACAAATTTTGAAGTTGACAACCTTAAAAAAAGTATACACATTAAATACACAAAGTTTCATAAATTCATTACAAATTATCCAAAATGCACCCACGCGATTGAAAGGAAATTATCACCTGGTTAAATACACAATGGATTATTACAATACAAATTATGTGGATTTTTCAAAAACATACATGAAAAATTTTGAGGCTGACTTACAATCTCTAAAAATTTAAATTGACATTTTAAATACCATCCCCCAAAGTCCAGACCAGAGGGCGTTAGATATCGATAAAATAGTAAATAAACAACCTTATTATTTACCCCGAAGAGTACTTCAAAATTTCTTTTTACTTCAATATTAAAACTGTTTTGTTAAATATTTTTAAGAAAGAATTAAACATTGTATTGATTTAGTTGTTATTTTCATGATTTAAATATTGAAGGAGAATTCTGAAAATCCATAATAGAGTAGGAAAAATTAAATTTTTAAGTTATGTTTTTATCAATTACCAACACGACGTTGTTTGACGCAACCCAAGGAATGGGCCTTTCTCAAGCAACTGCCTTTACTTTTTTTATCGGCACCATGGCCATGATGGCTGCCTCTGTGTTTTTCTTTTTTGAAATTCGCAATGTGGGAGAAAAATGGCGTACCTCGGTTTTAGTTTCTGGTCTTATCACTTTTATTGCCGCGGTACACTATTATTACATGCGTGACTATTTTATTGAAACTGGTACCTCTCCAACATTCTTTAGATATGTGGATTGGTTGCTTACAGTTCCTTTAATGTGCGTAGAGTTTTATTTAATAACCAAAAAAGCAGGTGCAAAGCAGTCCTTGTTATGGAAACTAATCTTTGCCTCTGTTGTGATGTTAGTAACTGGATTCTTCGGTGAAGCAACAGACCGTGGTAACAGCGTTCTTTGGGGTGTTATTTCCGGAGCCGCATACTTTTACATTGCTTACCTTGTATGGTTTGGAGAAGTGGCAAGTTTGTCGCAAACTGCAGGTCCATCAGTTGCAAAGGCAACGAGAGTATTGGCTTGGTTTGTTTTAGTAGGTTGGGCTATTTATCCACTTGGTTACATGTTAGGTACTCCTGGAGGTTTATTTGGAATGGCTTTAGTACAAGATTCTGCTAATGCTACCAAATACATGGATGTAGTATACAACATTGGTGATGCAATCAATAAGATTGGTTTTGGTCTTGTTATTTACTCTTTGGCTAAATCTGAAAGCGAAGCGTAATTTTTTTAGTTAATAAGAAAAGGCGAGAACTTTCGGGTTCTCGTTTTTTTTTGCGCTAACTGATGCCCCTAATAAATTCCCACAAAATAACTCCCGCACAAACACTGACATTCAAACTATGTTTTGTTCCATATTGTGGAATTTCAATAACATACTCTGAATGGTTTATAATTTTTTGGTTCACACCGTTTACTTCATTTCCAAAAACAAGCACTACATCTTGAGATTTTATTTCCTGAGAATTATTCAACATAATTGTTTCTTCAGATTGCTCAATGGAACAAATAATCTTTCCTTGTAATTTAAGCTGGATAATGAGTTCTTCAATCGATTCACGATACTCCCATTCTACGCTTTCAGTGGCGCCTATGGCCGTTTTTTGAATGTCTCTATGTGGTGGTTTTGGAGTGATTCCACACAAATAAATTTTTTCGATGTTGAATGCATCACAGGTGCGGAAAAATGATCCCACATTATTGAACGAACGAATATCGTCAAGTACTACAGTTATTGGAAATTTCTTTTGTTTTTTGAACCCTTCTTCATCAATTCGATTAAGTTCCCACAATTTGAGTTTTCTATTCATCTGTTGATAAGAAATTGAGTTTTTACTTTGAACTCCATTTACTTGATTTTATCTTTACGGCTCAAAAATCATAAAAACTTTTCACTTGTCGAAGGTATCGGAAGAAAAAAATTACACGGAAACACCCTTGATGAAGCAATATAATCAAATTAAAGCGCGTCATCCAGAGGCTTTGTTACTTTTTCGCGTAGGTGATTTTTATGAAACCTTTGGCGAGGATGCCATTAAAACTTCCAAAATTTTAGGAATAGTTTTAACGAAACGAAAAAATGGTGCTGCGGCTGAAATTGAGTTAGCAGGTTTTCCTCATCATTCGTTGGAAGTGTATCTGCCAAAATTGGTGCGTGCAGGTCAACGCGTAGCCGTATGTGATCAATTGGAAGATCCAAAAATGACTAAATCCATTGTCAAAAGAGGGGTTACTGAATTGGTAACTCCGGGTGTTGCTTTTAACGATCAAGTTCTCGAAAAAGGAAAAAATAACTTCTTGTGCGCCATTCATTTGGGTAAAAACGAACACGGAATTTCTTTTTTGGATGTATCAACAGGCGAATTTTTAGTTGCGCAAGGAAATCAAGAATATTTAGACAAATTAATTGGAAGCTTTGAACCGACTGAAATTGTTTATCAACGAAATAAATCGAAGGAATTCTCAGAAAAATTTGTCGGAAACTATTATACATTTCGTTTCGATGATTGGGTCTTTACAAGTGATTTCGCTCTCGAGAGTTTGAACAAGCATTTCGGAACAAAATCACTGAAAGGTTTTGGATTAGAAAATTTGGATTTGGGCATTATAGCTGCTGGAGCAATTTTGCATTATTTGAATGAAAATCAACATGCTAATCTCGGTCACATAACAGTTCTAAATCGCATTGAAGAAGACAAATACGTTTGGTTAGATCGTTTTACCGTTCGCAATCTAGAATTACTTCATTCACCACATGAGAACGCAACGACCTTGGCTGATGTAATCGATAATACGCTCACGCCAATGGGTGGAAGAATGATGCGGCGTTGGATTGTACTACCCCTAAAACATAGCAAACCCATTCAAGAACGTTTAGATTTTGTAGAGTTCCTAAAGAACGATTCTGAAAAAAACCAGTCGATTCGCGAAATTCTCAGTGATATTGGTGATTTGGAACGCTTAATTTCAAAAGTAGCCGTTGGGAAAGTGAATCCAAAAGAATTGGTACAACTCAAAAGAACTCTTCAACAAGTTGTTCCGCTAAAAAAACTGCTTCAAAATTCCAAAAATAAAGCAGTTGATTATTTAATTGGACGCTTGCATGAATGCAACGAATTGATTGAAATCATTCAAATACAACTGACTGATGAACCGGCAATTATGGTTGGAAAAGGTCCTGTGATTCGAACTGGATTTCACGCCGAATTGGATGAAATTCGAAACATTCGCGAAAATGGTAAGGAGTATTTAGAAGAACTTCAAAAACGAGAAGCAGAAATAACTGGAATTTCAAGTCTTCGGATTGCTTTTAATAATGTTTTTGGATACTACATTGAAGTTCGAAATACGCACAAAGATAAAGTTCCGGAAAATTGGATTCGCAAGCAGACGTTGGTAAATGCAGAGCGCTACATTACGGAAGAACTAAAGGAATACGAAACAAAAATCTTGGGTGCAGAAGATCGAATTCATCAAATTGAGTCAACATTATTCCAGGAAGTTATTCAACAGGTCGCTCAATTCATTTTGCAAGTGCAAGAAAATGCCTTATTGATAGCACGTATTGATTGCTTAAGTTCATTTGCGCAGTTGGCAACTGAAAATAACTATTGCAAACCAGAAATCAACGAAAGTTTTGATTTAGAATTTAAAAATGGTCGCCATCCGGTGATTGAAAAGCAATTAAAAACAGGAGAAGAATATGTTCCAAATGACTTGAGACTGTCGAATTCTGATTTGCAAATTATGATGATAACCGGTCCAAACATGAGTGGTAAAAGTGCGATTTTGCGTCAAACAGCTTTAATTGTTTTAATGGCTCAAATGGGTTCTTTTGTTCCGGCGGAATCAGCAAAAATTGGTTTGATTGACAAGGTCTTTACACGAGTTGGTGCTTCGGATAATATTTCATCCGGTGAATCAACATTCATGGTAGAAATGAACGAAACAGCGAGTATCTTGAATAATATTTCACCCCGAAGTTTGATCTTGTTGGATGAAATTGGTCGCGGAACAAGTACGTACGATGGAATTTCCATTGCTTGGGCGATTGCAGAATTTTTGCACGAAAATCCAAAAGCAAAATGTAAAACACTTTTTGCTACACACTACCACGAGTTGAATGAAATGACCAAGCATTATTCGCGCATTAAAAACTACACGGTTTCTATAAAGGAAATTGGTAAACGAATATTATTTCTTCGCAAACTCGTTGAAGGCGGAAGTGAACATTCATTTGGAATCCACGTGGCGCGCATTGCAGGAATGCCACCAATAGTTGTTTCTCGTGCTGAGGAAGTATTAAAAGAATTGGAATCATCGCACCAACAAGTTGGAAATCAACCTACAAAAAAGAAATCTGCAAAAGCAGATACAGCCAATATGCAACTTAGTTTTTTCCAATTAAACGATCCTGTTTTAGAGCAAATTCACGATGAATTAATTCAAATTGACATTAACTCGCTAACTCCGGTTGAGGCGTTGATGAAGTTGCATGAAATCAAGAAATTGACGGGAGGCTAATAGATTATCTTTAATTTAATCGATAAAATTGTATCTTTAACGCGAAATTTCACACATGAATTATAAAAGAATCCTTCTAAAACTTAGCGGCGAATCGCTGATGGGTAATAAGCAATTTGGTATTGACAATGAGCGTTTAGCACAATATGCAAAACAAATCAAAGAAGTTTTTGACCAAGGTATAGAGGTGGCAATTGTTGTCGGTGGCGGAAATATTTTTCGCGGTGTTCAGGCTGAAGAAGGAGGGATGGATCGCACACACGGAGATTATATGGGCATGTTGGCAACTATGATTAATTCCATGGCTTTACAGGCCTCATTGGAATCTGTTGGTGTAAAAACTCGTTTAATGTCTGCCATCGAAATGCGAGAAATTTCAGAACCTTTCGTGCGTCGAAGAGCTGTACGACATCTTGAGAAGGGGCGTGTTGTAATTTTTGGCGCAGGCACCGGAAATCCGTTTTTCACCACTGATTCAGCAGCATCATTACGAGCCATTGAAATAAATGCCGATGTTATCCTAAAAGGAACGCGTGTGGATGGCATTTACTCAGCTGATCCGGAAAAAGATAAAACAGCTACCAAATTTGATTTTATATCGTTTGACGATGTTTACAAGAAAGGATTAAAAATTATGGATATGACGGCTTTCACACTATGTAAGGAAAATAATCTACCTATTATCGTCTTTGACATGGACACACCGGGCAATTTACAAAAATTAATTTCTGGAGAACAAGTTGGAACAATTGTTAGAAACTAATTCACGATAAAATGATTGAAGATTTAGATTTAATTTTTGACGAGTTTAAAAGTTCAAATTCAAAAACCTTAACGCATTTAGAAAACGAACTTTCACGTATTCGTGCTGGAAAAGCAACTCCTGCCATGTTAAATGGTGTAATGGTGGAATACTACGGATTACCGACAGCCATTCAACAAGTAGCGAATATTTCAACGATGGACGCCCGAACAATCACGGTCCAACCTTGGGAGAAAAGTATGCTTAATGAAATTGCTAAGGGAATTATGAATGCTAATTTAGGTCTCAATCCTCAAAATAATGGTGAAACATTATTAATTTCCGTTCCACCATTAACCGAAGAACGACGACGCGACTTAGTTAAAAAAGCCAAAGCAGAGGGTGAACATGCAAAAGTTGGAATTCGCAACCACCGCAAAGATGCCATGGATATAATTAAAGACCTAAAAAATGAAGGTTTATCAGAAGACATGACAAAAGATGCAGAGGAAGAAATTCAACAAATCACCAATGGTTTTATAAAAAAAATCGATGATCTTCTCGATTTGAAAGAGAAGGATATCATGACGGTGTAAAAAATCAATAGCCTACTTAGGTAAAGTAGCCCAAACGTTATCATAGATTTTTTCCATAATTTCTCGTATCTAATTTTTCCACAATCTATCTTTCTTAATTAATTGTTATCTTTACGAGAATTTAAAAGATATGGGTTGTTCATCGTGTTCAAGTGAAGGAGGTACGCCGAGAGGATGTAAAAATAATGGAACCTGTAGCTCCGGAGGATGCAATAAATTAGATGTTTTTGACTGGCTCGGAAATATGTCGCTTGGTGAGGGTGTTTCGCCATTTGAAATGTATGAAGTTCGTTTTAAAAATAGCCGAAAAGGTTTTTTCAGAAATAGTAATAATCTTAGTTTACAAGTAGGTGACGTCGTTGTTGTAGAAGCTTCTCCAGGATACGACGTGGGAGTTGTTTCAGTTGGTGGTGAACTTGCGCGCATTCAAATACGAAAAAAAGCACCGGATTTAAAACCACTGGAATCCAAGAAAATCTTACGCATTGCAAATCAAGCTGAAATCGATAAATGGATACAAGGACGCACCTTAGAAAAAGATGTCATGTATCAAGCGCGTTCATTGGCTGTTAACTTGAAACTTGAAATGAAAATTTCAGACGTTGAATACCAAGCGGACCTTTCAAAAGCCACATTTTATTACACAGCTGAAGGTCGCGTTGATTTTCGTCAACTCATTAAAGACATGGCTGATAAATTTAAGATTCGCGTTGAAATGCGTCAAATTGGTTCGCGTCAAGAAGCCTCTCGTTTAGGGGGAATTGGTTCATGCGGAAGAGAATTGTGTTGTTCAACGTGGCTTACCGATTTTAGAACTGTTTCTACATCAGCCGCTCGTTACCAACAACTTTCATTGAATCCGCAAAAACTCGCCGGTCAATGTGGTAAATTAAAATGCTGCTTGAACTACGAGTTGGATATGTATATGGATGCCATCAAAGAATTCCCGAAATCTGACATACGCTTAAAAACTGAAAAAGGAAATGCATTTCACATAAAAACCGATGTCTTTAAACGTCAAATGTGGTTTGCTTACGAGGGAGAAATGGGAATGATTTCTTTGACCCCAGATAAGGTTAAAGACATCATAAAAATGAATAAAGACGGCAAATTGCCTAAGGACTTGAAGGAATTTACAGAGTCAATTGAAAAAGCTGAAAAATTAGTTGAGCCGGGATACGAAAATGTAGTTGGTCAAGATAGCCTGAATCGTTTCGAAAATTCGTTTAAAAAGAAAAAGAAAAAAAAGAAGCCGTTTGGTGGAAATAATTTTAACAGACAGCAAGGAAAACCAAATTCGATTTAATAATGCAAAAGTAAGAAAATGAAGATTGTTTATTTTATAATTCTGTCTCTCTTTCTCACTTCTTGTGGCGATAACTCAATCGTTAATCAATCGTATGAATTTGCAAATGAGACATGGCAAAAAAAAAATAAACCTCAATTTACTGTTGATTTGAAAGATACAACAAAATTGTATGACTTTCTATTTGTTATTCGAACCAATACTTCATATTCATACAGCAATATGTGGTTGTTTCTGCATTCTACTCCACCAAAAGGAAAAACAGGAAAGGAACCTCTTCAGGTGAAAATTGCAGATGATTCTGGCCGGTGGATGGGAAATAAAACAGGAAGTACAATTGAACATTACATAAAGTTTGCAAATCGAAAAATGCCACAAGTTGGAAAATATACCTTTGTTTTGGAACTGGCAACCGTCGAAAAAGAATTAACTGATGTACTTGATGTATCTTTCACCGTTCGCGAGTCTGAAATTAATTCCATGAAGAAATAGCGCTTACCCGAGAAATTTGATGTTGCGCTTTAAACCATTCAATTTTGTTCGTTTTACAGCACTTAGCTTGAATAATTGATTAAAAACATCTTCATTAAGTTCTTGCCACTGATTTGTAGTTAACTCAAGTAATATGGGATTGGGTTTAAACCTTGTTTCATTCGTGCTTTTTGAAAAACGATTCCACGGACAAACATCTTGACAAATATCGCAGCCAAACATCCAATTATCCATCTTCCCTTTGAACTCATTCGGAAGTAATTCATCTTTCAACTCAATGGTAAGGTAAGAAATACATTTTGAACCATCAACTAAATAAGGTTGAACAATAGCCTCTGTTGGACAGGAGTCAATACATTTTGTGCATGTACCGCAAAAATCTTTCATCGGTCCATCAGGTTCAATTTCAAGGTCAATAATAAGTTCAGCAATGAAGAAAAAGCTCCCTTCATTCGGGTGAATCAGATTGGAGTTCTTACCTATCCAACCTAAACCCGCTTTTTTCGCCCATACTTTATCCATTACTGGTGCTGAATCTACAAATGCACGCCCACTTATTTCTCCAATATTTTCTCTTAAAAACTGATGAAATTCTCTGAGTTTATCTTTTATAACTGTATGATAGTCCTCACCATAAGCATATTTAGAAACTTTTGGACTTTCTGAATTTTGTATTTCTTCCGGATAGTAATTTAACAATAAAGAAATTACTGTTTTTGCATCATCTACCAATAGCCTTGGATCTAGTCGCTTATCAAAATAATTGGCCATATAACTCATTTTACCATGGTAATTTAAGTTGAGCCATTTCTCCAATCTAGGGGCTTCTTCTTCTAAAAAATCTGCTTTTGAAAAACCACAATATAAAAAACCAAGTTCAGTCGCTTTGTTTTTGATTAATTGCTTATAATTATTCGATTTCATTTAAAATAGATCTCCCTGCGTCCAACCGAGGTTCTTACCCAAATGTTTGAAAGCTTTTTCCGTGGCCTTTCTTCCCCTTGGTGTTCTCATCAAGAAACCTTCTTGAATTAAAAAAGGCTCGTAGACTTCTTCGAGTGTTCCCGCATTCTCACCAATTGCAGTTGCAATTGTTGTTAAACCAACTGGGCCACCATTGAACTTATCAATTATTACTTTTAAAATTCGAATATCCATTTCATCTAAACCATGAGAATCAACATTCAGTGCATTTAAAGCGAAATCTGTTATTTTGTCATCTATTTTTCCGGAGCCTTTTATTTGAGCAAAATCCCTTATTCTTCTTAGGAGGGCATTGGCTATCCGCGGTGTTCCTCTGCTTCGACTTGCAATTTTAAACGCTGCATCTTCATCTATTGCAATATTAAGTAACCCAGCCGATCGTTCAATTATTAATGTAAGGGTTTTTGAATCATAATATTCAAGCCTTGAATTTATTCCAAATCTGGCGCGTAGTGGCGAAGTCAGAAGCCCAGATCTCGTGGTAGCACCAATAAGGGTAAAAGGATTTAAATTTATTTGAATACTACGCGCATTTGCACCAGAATCGATCAATATATCAATCACGTAATCCTCCATGGCAGAATAAAGGTATTCCTCCACTACTGGACTCAAGCGGTGAATTTCATCGATAAATAATACATCTCCTTCTGCAAGATTGGTAAGCAATCCTGCTAAGTCCCCCGCTTTATCAAGAACTGGTCCGCTTGTGACTTTAAATCCTACACCAAGTTCATTTGCAATTATATTTGCCAGAGTCGTTTTCCCTAATCCTGGGGGGCCATGAACGAGTACATGATCAAGAGGCTCATTCCGTAGTTTTGCTGCTTTTATGAATATTTCAAGATTTTGAACAACTGGATCTTGCCCTGAAAAATCAGTTAAATACTTTGGTCGCAAGACTTTATCGTATTCTTGTTCTCCTGAATTTTCAGCTTCTTCTCTATAATCGAACGAATCCTCCATGCGTATTACAAATGTACAAAGAGATTTGCTTGGTATACTAATTCTTTAAAATTCTACCTTCTTGCAAAGCAGGTTTATTTTTATTTGCCAATTGTCCACAGGCAGCATCAATGTCTTTCCCCCTACTTCTTCTCACATTGACAATCATATTTTTTGCTTCTAAAATACTTGCAAATGCTTTCACTTTTTCAGCAGTAGCTTGTTGGAATTCACCGTCATCGATTGGATTATACTCGATGATATTAATCTTACAAGGAACACATTTTGCGAAATTCGCTAATTCATAAGCATCTTCAGGCTGATCATTAAAATCTTTGAAAATGATATATTCAAACGTAATTCGACTTCCCGTTTTCTCATGAAAATACCGCAAAGCATGTGACAATTCAGCAAGATTATTACTTTCATTAATCTCCATAATTTTATTTCGCTTTGTGTCGTTTGCGGCATGAAGAGAAAGAGCTAAATTAAAACGAACCTGATCATCACCCAATTTTCGAATCATTTTAACTATTCCTGCAGTTGAAACAGTAATTCTCCGGGGTGAAATTCCTAATCCATCAGGCGAGCATAAAATTTCTGTAGACCTCAGTACATTTTTATAATTCAACAAGGGCTCACCCATACCCATATATACAATGTTCGTTAGTGGTCTTTGTTGATTTTCAATCGATAACTGGTTCAAATAAACTACTTGGTCCACAATTTCTCCAGGTGTAAGATTTCGAAGCAATTTCAATCTACCAGTTGCACAAAATGTACACGCCAAGCTACATCCTACTTGTGAAGATATACATGCAGTTGAACGTGTTGTTGTTGGAATCATGACCCCTTCAACGATTTGTGATTCACCAATCGAAAAAGCACATTTAACTGTACCATCTTTGCTCACTTGTTGATCAGATAGAAGAATATGATCGATGAAAAAGTCGTTCTTCAATGATTTACGCAGAGAAAAACTCAGATTAGACATTTCCTCAAAATTGGATACATTCTTTTTCCAAAGCCACTCAAAAATTTGCTTTGCGCGAAATTTTTTTTCTGAAATACTTTCTAAATAATTTTGAAGATCAGGCAATGAAAGATTACGAATATTTTGCTTCGTATCACTATTCATTATAAATCTTTGCTTAACGATTTATCATTACCGGCATTACTAACATCAAGATGTCTTCAGAAGAATTTTCAGGCGCACTTGGCATTAATAAACCAGCTTTACTCGGAATACTCATCGCTAGTTGTACCTCATTAGTATCCAAATTTGATAACATATCCATCAAAAATCTTGAATTAAATCCAATTTCCATATCGTCGCCATCGTAATGACAAACCAAGCGCTCGCTCGCTTCATTTGAAAAATCAAGATCTTCTGCAGAAAGAAGAAGTTCAGAACCTGCAAGTTTCAATTTAATCTGATGCGTGGTCTTATTGGAAAAGATAGAAACTCGTTTAATAGATGAAAGGAATTGAGCTCTTTCTATTGTTAAAACATTCGGGTTTTCTTTAGGAATTACTGCCTCGTAATTGGGATACTTACCATCAATCAGACGACAAATCAATGTTAAATCATTGAAAGTAAAAATTGCATTTGAATTATTGTACTCAATAGTTAATTCTTCATCGCCTCTGACATTAGATTTCAAAAGATTCAATGGCTTTTTAGGAAGAATGAACGAAGCATTTCCATCAGCAGCAAAATCTTTTCGTGTATAACGAACTAATTTGTGAGCATCAGTAGCAACAAAAGTAATTTCTTGCTCAGAAAACTGACAGAAAACACCGCTCATTACTGGTCTAAGTTCATCGTTCCCTGTTGCAAAAAGTGTTTTATTGATTGCTCTTGAAAGAATTTCTCCTGTGATTTTAACGGAACTTTTATTTTCTAAAACAGGTAGTTTTGGATATTCTTCTGCATTAAAGCCTACCATTTTAGATTTCCCGTTGTCATAACCGATTTCAATTCCTAAATCTGTCCCTACTCTAAAAGAACAAGGTTGGTCTGGTAAATTTTTAAGTACATCCAAAATAAGTTTTGCCGGAATTGCAATTTTTCCGGGCGCTTCCACTTGAACTTCTAAATGAGTAATCATAGTTGTTTCCAAATCTGAGGCCATTACGGTCAACTTATTTTCAGTAATTTCAAATAGAAAATTATCCAAGATAGGAAGACTACTAGTAGCGTTGAGCACACCTGAAATACTCTGTAGGTGTCGTAAAAGAGTGTTGCTTGATACTATAAAATTCATATATTTTATTATATTTTGATATCATCACGAAGATAGTGACTTTAGTTGTATCTGAAATGAATTTTAGAAAATTTATTAAACCTTCTAGGTTTATAAGCCAAGTAGATTTTCTATTGCTGATATTGAAATGGAATGATAATTCATTTTGGCAATTTCAAAAATGGATAATGCGAGTTGTCTATTTTCTTCCGTTTCATTTAGAGCAGCATAAATTGGGAGCAAATATTTACTCCTTCCTACCCGTGAAATAAACTCTTCCATCGGTGATAGTGCCGGTTTGTAACCACTTTGAATTGATAAAACATACCATTCGGTCATAACTTCAGAATTACCCCAATTTGAAAAATTCATGTATGCATCTACCATGGCCAGCTTTTCAGGACTTATATTTTTTGGTAATTTTCGAATAAACTCGATCCATTCATACGTTGAATAATCGGACCGTTTGATCTGTTTGGTAATACGTTTTATTTTCCTTGATTTTGGAATCGGTTCGAAGATTGTTTTAGGCTCAAATATATCGATTCCAGAGGCGAATTCTCGAGCAAATTTTTGCATTTCATTCAACCTTTTGGAATTTACATTAATACAATTTTTAGGAATACCAGGTTGATAAATCCATTCATCAATGTTGAAAGATAGCTTGATGGGATCAATTAATTCATTTTTAAAATACTCAATAAATTTCTCAGTACTTATCGCTTGAAAAGCAAATGAATTTAAATAATTTACCAAAAACTCATCAATTTTTTTACGACCGACCTTTGTTTCAAGTGTCTTGAAAAAGAGAGCTCCCTTGATTTGTGAAACTTCTGTTACTCCAGTATCCGGATTTCGGTTTTTCAAATCTAATTTTAAATGTGTATCTCCAAGACGATTTACTTTTTTTAAATTCTTGATTTCCTCTTTTAATTCATTAAATTTTACAAGCGTTAACATATTTGAATATTCATCATCTTCGAGTTCCTCCATAATACGGAGCTCGAAATAAACCGTAAGGCCCTCATTAAGCCAAAGGTCATTCCATGACCGAGGTGTAACTAAATTTCCTGCCCAAGAGCGAGCTAATTGGTTCGCTAAACTTAAGGACCAACTTTTATCTCCCGCCAAAACCGTAGGATGAATAAAGTTTAGACAAGGATTCTCTGTACCACCATAGGGAAAAGAATTTGGCATAATTAATAAGTCATATTTTCCCCACTGATATGGACCAAACATTTTTTCTGTAATCTGCATCATTTTTGGCAAATCATCAAACTCGTCAGATGCTTGACTTAAAAATTCTGATTCAGAATAAATTCCGCATTTATCTGAAATTCTCTTGTAACTATAATTACCGACCGATAGTGCAACTAGATAACTTGGAATGGGTTTTTTCATAGAGAATTTATAGATCCCCTCGCTATTTCTTTTTACTTGATTCTCTGCACTCATCACAGCCATCAATTCTTTTGGTACTTTCACAGTGGCAGAATATGTAAATCTATTTGTTGGTGAATCCTGCAAGGGAATCCATGTTCTTGTTGAAGTAGGTGATCCAAGGGTGTATAATATTGGGTGAATGTTTCCTCGTGTTTGTAATGGCTCTAACCAGTCCAATGCGGCTGTTTTTGCCGTTGTCTGATAATATATGTTAATATACCTTTCTGATTTTTTCAAAGTAACGATAAGTGGTTGCCCGAGAATTGAATCCTTATCCCATGAACCAATAACAAATTCTAATTCTTTTTCTTTTCCTTTTTCCCCAGAAGTTATTTTTTGAATTTGTAGATATTTCGTATCAAAAATAACGGTATCCGAATTGTGTTTCCCCAAATCGTGCCTTGCCACACCGTAAATCGTTTTATTGTCAAAATTTACATCCAAATCTAAATGTAAATGCTTCGTTCTAACCTGATTAACATTGGCATAGCTATGATTATCCACTTCTCCATAAACCCAAGTAAAAGCCTTTTTCTTACTTTCAATGCTATCTGAACCGCAAGACAGACAAAATAAAATAATCAGTACGAAATTAAACAATCTACAAAAAAACATTACTTGCGAAATTAATCTAGTTCTAATATATCAAAAAAATCTATCTATTCCGAAATATTTCCGGGTGAATCGAGCCTAAATATTCCTGTTCCCATTGATTTGGACAAGGAATGAGATGAAAATCAGCAGTTAAATACATCGCATCCATCAACGTTGAATAACCCATGAATGAAAAGATCTCATTTGCAGATAGCAAAACCTCATCAACATCAAGCCAATTTTTAGATTCCATAAAAACGAAATCTTTTACTTTTGGTATCTTATCGAGAGCAGAGGTTTCTCCAACGATAACTTGCACAAATTGCTTATTAGAATGATTATTGTAGTAATTAAACAAATAATTTAGATGAACGTTTGGACCACTCAAAACCAATACGGAAACTCCGTTCTTTTCATTCATAATTGGCTTATTTTTGAGCTGAAACCTTGATAACAATCCAATAAATTCGTAATTATTTTTAATGAAATCAACTGAAGATAGTTTTCCTGCTAATTTTTTATCCGCATTATCCACAATCCATAACATGTCGAATTGCCGTAACCAATAGGAATGTATAAACTGAAAAATCTTATACAATCCTTTAAGGGGAAGTTTTACTTGATGCGTAATAAAAATTGAGTTGCACTTTTTACATCGAAAGCCGTATCTATGATCCGATAATACAAGGTCAATATCATATTTGATTACTTTTTCAGAGACCCACTTTTTTTCAATATTCATGAATCTATTTAACTTTTTTTTTTGCTTCCACAGAGCTTTATGAAATGACTTTGTTTCGCTAAAATCAAATGGATATCCCTCAAATTCAATTGTTTTAATTTCTGGAAAATATGTTCGAATGATTTTTAATTGTGTTGAATCTCCTACAATAATTAATCTATTATTTTGATGTTCAAGTGTGTTGATTAAACTAATTGATCGAGCCACGTGACCCATGCCCCAATTTAGACAGGAGTATAGTATTTTCATATTCTTTACACGAGAAATCTCCATTGCGATCCAAAGCTAATTAAAAGATAAATAGTGTGAAAAAAAACGTGAATTTTAATCAGATTGAAAGTTCATCAATTTCTTTGATTAACTTTAAGGCATTAATTGAAACAAAAAAGGCATGTCAGATTACAATGAATTTAAAAATTATGCAACCAAACATTTGGGAATAAATAGCATATCAATGCAACATTATATAGAGTCTTCGTTAACACCATACATTATTGAGGAGCGCCCTTTAAACATGACGCAAATGGATGTTTTTTCCAGATTAATGATGGATCGAATTATCTTTCTTGGAACCGGAATCAACGATCAGGTTGCAAATATTATAAACGCACAATTGCTTTTCCTTGAATCAGTAGATGCAAAAAAAGATATTCAAATTTATTTAAATTCTCCGGGCGGTTCTGTTTATGCAGGATTGGGAATCTATGATACAATGCAATATATCAGACCCGATGTAGCTACCATTTGCACAGGTATGGCGGCGTCAATGGGGGCAGTTTTGTTGTGCGCAGGTGCAGATGGAAAAAGATCAGCTCTAAAACATTCTCGTGTTATGATACATCAACCATTAGGAGGCGCCCAAGGTCAAGCCTCAGACATTGAAATTACGGCCCGTGAAATTCAAAAGTTAAAAAAAGAGCTTTACGAAATAATTGCTATACACAGCAAACAAGATTACGAAAAAGTTTGGGCTGATTCAGATCGTGACTATTGGATGACATCTGAAGAGGCAAAAGAATATGGAATGGTCGATGAGGTTTTATTGAGAAATCCAAAATAATTTCATAAGATTTAATTAAATGGCGAAAAAAGATACTAGCTGCTCATTTTGTGGATCTCATCGTTCTGAAGTAAATATGTTGATTGCAGGTATTTCAGGACATATTTGTGACTCTTGTGTAGTCCAAGCAGAGAAAATCGTTAGTGATGAACTAAAATTCAAAGCAGGAGGAGTAGTGAAGACAGAAGCAGTTACATCCGAAAAAATATATACCAATAAAAAACCTCAGGAAATTAAAAATTTCTTGGATGAATACGTTATTGGACAGGATGAGGCAAAAAAAGTATTATCCGTTGCGGTTTATAACCACTACAAAAGAATAAATAATCCTATTAAAACAGATGATATAGAAATTGAGAAATCAAACATTATGCTGGTTGGACGAACAGGTACTGGAAAAACTTTATTGGCAAAAACCATTGCTAAAATGTTAAATGTTCCGTTTTGTATGGCTGATGCAACGGTTTTAACGGAGGCGGGTTATGTCGGTGAGGATGTCGAAAGTATTTTATCTCGTTTATTACAAGCCTCCGACTACGATGTTGAAAGTGCTCAGCGAGGTATTATTTTCATTGATGAAGTAGATAAAATCGCACGGAAAGGAGATAACCCATCAATTACTCGTGATGTTTCAGGAGAGGGAGTACAACAAGCCTTACTCAAATTATTAGAAGGAACTGTTGCAAGCGTTCCACCTCAGGGTGGAAGAAAGCACCCAGAACAAAAAATGGTGCAAATCGATACGCGAAACATTTTATTCATTTGTGGAGGGGCATTTGATGGGATTGAAAAAATCATCGCGAATAGAGTTAATAAGCAAACCATTGGTTTTGCTTCTGATGTAAATCAAAAAATTGAGCAAGACTCTTTGTTGAAATATATAAATCCGACGGATATAAAAAGTTTTGGACTTATTCCCGAATTAATTGGTCGCTTTCCCATTTTAAGCTATCTTGAACCTTTAAATGAGGTAAGTTTACGAAGAATTCTTACGGAACCAAAAAATGCATTGACCAAGCAATATATTAAACTTTTTGAATTAGATAACGTAAAACTTTCCTTTGATAGCGAAGCCCTAAATTTTATTGTTAGAAAAGCAGTTGAATTCAACCTTGGTGCGCGAGGACTACGTTCAATTTGTGAGGTAATTTTAACTGATTCTATGTTTGATCTACCTTCATCAGACAAAAAATCGTACCGATTAACGAAAGAATTTGCTGAGTCTCAATTTGCAAAATCAAAATTTGCGGTGCTCAAAGTTGCCTCATAAAAATACTTGCTCATGAAAGTGAAAGTAATAAATCATTCTAAAAACGATTTACCAAAATACGAAACTTTGTTTTCTGCAGGAATGGATATTCGTGCCAACCTTGGTGAGTCAGTGCGCTTAAATCCACTCGAAAGAAGACTTATTCCGACAGGTATTTTCCTCGAAATTCCGCATGGATTCGAATGTCAAGTTCGACCTAGGAGCGGATTGGCATTAAAGAAAGGAATAACTGTTTTAAATTCACCTGGAACAATTGATGCTGATTATCGCGGCGAAATTGGAGTAATTTTAATCAATCTTTCTGACGAAGCTTTTGAGGTTGTAAATGGTGAACGCATAGCTCAATTAGTGTTTGCACGGGTTGAACAAATTGAATTCGAACGAACAGAAAATCTGTCAGAAACTGAGCGAGGAGCAGGTGCATTTGGTAGTACTGGTATAAAAAATTAAACGAAATTACAGATGAAAATAATAGTGCCAATGGCAGGTAGAGGAAGTAGATTACGTCCTCACACATTAACAATTCCAAAACCTTTATTACCGGTTGGAGGAAAACCAATTGTTCATCGGCTCGTAGAGGACATAGCTGAAGTTTGCAGCGAAACCATTGATGAAATTGCATTTATTATTGGTGATTTCGGCAACGAAGTCGAAGAAGAGTTAAAAAATGTTGCTGCCAAACTTGGAGCAAAAGGTAGCATACATTATCAATCAAATCCTTTGGGAACTGCCCATGCAGTTTTATGTGCGGAGTCAGCTTTAGAAGGTCCTGTTGTAGTGGCATTTGCAGATACTCTTTTCCGAGCTGATTTCAAACTAGACCCAAGTGCTGATGGAATTCTTTGGGTAAATAAAATTGAAGATCCTAGTTCATTTGGTGTGGTAAAACTAGATTCAGACGGAAAAATCATTGATTTTATTGAAAAGCCCAAGGAATTTGTTTCTGATTTAGCTATGATTGGCATTTACTATTTCAAACATGGAGAACGCCTAAAGCAGGAATTGAATTATTTGATTGATAATAATATCATGAAAGGAGGCGAATTCCAATTTCCTGATGCTCTCAGAAGACTAACAGAAGCCGGCTATAAATTAAAACCAGGAACGGTATCAGAATGGCTAGATTGCGGAAATAAGGACGTTACTCTTCACACAAACCAGAGAGTTTTAGAATTTGACTGGGAAAAAAATAAAAATTTAGTAAGCCACGACCTCAAGACATCAAATTCTGTGATTATCCCACCCTGTTTCATCGGAGACGGCGTCGTTATTGAAAACTCAATCATTGGGCCTCACGTTTCTTTGGGAAAAGGAACTACGGTTATAAACTCTAACATACGAAATACGATTATCCAAAATAATTCTCAACTAAACTCAGTCAATTTATCTGACTCGATGATAGGATCTTTTGCTAAAGTAAACGGAAAAAATAACGATTTGAGTGTAGGAGATTATTCAATTATGCAACTTTAACCCAATGAGGTGCCTTCTAATTTTACTATTTTTTTGCCCACTAATTGGATGTAAAACAATATCCATAAAACCAAAAAAAAAATCAAATGTCACAGAAATTAATAAAAACTACATTCAAAAATTTCACGAAGGATTAAGATTAAAAATGACTGGGCAAATAGATGGGGCGATTAAAAGTTTTGAGTCCGCTTCGGCATTTGCACCAGAAGAAGATGCCCCGCACTTTGCACTTGCTCAATGTTATTTGATAAAAAATGACCTTGGTAATGCATCAACGCAAACTAAAATCGCAGCGGATCTAGACCCAAATAACACGTGGTATTTACAGGAGCTAGCCTACATGTACAAGGAGTTAAACGATGTGGAAAATGGCGCCAAAATCTACAAAAAGTTACTAAAAATACAACCACACAAAGCTGAATGGCTTTTTGAATACGCTGCATTATTAGAGGCTACTGGCAAACTTCAAGAAGCAATTGCTATGTTGAATGAAACCGAAAAAGAAATTGGTGTAAACTCTGCCTTATCTATTCGGAAATATTATTTGTACCTCAAATTAAAAAATGAGAAACTAGCTTTAAAAGAATTAGAAATAGCCAAGCAAAAAAACCCAAAGGATGTTCAAATAATTTCAACGGAAATCGATTATTTCTTTGATACAAGACAAGATGATAAAGCATTCAAAATCATGGAGGAACTTGTAGAAGCTGATCCAGCAAATGGGAATGCCCGTAAACTTCTTGGGGATTATTACCTCAAAACTAACCAAGTCGAAAAGTGTATCGAGCAATACCAGCTTGCAGTAAAGTGTGATTTATCAATCGATGACAGAATGATGATGGCCATCAAGTTATTTGATCTTCAGGCTCCAAATTCAGTTATGGATGAACTTTCAAGTTACATTCTAGAAATTTTTCCGGAAAACATCAAGGCATACACGTTTCGCGGAGATTATTTGCAACGAACAAACCAACCCAGAAAAGCACTAGAAGTATATTTAAAAGGAATTGAATACGATAAATCGAAATACTTAATTTGGCAGGAAATATTATTAATTGAGTATGAACTTCAAGATTTTATTAATTTAAATAATGATGCAAAGCTCTGTTTGGAATTTTTTCCAGCTATCCCAAATGTTTATCTGCTGGCCGGATTATCTGCAAATCAACTTAAAAAATACGATGAGGCACTTGAACATTTAACAAGTGGAATAGACTTTGTAATGCAAGACGACCAACTTTTGGCAGAGTTTCACGGACAGTTTGGCGAAGCCTATTTTGGAAAAAAAGAAATACAAAAAGCTCAAGAATCTTATAAAAAAGCACTGAAATTGTCACCAACTAGTAGTATTATAAAAAACAACTTTGCATATCGACTTGCCTTGCATAAAGTAGATTTAAGTTACGCAAATCAATTAATTGATGAGGTAATTAGTATAGAAAGAAATACGAGATATTTTGATACGAAAGGTTTTATCCTTTTTCAATCTGGAAAATTCCAAGAAGCGCTTGTTGTTTATCTGAAAATCACCGATGAAGAGTCTGACAAAGTTGTTCTGGAACACATTGGCGATGCGTACTTTAGAACGGGAGATAAAACAAATGCGCTCATATACTGGAAAAAAGCCTTAGCTGCAGGTTCAACAAATAAGATTCTCAAGCAAAAAATTGAAAAAATTGAATATTATGAACCTGAATATTAAACTTTTGATCTTGTTTTTAGGGTTCATTGCTTCCTCAGAATTAAGAGCACAAGGTAATTCTTTGCCTGTTGAATTATCAAAGGTTGATTCAAAGATTAATCAACTGATAGTAAATCGCCCAGACTTTTTTTATTCAAAAATCCAAACGAGCATTATAGCCACGGAACCTGAATTTGGAGCAGATTTAAGACTATCTACTCGTGTAAAAAAGGACAGTTTAATTTTTGCGAATGTCAGTTATATGGGAATTCAAGCTGCTTCTGTTCATTTAACCAAAGATAAAGGTCATCTACTAAATAGACTTTCAAATTGCTACATGGAAGGTGATGCAAAGTTGGTTTCAAATTTTACGGGAGTTGATCTTGAATTGCTTGAACTCGAGGAATTGATACTTGGCTTACCTCTCTATTATACAAAACTTGACAAACAAAACATTCGAACTACCAAAGATTCCTTGCAAAATATCAAGGTAACTTATTTAGGAAATATTCGTAGTACTTCTTCTGAACAAAAATGGGTTGACATTACTTATTTATTCGATGATTCTTTGACTTACATGAAACAATTGAATTTATCTATCCCAAAAGATTCAACATCAATGATTTGGAAATGTGAAGAATTCCAAGACAATTCAGGATATCGGGTGCCAGCAAAAGTTTCAATTGTAATAAATAGATTAAAATCCATAATGGAAGTTGAACTTAAGTATAATTCAGTTGAAATTAATGTTCCCGAAAAAATTGAGTTTGATATACCTAAAAACTATGAAAAGTGTAATTAATTTATTAGGGCTTTTTTGTTTTCTACTTATTACAAGTTCATTTTATGCTCAATCAAAGAGTGAAAAACTTAAAAAGGAACAAGTAAAAATTGAAAAACGAATAAAAAATACCAAATCTCTTTTAGATAAAACTAAAACCAAAGCTCAATCTTCCCTTCGGGAATTAGAATTAGTAGATGCCCAAATTTCAACTCGAGAAACATTAGTTAAGAATTTTGATGAACAAGTTCGAGCTGCCGAATTTGAAATGATTGGCAAAGCAAATGATATTAAGCATATACGAGAAAGGCAAAAAAATCTAAAAAAGCAATTTAAACAGATGTTATTACATGCCTTTAAAAACAGAAATAAATTAGGTAAGTTAATGTTCGTTTTCTCTGCCCGATCCTACACAGAGGCTTTGCATCGAAATAATTACCTAGAAAAAATGAAGGAAATTGAAAAAACTCAATTTCAATTATTACGTAAAAACCAACAAATTGTAGAAGGAGAATATATTCAAATTAGTTCTGAAAAATCGACAAAGGAATCTGCATTAAACGAAAAAATTAAAGAAAAAGAATTAATTGAACAAGATAAAATACATAAAGAGGAACTATATCAAAAGTTAAAAAAGGAGGAGGAAACTCTTCGCAATAACTTAGCAAAAGACGAAAAGGAAAAGCAACTGCTAAAATCAAAAATTAACGCGGCAATCCAAGATGAATTGAAAAAAAGTAATAAATCGTCCACAAAAACAAAAAGTAAAAACAAAAATAAAGACACTCCCAAAGAAACCAATAAGAAAACGGATAACACAAAGAAAAAAGTAACTGCATCTTCTTCAAAAAAGACAGAGGATGTTGTTTATGTTGAAACACCTGAGTCAAGTACACTCGGATCTAATTTCTCTGGAAACAAAGGGAAACTGCCATTCCCGGTTAGTAGTGGGACAATAACCGAGAAATTTGGAACAAACCCCCACCCTACCATTAAAAATGTCTTTACGAATAACAATGGAGTAGATATTTCCACAACAAAAAATGCAACGGTTCGAAGTGTTTTTGAAGGCGAAGTCTCAAGTATTCTAACTATACCTGGCGCTGGAAAAGTGATAATTATAAAACACGGTAATTATAGAACCGTATACAGTAATCTACGTGATTGCTATGTTAGCATTGGTTCAAAAGTTTCTACGAAGCAGTCAATAGGATCATTACTTACCCAAGAGTCTGGATCCATATCAATTGCACATTTTGAAATTCATTTGGTTTCTGGAGGAAACATCCAGTGTTTAAATCCTTCTCTCTGGTTATCAAGATAAATTATCTTGGAAATTGATATCTCGGATTGTACAGAAATTCTTTATCCGTCAGGGTTAGTAAAAACGCAATGATATCCTTTTGATCATTGGAACTTAGCGGTTTAATTTTCCGTAATTCCTTGCTTAGATACGGTGTTTTAGGATTTAATTCAGCATAATGTTTTAGAACATCCTTCAGTTTTTTAAATCTACCGTCGTGCATATATGGAAAAGTAAACTCTATATTCCTCAAAGTTGGTACCTTAAATAAAAAAGAATCTTTGTAGTATTCTGAAATCGTATAATGACCATAATCTTTCAGCTCTAAATCTATTGGGAGGCCATTGCTCTTTAATTTATACGTTGAAAAAAGTGGTTCTTTGTGACAAGAGGCACAGTTCTTTTTAAATAAAATATACCCATTTTTCTCTTGATTTGTAAAAGCTACACCTCGCTCTTTTCTCATTATTTTATCGTATTTCGAATTACTAGAAACTAAATTTGACGTAAATATTGCCAAAGATTGTAACATTCTTCGAACAGTAATTTCAGAATCTCCCCAAGCCTTTTCAAATAAACCATTATAAAACTTATTTCTAAGCAATCGTGAAACGGCAGAGTCTAAATTAAAATCCATCTCGTTATGATTTCGAATTGGCTCCATGGATTGACGTTCAATATTACCTAACGACCCGTCCCAGTGAAAATATGGATTCCACGCCATGTTAATTAATGCCGGTGCATTTCTCCTACCAACCCTTCCGTCAATTCCATGACTTAACGCGTGATCTGTGTGTGCAAATGCAGAGAAAGAAACATGACACGAGGAGCAAGAAATTGAACTATCTCGTGATAAGATTGGGTCATAGAAAAGCTTTCTCCCCAATTGAAATTTATCCTCGGTAAATTCATTTCCCTTGAAATAATATAGTGGATCAGGCCAACCTTTCGGAATTTCAAAGCCCATATTAGGTTTACTCGATTTGAACGAGACCAATACGGCAATAAAAAGAAAAAGAAATAGAAATATACTCGATTTCATTGTTTAAATAACCTGTAATAATTATCGGCAGTAAAAACAGCTTCTTTTCCTGGATTCATAACTACAGGATTTACTCCCAAATTTACGCCATCTTTTATAAAATTTGCCAACTCAAGCTCAATAAACGCCAATTCATTGATTAGAATTATTCTTGATTGAAGCCATCTCTGGGTTGAATATTTACCAAAATAACCTCCAATATGATATAAAAACTCTTGATTTTTACTCGAACATAAATTTGATTTTCCTTCCAATTTAAAATGAATATAACCGGTATTCCAAGCCCAATACATCCCTAAGGCAGGATCCAAGGCCCCAGAAAACTTGGTGGATGACGTTGAAACACTATCCAACCCTATGGCAAAATCAAAATTTTTGGAATTTTTCATTCCTTCCTCTGTAAAAGGGAGAAAATAACTTAATGAATCAGAAAGGTCAACAAGGTGGATTACCAATGGATCAGTTCTATTTTCATCTGAAAAAACCGGTTTATAATTCACATAAAATTTTAATTCATCTACCTGAATCCATATTGAGTCTGAATTGATAAAGTATTTTTCTCCTCTCACCAGTGGTTTAGTATTGAATTTAAAGTTAATCTTCACCTGGCATAGAAAGGCGCCCCATACTGTCAAAAAAATAACTAGGAAATAAAATCTCATCTATTTAAAAATTTACTTTTTAGTGTAAACCATGAATTACCTAAATTTGAAGGTAGACATATATGAGGTGTCTGTGAGCGAAAATAAAAATGACTTGAGTTGCTGTTGTTCCTTATTTGATAATTCGAAAGGTTGAATCATTGAAGCCTGTAAATTATTCTTTTGACCACCCTTTTTGTAATGATTAATTACATCATCTATGTTTTTCAAGCTTCCATCGTGCATATATGGGTATGTCAACTCGATATTTCGAAGGGATGGTATTTTGAATTTGCCGATATCGTTTGAATCCAAAAATATTCTAAAGCGACCCTTGTCATCAAGTTGCTCGTAATTTTTGTATAGACCATTATTAGCAGCTTCAAATGTTGTGAAAAAGGGTGCAGGATGACATTGAATGCAATACAATTTCTCAGAAAAAAGTTTCCAACCAGCTTTTTCGTCCTGGGTTAAGGCTGATTTATTTCCATTCACAAATTGATCGAATCGCGAATTTAATGAAAGTAACGTCCGTTCAAATGCTGAAATGCTTCGTGTTAGAACATAGGCATCAAAGTCACGATTAAATATCCTCTTCGCTGCTTCTTGGTATTCCGGTATAGACCTCAATTTATTGATCAACTCTTTCATATTACTCCCCATTTCAGTATGTTCTTGAATTGGAACAATAACTTGAACCTCCAATGTTGCCAAATGAGCATCAAACATGGCTGTTTTTAAAAATGCTGAATTTAACAAAGAGGGAGAATTTCGTTCAGTTTTGCGCCCTTCTATACCCGTGCTTGTTGTCAATCGATCAGTGAATGCATATTCTGGAACATGACAAGTAGCGCATGAAACCGTTTTATTTAGTGATAGTCGCTTATCAAAAAATAATTTTCTTCCTAAAGCTACTTTTTCATCCGAAATTGGATTATCTTTAGGGCTTGGAATTTCACTAATGCTTGTCCAAGAAATCATTTTTCTTGAGCATGAAATAAATAAAGTTAAACCAATGATAAATAGTAAAAGTAATATCGAATTATTGGTTCTTTTCATAATTAATGAATGGCGTTCAGACTCCCAATCACAACAGAATTTTTGTTTAAAAACTGAATAATATAGTACCCTTTACTTAAATGGGGAACAGACAAGTGTCCTGACGGTTCAATTGAATAATACTCTCCGATCAATTTACCACTTAGGTCACGGACATGAATTTTATCTATCTCCGCCAATTCACTCCAATAAATATCCAAGGCGTTACTAACATTTTGAAAATAAATTTTTGAATTGTCACTATTATTGTCCACTCCGGCATTAGCTGGTTGAATGAATACATTTTCTGACAGGGTATTCCCCATAATTTGCGCATTGACTCCTGTTTCGCCGTGGAGAATACCAACCGTACTGATTGAAATATTATTTATCCATTGATCCACTTGGCAATTGATATTTACGTTAATTTGATCTTGTGAAACATTCGATTGAATAACATTATTCATCTGTATGAGTTGTTGATTTGTATTTCCTAAATTGTGAAGTTCAAACTGAGACTCTAAACTTCCATCACCGTTATGATCGGCATTCCCACCGATGATCATGTGCATGTATCCAAATTGCCAACCCCAGTACATCGATGGGCTTTGAAAACTCAAGGGATGATTTTCAGGATAAAGTGAAATATCCATCGCCTGGTCACCGGTCTGTGTATTTAAGGGTTTTGGGACGCCAACAAGAAACGAAATCTTTTCAATTTGTACGATGTTGAAGTAACCAAGATATAGCGTGTGGTTTTGAGGCTCGATAAGGAAAACACTATTAATTGCAGTAAGTTGCCCTCCATCGTGTTCGATTTGAATATTCGACAAATAATAATCAAAATGATCTAACGCAAATATTTTCCCGTTCCAGGCGGTGTAATTTTCATTCATTTCCAAATTGGAATTTTGAAACATTGGCGCAATGTCCAAGAAAACATTTTTTTGACCGAAGCAACTTATAAAAGAGATTAAAAATAAAATTGTGAAACAGAAATTTTTCATGATTTTTTTAACTATTAATTTTTATAGGCTATGTAAAGTAATTCATCCTTCATTAAACAAAATCTATCAACAACTTGTTTATCAAAATTCTTTTGCACATCAAAAATCTCAATGGTAAATCCTACTTTTTCTAACCAATTCGGGTAATCTTTACCAAACAAACGCAAATGATCTTTTTGCCAAAAATGCTTTTCCCGCTCTGCTGGGTCAATAATACTTCTATCCTCGTAGGTAGTCTCTCTCGACATATCCTGTGGCACTTGCATAATTGCCCATCCTCCTGGCCTCATAACTCGGAAAAGTTCCTTCATACATTGATTCGGGTCATCAACGTGCTCCATAACATGGTTACAAAATACCACATCAAAACGATTATCCTCGAGAGGTATTTGATGTAAATCGAAGTGTAAGTCTGCCAATGGAGAAACTAAATCTCCTGTTACGTAATTCAAGTTTTTTTGTGCTTTGAATTTGCTGTGAAAACACTGTTCTGGTGCAATATGCAGTACATCTAACTTTTCGGCCGAAAAAAAATTACTCTCATTTTTTAAATACAACCACATTAAACGATGTCGTTCCAATGTAAAGTCGTATGGACATAAGACGTTATCTCGATGAGCCACAGATGAACCATAGGATAAAAACTTTGAAAACTTTCTTTCACAAACAGGACATTCTACATTGCTTCCTTTATACAATAGCGGAGCAAAAATTTTAAAAATATAGCTCAATCTTATTAAAAGAGGTCTTGGAAGAGTATTTAACAAGAATTTATAAATTTTTTTCACAGGATAAAATTACGTAAAGTTGGCGGAACTTTGCAGGAATAAGAAGTTAAATAAAATGTACGAACTCAGGAATAATCTCCTTAAATTCGATCTAAAACATATTTGATAAGTTCACTCATTTGTACTGAGTACCCTTTAGAAAATTCCATCATTGGTCTATTGGCAACTCCCAAACATATCGTTGCACATTTATGCCCTAATGCCCTTCCAAGTGCAAAAAGAGCTGAACTTTCCATTTCAAAATTAGTCACCGTAACTCCATTGTGTTGAAAATCACCAAGAGCTAACTGTAAATTTTCCGTTCGTGTTTTTAATCTTAATTGTCTGCCCTGAGGTCCATAAAATCCAGAAGAGGTAATTGTAATTCCCGATATTGTATATTTCGATTTTAATTTATTTGTTAAGTGTTCTGATGGAAGAACAAAATAAGGTTTAATGGCTGAGGGAAGATTTAAAAATATCTTGAGTTTATCACAGATTTCAATTTCTTCTTTCGTGAAATTGGTTTGGTAAAAATGAGCGACGTTATCTAAACCAAGAGCATAATCACTAATGATCCAAGAATGAACTGGAATATCTCGCTGTAATATTCCACACGTTCCAATCCGGACAATTTCAAGCGTTGAAATTTCTTGTTTATCAGTGCGATTTTGTAAGTCTATGTTAACAAGTGCATCGAGTTCATTTAAAATTATATCAATATTATCGGTCCCGATTCCACTTGAGAGAGCTGTAATTCGCTGTCCTTTATATGAGCCTGTATGACAGACGAATTCACGGTGTTGGGATTTATGTTCGATTGAATCAAAAAAACGACTTACTAAAGAAACTCTGTCCTGATCCCCGACGAGTATTATTTTATTTGAAATATTCTCAGGTTTTACACCAAGATGGTAAACCGCACCATTCCCGTTAAGTACCAATTCTGATTGCGAGTAAGTCACTTATGAAATCAATTTGTTAAGCTTCCAAAAACTTTAATTAACAAATCTGTAACACGAGCAACGGGGTCTTTTCGTATTTTATTTTCTTCTTTCTCAACCATATAGAACAACCCATCTATCGCTTTTTGAGTAATATATGCATCAAGATCTGGATCTATTTTCTCCCCTCCAGTTAGGGTCATTGCACCGTTGTATTTTGTAATTATCGGACTCCAATATTTTGTTAACTCAACTTTTGAAGTCGCAGATTTAACCTTTGGAGAAAAAGCAGTCACCAGTTGAGTGGTTGTCTGCTCTTTGAGAAATTTTGTTGCGGCACCATCACCACCTTTCAATATTACGAAACCATCTTGAACAGACATATTTTTTATTGCATCAATAAAAATAGGCAATGCTTCTTTCGCTGCCTCTTCTGCAGCCCGATTTAGGGTAGTTTCAAATTTCTCAACCTGAGCATTCAGTTTCCATTCCAAAGCTTTATCCTTCACTTTTTGTGCACTTGGAGGAAAGGGCAGGCGAATTTCATTATTTTTAAGAAATCCATCTGTCACAGATGTTAAAGCAACAGAATTTTTAATACCAACATTAAGAGCTTCTCTAAGACCAGATATAACTTCTTCATTAGAAAGACTTGGTTTGGAAGAAACTTCTGATTGATTTAAAGTAACCGAATTTAGGGTCTCATTTAGAACTTCACACGAAAGAAGACCAAAAAGAATAAAGATCAATAAAAAATATTTTACCATATAACTTATTTTAAAACGCTTACAGTACCGGTGTAGAATTTCTTGCCATCATTATCCTTTTCCTTAAAAGAAATTTTCCAAATGTAAATACCATTTTGAACAATGCTTCCATTGTACGTTCCATCCCATAACTGGTTTGCATCTTTAGATTCCCAAATAAGCTCACCCCAACGGTTATATACAACCAATTGAAAATTTTCAAAATCAATACCATCAATATGAATTCCCCAAACTTGATTGTGTTCATCATCGTCAGGTGTGAAAGTATTTGGAACATAAAGTATAATATCTGGTACTATTTCGATTTCAAGTGTTATAGAATCGGAGCATCCTTCAGCAGTTGTTACTATTAAAGTAATTGGATAAGTACCTGTTTGACCCTCAGGATAAGTAATAATTGCTGATCCTCCATTGTTCTCTATCGAGGATGCCCCGGCACTTTGCCAGACCCAATTCACTATATCTCCTTCAGAAATATCTGCTGTTTGAATGGTTGTTTCAAACCAAGTAGCTGGGTTCTTGGAAACTGTAAAGTTAGCAGTTGGAACAGGCGTCACTTCAACAATACTAGGAATATTTGTTGTGTAAATACAGCCATAATTCGAAGTAACCGTCATTTGAACATCATACAATCCAACATTTGGAAAATCAGCCGTTAAGTCCTCTGATCCAACCAAATTGTATACTTGACCATTTGAAAAAGCATATTGAGTAAATGAAATATCCTGAGAATTTACCGACGTATTGGTAAATGTAAACTGCCCGGGAATACAATCTTTCGGTTTATCAGGATCAACATCAGGAGAAATTTCCGTAGGGAATGTAATAGTTAAACACTCTTGAGTTGTCGGTGAACCACATTGTTCTGATAGCGTCAGACAATATTGGGTTCCTGAGGACGCTGGCTCAGTAGTAAGC
>VGFL01000003.1 GCA_016868915.1 Bacteroidota bacterium | reverse complement strand
TGCGTATTTTTTAGCCATTGCCTTTGCCCAAATCCTACGGGCAACACGACCAATGACGGCATATTCAGGATCAATTCCGTTGGAGAAGAAGAACGAAAGGTTTGGACCAAAATCATTGATATCCATACCACGGCTCAGGTAATATTCCACATATGTGAACCCATTCGCTAATGTAAATGCCAACTGAGTAATTGGATTTGCTCCAGCCTCTGCAATGTGATAACCAGAAATGGATACAGAGTAGAAATTTCTCACCCTGTTCTGAATGAAGTATTGTTGAACGTCTCCCATTAAACGCAAGGCAAATTCAGTAGAGAAAATACAGGTATTTTGGGCTTGGTCTTCTTTTAAGATATCAGCTTGAACTGTTCCTCGAACTTGGGTTAAGGTTTCCGCTTTGATTTTCACATACACATCACTTGGCAATACTTGATCGCCCGTAACGCCCAAAAGCATTAGTCCTAATCCATCGTTTCCTTCGGGTAAGTCACCCTGATATCGTGGACGTTCCGTTCCTTTTTCCTTGTAAATCGACGCAATTTTTGCCTCAATTTCAGCCTCAAGACCGTTCGTTTTGATGTATTTCTCGCAATTTTGGTCGATTGCGGCATTCATGAAAAATGCCAACAACATCGGTGCAGGTCCATTAATAGTCATGGAAACCGAGGTTGCGGGGTGACTTAAGTCAAAACCAGAATAGAGTTTTTTCGCATCATCCAAACAACAGATGGAGACTCCTGAATTTCCAATTTTTCCATAAATGTCTGGCCGTAAATCTGGATCATTACCATACAGTGTTACTGAGTCAAAAGCCGTTGAGAGTCTTTTTGCAGGCATTCCTAAACTCACATAATGGAAACGTTTATTCGTTCTTTCAGGGCCGCCTTCACCTGCGAACATTCGCGTTGGATCTTCACCTTCCCTTTTGAATGGAAATAATCCTGCTGTGAATGGGAATTCGCCAGGGTAATTTTCTTGCAATACCCATCTTAAAATATCCCCCCAACTTGTATATTTTGGAGATGCAACTTTGGGTATTTGCGAATGAGAAAGAGATTCAGTATGCGTTTCAATACTTAATACTTTGTCTCGTACTTTAAATTCATATTGTGGATTTCTAAACGCTTTTTTCTTATCATCCCAATTTTCAATAATTGCCCAATTTTTCGGGTCAAAATTCAATTTCTCGTTTTCAAAAGCTTCTGTCAATCCTTTTACTAATCGGTCTTTATCTTCGTACCTTGATGCCCTAAACGTTTCTATGGATGTTTGTAATCCGTGCAATTTTTTAGCAATCTCCACCTGTTGATTTACCCATTTATCATAAGACCGGTTATTTTCTGAAATTTCTGACAAATAACGCGTTCTATCTGGTGGAATTACAAATATTTTCTCTGACATTTCACGTGTTATCTCAAATGTGGAATCTATGGGCGCACCTGTTTTTTCAACGATTTTATCCATAATCACTTTGTAAAGCGAGTTCATTCCTGGATCGTTGAATTGAGAAGCAATTGTACCGTAAACCGGCATATCGTCCACATTTTCTTCCCATAAATTATGGTTGCGCTGAAATTGTTTTCTAACATCACGCAAAGCATCCAATGCCCCGCGTTTGTCGAATTTATTTAGCGCTATCACGTCTGCAAAATCCAACATATCGATTTTCTCCAGTTGCGTTGCAGCACCGTATTCCGGAGTCATTACATATAACGAAACATCACTGTGATCTAAAATTTCTGTATCCGACTGACCAATTCCGGATGTTTCCAAAATGATTAAATCGTAATTTGCTGCTTTCAAAATGCTGATTGCCTCTGACACATGCTTAGACAAGGCTAAATTGGATTGACGAGTTGCTAATGAACGCATATAGACCCGATTACTTTTGATGGAGTTCATACGTATTCGATCCCCTAACAAAGCCCCACCTGTTTTTCGTTTGGAAGGGTCTACCGAAACAACAGCAATTTGTTTATCCCTAAAGTCAATTAAAAAACGGCGAACCAATTCATCTACCAAGGATGATTTCCCGGCACCACCGGTGCCTGTAATTCCTAAAACGGGAATCGATTTAGTTTTCGCAATTTCTCGAATTTTTGTGAGTATTTCAGTATTTTCCTCCGCAAAATTCTCTGCTGCAGAAATTACACGTGCAATTGCAGGAATGTTTTTCTCGGCTAATTTCTCCGGTTCATTGGTGATATTTGTCCCTACTGGAAAATCACACTTTTGAATCAAATCATTAATCATTCCTTGTAAGCCCATTGCTCTTCCATCGTCCGGATGATAGATTCGAGTGATGCCATATGCCTGTAATTCTTTAATTTCAGAAGGTAAAATAGTTCCACCACCACCTCCAAAAATTTTAATATGCGGGGCACCCTTGTCTTTTAATAAATCATACATGTATTTGAAATACTCAATATGACCTCCCTGATACGAAGTCATGGCAATGGCTTGAGCATCTTCTTGAATGGCACAGTCTACAACTTCCTCCACAGAGCGATCATGTCCGAGGTGAATTACTTCACAACCCGTAGCTTGAATAATTCGACGCATGATGTTTATCGCCGCGTCGTGACCATCAAATAAAGAGGCAGCTGTAACAATTCTTATTTTGTTCTTAGGCTCATAGGGTGCAACTTGTTCCATCAAATTAATCTTGAGTTCAGCACGTTAAAATTACGAAAAAGCTATTGAATTATGACTGAGTTTGTACTTGTTAAATTCATTGTTTTCTTTTTAAGCAGTACTAATTTTTGATTTATATCTCAGAAGTAGTTGTTTATTTTAGAGTATTCAGTATTTATCTCTAATTTTGTAAAAAAATAATTGTTATGTACCCAGCAGAATTAGTTAAACCAATGAAAGAAGACTTGACCCAAGTTGGGTTCAAGGAATTAACAACTACAGACGATGTAGATCAAATTATTCAAAATAATCAAGAAACCTTGCTGGTTGTTGTAAATTCAGTTTGTGGATGTGCTGCAGGAAATATGCGGCCTGGGGTGAAATTGGCATTGAACAATGATAAACGCCCTTTTGAATTGGCAACCGTATTTGCAGGAGTTGATTCAGATGCAACAAACCAAGCGCGTAAGTATTTCTTGCCTTATCCTCCGTCTTCCCCGTCAATTGCTCTTTTCAAAGGGGGTAAATTAGTTCATTTTGTGGAAAGACATCATATTGAAGGGGCAAGCCCACTAATGATTGCTGAGAATTTAAGTGAAGCTTTCAACGAGTATTGTTAAACGGTTCTTTTAAATAAAAACGCGTTCAATACAATTTTCTCCGAAAGAGTAAGGAATGTAGGCTAAGCTTGGAATTTCTTTCGTAAGAATGAGTCCTGGTTTCTTCCCAATCGAAATACTACCATGACTATCCTGCAGTCCCATGGCATAGGCTGCATTAATCGTTAAGGCATGCAGTGCTTCCTCGGGAGTTAATTTCATTTTTATACATGCCAAGGACCAAATTGTACTCAAATTATAGCAAGGAGTTGAGCCTGGATTGAAGTCACTAGCTAATGCAAAAGGAATATTTTCAGAAATAAATCTGCGGGCATTACTAAATGGAATAGATAAAAAGTGCGAACATCCTGGGAGAAAAACAGGAAGGGTTTTGGAATTTTTCAATACCCTAATATCTTCATCTGTAATTTCTTCTAAATGGTCTACTGTGAGGGCTTTCATTTCACAAGCTTTTTTAATTCCTCCAAAAGATGAAAACTGATTCACATGCACTTTGGGTTTTAAGCCAGCATTGATTCCAGCCGAGAGAATCTCTTCCATTTCTTCGACGGAAAAATAGTTTCTTTCGCAAAACACATCGATATAATCTGCTAATTGCTCCTTTTGAACTTCGGGGATTATTTTATTGATTATCAAATCAATGTATCCACGATGATTTTCTTTATATTCAAGAGGAAACGCGTGTGCAGCTAAAAGTGTTGCTCTAATTGGAATTTGAAAATGCTGTTTTAGACGGTTAATAACGCGTAACATTTTTAACTCAGCTTCAACATTCAATCCATACCCTGACTTTATTTCTAGAGCGCCTGTTCCGCAGTTAATTATTTTCTCAATTCTAATTTTGGAGTGCTCAAATAAAATATCTTCGCTTATTCCTTGCAACGCCCTTGCAGAGTTAAGTATTCCTCCACCTTTCAGGGCAATTTCTTCATAACTTAATCCCTTTATACGATCTACAAATTCTTCTTCCCTCGTTTTAGCAAAAATGGAATGCGTATGTGAGTCACAAAAGGCCGGTAATATGTATTTTCCCTCGGCATCAATTACGTCAAAATCCGCTAAGTCTTCCCATTTTTCCATCGGCCCGTAGGCTACGATTTCACTATTTTCAAGTGCTAAAAATGCATTTTTAAGTGTAGAAATTTGAGCCATTTTTACTCCTCCAACGAGCGAATTGATATTTTCACCACATTGAACCAACCCTTTAATATTTTTAAAAAGTATTTTATTCATGTTTTTTTGTGCTTTGAAGTAAGTCATAAATAACGGGGGGAAAATGAGTGTGCTCTAGTTTTTGTATTTTTTCCTTTAGAGTTTTAACTGTTTCATTTTTATCTATAGAAATAGTGAATTGGCCTAAAATCTTTCCTTTATCGTATTCTTCATTTACTAAATGAATAGTAATGCCAGACTCTTTTTCTTTGGATTCGAGTACCGCTTTATGAACATTATCCCCAAACATTCCTTTTCCACCAAATTTAGGTAAGAGTGAAGGATGAATATTAATAATTTGTTCCGGATATTTTTGAATAAGTTTTTCTGGGATTTTTTTTAGGAATCCTGCTAATATTATATAATGAATTTCATATTTATTACATTTTTCTACTAAAAAATCGACATCAGTACTCTGCTGCTTATCAACTTTTAGAAAATGTATTTTTTCAGAATTACACAAGCTTTCCAACTCAGGATTTTCTTTTTCAGAGAGAATCAATTTAATTTTTTGATCTTTAGCTAGGGAGAAAAAACGGATGAGGTTTTTAGCATTAGAACCAGTTCCTGAGACAAAAATTGAAACATTATGACAATTGAACATACACAAAAGTAGAATAAGTAATTCAATCGTTGTTTAGATGACCAAAAAAAGTCAAAATTAGATTTCCAGAAAACGATGAATCTTAATCTGCTTTCGCAGCTGCACATAAGTACTCTCGATTCATACGAGCAATATTCTCTAAAGAGATACCTTTTGGGCATTCAACTTCACATGCGCCTGTATTAGTACAATTACCGAAGCCCTCTTGATCCATTTGACGAACCATATTAATTACTCTTTCTTTAGCCTCAACCTTTCCTTGTGGAAGTAGTGCGTATTGGGAAACTTTTGCACCAACAAATAGCATTGCTGAACCATTCTTGCAAGATGCAACACAAGCACCGCATCCAATACAAGCGGCAGCTTCAAAAGCTTTGTCGGCATCACTTTTAGGGATAGGAATTGCATTTGCGTCCATGGTTCGTCCAGATGTATTAACTGAAATAAATCCACCCGCTTGTTGAATGCGATCAAAGGCACTTCTGTCTACGACCAAATCTTTAACGATTGGAAACGCCCGAGACCTCCATGGCTCAATGTAAATAGTGTCTCCATCATTAAATTTTCTCATATGCAATTGGCAAGTTGTTGTACCTGTATCTGGACCGTGAGCACGACCATTAATGTAAAGCGAACACATACCACAAATACCCTCTCTACAATCATGATCAAATGCAACAGGTTCTTTTTGTTGATTAATTAATTGTTCGTTTAGTTGGTCTAACATTTCCAAAAAAGAACTATCGGTAGAGACATTATCTAGTGTGTAGGACTCCATAGAACCTTTCGCATTAACATTTTTTTGTCTCCAAATTTTAAGGGTTATATTAATGAATGTTGTAGCCATAATCCACTCAATTTTTTTAATTATTTATAATTTCTTGCTGCTATTTTAATGAACTCATAGTCTAATTCCTCCTTGTGTAACTTTGCTTTTGTGGCATCTCCCTCAGCATATGCCCATGCTGCGGCATATTTATAATTTTTATCATCGCGCAATGTCTCACCCTCTGAATCTTGGTATTCTTCTCGAAAATGTCCGCCACAGGATTCATTTCTATTAAGAGCGTCAACAGCCATCAACTGGCCCAATTCGATTAAATCAGCAACGCGCATTGCCTTATCTAATTCAGGATTCAATTCATGTGCATCACCGGGCACAAAGACATCTTTGTAAAATTCTTCTCGTAAAACACCGATTTCCTTTATTGCGTCATTCAACCCAGCTTTGCTGCGACCCATACCTACTTTGTTCCACATTATTAAACCGAGTCTTTTATGAAAATAGTCAACCGATTTTTTCCCTTTATTATTCAAGAAGCGATCAATCGTTTCTTTAACTCGATTTTCAGCTTCATCAAATTCAGGCGATTCCGTTGAAATTTTTCCAGTTCTAATTTCATTTGCTAAATAATCAGAAACGGTATAAGGAAGAACAAAATACCCATCAGCTAAACCTTGCATTAATGCTGAAGCACCTAGACGATTCGCTCCGTGGTCTGAGAAATTAGCTTCTCCAGCTACAAAACACCCTTCGATTGTACTTTGTAAGTTGTAATCTACCCAAACTCCACCCATTGTGTAATGGACAGCTGGGTAAATTTTCATAGGTGTTTCGTAAGGATTTTCATCTGTAATTTTTTCATACATTTTAAAAAGATTTCCGTACTTTTCCTCAATCCATTTTTTACCAAGTTCTTTGATTTTACTTTCCGAAGGGTTGTGGTCACCTTGTGCAAATGCGGCTTGACGACCTTTTGTTCTTATTTCGGTTTCAAAGTCTAAATAAACTCCCTCTTGCGTGTCATTAGCCTCAATTCCATACCCGCCATCACAGCGCTCTTTGGCTGCGCGAGATGCAACATCTCGAGGAACTAAATTACCAAAAGCCGGATAACGCCGTTCTAAAAAATAGTCTCTTTCATCCTCGGATAACTCTGTTGGTTTTAATTTGCCCTCTCGAATGGCTTTAGCATCCTCTTTTTTCTTCGGAACCCATATTCTTCCTGAGTTTCTTAAGGATTCGGACATTAATGTTAATTTAGATTGGTTCGTTCCATGAACAGGAATACAAGTTGGGTGGATTTGAACAAAAGAAGGATTTGCAAATAAAGCTCCTCTTTTATGGACTTTCCATGCCGCCGAAACATTACTACCCATAGCGTTTGTTGATAAGAAATATACATTTCCATAACCCCCAGATGCTATAATCACTGCGTGGGCGGAATGACGCTCTATTGCACCAGTTATTAAATTTCTTGCAATAATTCCACGAGCTTTTCCGTCTACAACAACCAAATCTAACATTTCATGTCTGTGATACATTTTTACTCTCCCAAGACCGATTTGGCGAGAAAGCGCTGAATACGCACCAAGTAATAATTGCTGCCCTGTTTGTCCAGCGGCGTAAAATGTACGTTGAACTTGAGTACCACCAAAAGATCTGTTATCCAATAAGCCGCCATACTCTCGTGCAAAAGGGACGCCTTGTGCAACACATTGATCAATTATATTAACTGATACTTCAGCCAACCGATAAACATTAGCCTCTCGTGATCTATAATCACCACCTTTTATAGTGTCATAAAATAGACGATAAGTTGAGTCTCCATCATTTTGATAGTTTTTAGCAGCATTAATTCCACCTTGAGCAGCAATTGAGTGAGCCCGGCGAGGGGAATCCTGAAAACAAAATGCTTTTACATTGTAGCCCATTTCACCCAACGAAGCAGCGGCGGCACCACCGGCTAACCCAGTGCCAACAACGATTACATCGATTTTAGAGCGATTGTTAGGTGCAACCAACTTCATGTTGTTTTTATGGTTTGTCCATTTATCAGCTAATGGACCTTCAGGAATTTTAGAATCTAATTTTGACATATTGATTCGAGATTTATCTATTTAGTTAAGAATATCAATATTGGAATAATTGCAAATAATAGAGGAACCAGAACTGCAAACCCATAGCCTGCTTTCTTGATTAATGGGGTGTAAGAAGGATGGTTTAATCCCAACGACTGAAAAGCAGAAGAGAATCCATGCCACAAGTGAAATCCCATTACAAACATACTTATTACGTAAAAGAGTACAGCACCAAGTGCCATATCGTTCACAGGAAATCCTTCTTTGGATTTATTGTGTCCAAAAAATGCAAAAACTAAAGAATGCAAATCTTTGTATCCTTCTGCCATTTTTAGGTCAACCCCCTTGGCGTATAAATCAGTGTTATTTTTCACTTCAAGTTGGTCCACTGGGACGTAGTCACCAGATGTAGTTAAGTAAAGTTTTACATTCACCTTCTGTGGTTGGCCCGTCATGGGATTGCTATCTTCTACGGTAAGTTCCTTCATATGCAAAGGGAATTTATCGCTAGAAATTTTTGCTTTCCACCAAAAGTTAGCCATATGTGTTGCAATAAATACAAGAATTAAAGTGCCCAGGATGGCCATATTTCGTGAAGCAAGAGAGCTATTGGCAGAAGGATTATTGTATGCATAGGGAATTGGTCGAGCTCTCTTATTTTGAATAGCCAACATGATTCCGTCAATCGCATGGAAAATTATCGATATGTACGTTAAATAAGATAAGATTTTTATTGCAGGATTGTGTGCCATGAAATACGCATATTCATTAAAAGCTCTCTTACCTTCTTCCCCTGTAGTAAAGATTAATTGTAAATTCCCTGCTAGGTGACCAACTAAAAATAAACATAAAAATAATCCCGTTAAGGACATCCAATATTTTTTGGCAATTGACGATTTTAACAAAGCAGATTTACTCATTTTTCGTTTAATAAATTGTTTTCAAGATCTTTTATACAAATTTATATCATTGAACAATGCAGAACAATTTTGCCCCTTATTTAGAATCAATCTAATTTGTTCTTGGAAAAAGAAAATAACCATGAATAAAATTCATCTTTTCGAAATATTTTTTCTAATGCACCGTGGTTGGCCTCGGGATCAATGATGAATTTTAGTTTTCTAGAATCCCCACATTTTTTGATAGCGTCTACTATTTTAATTGATTCTGAAACAGGCACCGATTCATCTTTTTGTCCGTGTTCAATCCACAAAGGAATTGTAGCAAGTCGACACGCGTCCCTACTATCTCCTCCGCCGCATAGCGCAACTGCGGCCGCTACTTTTTCAGGGTATTTACCAGCAAAATGTAGGGTTCCATACCCGCCGAGGCTCATCCCTGCAACATATACTCTTGAAGAATCGACATTGTAATTGTGAATCATGTAATTAACTAAATCTAAAATTTTATCCGGATTCCAACTTTCACCTTTCTTAACTTGTGGGCCTACTACATAAGCTGGAATAAAGCGAGCTTTTTTATCCATTTCATGGAGGACACCGTATTTTTTAACCAAATTTAAATCTTCACCTGATAAGCTTCTTCCATGAAGAAAAACCATTAAAGGGGAGGGGCCTTTTGCGTCAATAGAATCTGGGGGAACTGAAAGTAGAAAAGGATAAAGTTTTTCTTTTTTTACCTCATCGAAGGTGGCTTGAGAAAATAAGAAAGTGAAATTTAAAATCGTACTTAAACAAAATAAAACAAAAACTTTCATGTTCAATCAAACCCTATTTATAACCCTCTAATGCAAACACAGAAAAAGAGGATAGCCAATGATCAATATCGTAGTTTCCTTTGCCGATACTAAGTTGCGCATAATCCCACATTTCGTTCATAGCATTTGCCCATTTTATTTTTAAAGAATTACTTAGTGAGCCTTTAGGCAAACTAATGAGCATTCCATTTAGACACCAAATACGATTCAAATGAAAGCCATCCCAATGTGATTCGTATCCATCATGAACATCTGTTTTATTTATTTTTAAAGCAAGGTATATTCGGGTTTCATCAAATAATTCTGGAGTGAAATTAGAAAGCCAAACAGCATACTTTTTTCCAGGTAAAACTTTACGCATCAAGTCCGCGATTAAAAGTGTTCCAGACATAAATTCATATTCAACTGGCTCGCTTGAAATTGGAGCATTTTTGATATTAGCGTAATATTTTTCTGCCGCATCAAGGAGTATTTTTTCGAGCTTCTTCTTCTTAAATGAACGTGCATAATCTAATGCGAATGAAATACCCATGGCCGGACTATCATGACTTCCTGAAATTTTTACAGTTGGCGTAGCATTCCAATATTTCAAATGATTTTCTTCAATCACAAGTAGCAAAGGTGCAATTTGCTTCAGCCATTTTTTAGCATCTGGGTCATTCCATGATTTTAATTCATCCGCAAGTTTCAAAAACCAACTTTGCCCATACGGAAATTCAAAATAGCCTTCTTCATTTTGACTTAAAAAAAGTGCTTCGGTTTGAATGTGTTCGCTCAAAAATGCTTCTCTTAATCTTGTTCTTATTTGTTTCGCCTCTGAAATTGTCGGGTGATTTTTGAGAAGCTTAATCATGCACCAATGATTGTGAACAGATGAATGCCAATCGTAGCAACCATAGAACGATGGCCATAAATCTTTAGAAGTAGTGGAATCTGTTATTTCATAGTGTTCCTTATAGCGTTCATAAAAATGAGGCGTTGACTTTTCAGCACATTGTAATGAAAGTTTTGCAAAATAGGAAGCTCCAGATTCTGTTAATTCATAAATACCGTCTTTTCCATTTACAGTCAAATTTTCTTGTGAGAAATTAACATAATAGATTGTAAGTATGATTATAAGAATGGGATATTTCATTATTTGTTTGCAATGGATTTTTTAAATCCATTTTTAAAAATACTGAATGATTCAGTTCCAATTCCAACAATGGAGACGATGTTAAGGGGGAACTCAAGTAAAACATGAGTAAAACTTAAGAAAAATAAGAAATTTAAACCAATTGAATAATCATAGGCATAGGCACCACAAGCCAACAACCAAAGAATTATTACGGCAGCAAAACGGATTTTGGGTACTTTATGCCATCGAATCACTTCAGTTTTACTAAACCAGTTTAAATAGTGATACAAATAAGCAAAAGCAATGAAGCGCATTAGCATTATACCAATCGTTGAAAAGAAAACTGTATTCCAATAATAATCTTTCCCGTTTGTGGGGATGGCGTATTTTACTGGAATAGGTTTCATGTAATATTCACTTTCAGGGTTAGGAACTATGTAATTTTCATTTAATTTATTTTTTAACGAGTCAGTAATTCTTACGCGCTCAGCGACCGGCATTTGATTTTCAGCACCTTTCTTATTCACGACTGAATCTATGTATTGCTTATTTGTAAGTAATGGATCTTTTGTTAGTTTAAAATGGTCAATTATACCAACATTTGTATAGAAAAATCCTTCACCATCCCCGTAATAAGCTCTTTTTCCATAGTCTGATAGAAAATTATTTTTTGAGTCAACAGGAGCAAAAAACACCAATATTATTGGAAATAAAATAAAAGTTACTATTGATAATAATCCCGTCTGACTTCTAGATTTTAAAGCTCCGTATAACATAAATAATCCCGTGAAAAGATAAACATGAATTAAGGTAGGGAGAAGCGATGTGAGAGCAAAAATAGTTGTGCTAGAGCGATTTATATCTGCTCTTTCAGGGTCTAACCACCCAGAAATAAAAACAAATAATAATAAAATCGAAACGATTTTGATAAAGATATTTTCCACTAACGCAAAAAGAACAGCACTAAATAGTGCAAACACGAGTAATTTATCAAATAAATTAGCCTCCATAAAGGAATCGTAAAAATCAACGTTTATACCAAAATCTTTTGCAAAAGCAGCATAAGAAAGCAAAACACCAATAACTAACAAAACAATAAAATCATATTTACCTTTCGAAAAATATTGTCTATCATGTAACCAACTTATTTCAGTTAAATAATGCAAGGGGCCTAAAAAAGCATAGGCAAATAGAAAAGTTTCAAAAGGAAGAAAAAATGCCAAAATGGCACTTAGCGCCATTAAGCCAATATTCAAATAATTGATTTTTGCGTTTTTGGTGAGATTCATAGAAGTTTGAAATTATACAAAATTACTTAAATTTATCGTTGCGGGAATTAATGAGGATTTTATAATTTCCATTTTTGTAAATTAAAAGGACATCGCTTTTTAGGAACAAAATTATTTATAAATTGTTGACGATTAAATTTGAATTAAACGATGAAACTTTACAATAGAATTATGTTGTATTTTTGGCTGATAACAGGTGTCATTTCTTTAATTATTGTCATTATCAATTGCATTTTAGTTGGATTTGACAAATGGGGAGTGTATTTAAGTATGCCACTTATTGCATTCTTGATGTTTTTTTTCAAAAAATGGATGATAAAGCGCATGGATAATCACATGAAATTTTTGGAGTCGCAACAAACCCAAAAGGATTGATGTTTATTCTTATTAGAGGTAACCAAACTCCTTTTTTTACGTCTAAAGTTTCGAATGATTTTAAGAGGACTTTTTCTTTCTTTGCTATTTCTAACTGGATCCTACACTTTTTCTGTTTCTCAAATTTTGGTAAGCGGAAAGGTAACCGATGAGCGAAACGACCCTATTCCCTATTCAAAAATTTATCTAAAAAACATGACAGATCAGCGAACGATTTGTGATGTGAATGGATATTTTGAACTGAGATTGATGCCCGGAGAATATTTTTTGGTTGTAAATGCAACAGGTTTTCAGGAAAGAGAGAGCTATTTAGCAGTTGTTGATAAACCCCTAAATAAAGACATTCAATTATTTCCTTCAACTATCAAGGATTTCGGGGAGATGGATATTCAGTCCAAAAAATCAAATCCAGGACGTGAAATCATGCTCAAGGTGGTGGAAAAACGTGATAAAATTAGTCTGTGGAATTACCCTCACTCCGTTGAGGTTTATATTAAAGCTAGTGAGAAGCTAGATCGTAAAAACCAGCCCAAAAAAAAGCAAAAAAAAACTGAGGTTGATGTCCCTTTTGAAGATGAGGAAAAAAAAGCTGCAGATTTATTAGCTGAAAACATGAATCTAGCTGAGGTTCAGCTTACACGTAACTTTACTCCCTATGATAAAGTTAAGGAGATTCGGAATGCATATGAATTGCGTGGATCAGCAAAAAATCTTTACTATACTACAACAGTAAAATCAAATTTTAATTTCTTTGAAAACTTACTTCGAATAGATGATTTACACGCAAATCCAATCATGTCGCCGATTTCTAGTCCCGGTATTTTATCCTACAAGTATCGATTAGAAACAAAATATCAAGAAAACGGGAAAAATATTTCCAAAATAAAAATTTCTGCTCGTAGCGTCGCAACGACAACACTTGAAGGGTATATTTATGTTGTAGACTCACTATGGCTTATTCAAAAACTTGAATTGAGAATGGAAAAAGGAAACCTTCTAAAGTATGATTATTTTACTATTTATCAGGAGTTTGACCATCAAGGAGATAGTATGTGTGTATTAAAAATTCAAGAGTTGAAATATGGGGTAAAATATAAGAGTGAAATCAGCACAGGATCTACTTTCGCTGCTTTTTCAAATTATAATTTTAATCCCAATTTTGGGACTAAATTTTTTGGAAATGAAGTTGCCGTTACTGAAAAAGAAGCGTATGAAAAGGATTCTATTTATTGGTCTGAGAAAAGACAGGGAGTACTAACTGATGAGGAACGTAAATTTATTCTTGTCAGAGATAGCATATTTGAGGCACAAAACAGAAAAGAGTATCTAGATTCAGTAGATTCAGTTTTTAATAAAATTACTTTTTTAAAGGTACTTTGGTTTGGGATTGACCACAGAAATAGAGCCAAAAAAAATCAATTCACATTTACCTCAATAGCTTCTTTAATCCAACCGATATTTATCGGTGGGCCAAGAATTAATCCATGGATAGATTATTTTAAAAAATGGAAAGATGAACGTACATTGGATTCGTACACCCAAATATCTTATGGGTTCTTAAATCGCGACGTTAAAACGGATACTTGGTGGAAGTATCGTTTTGATCCATTCCATTTTGGAACTATCCGATGGTCATTTAATCATAATTTTGATGTCATTCGGGGGTATGATGCTATTTCACAAATATATAAGCGCGATAATTTTATTGAAGCGACGAAAACCAGAACAGCGTTAGATTACGAAATTTTTAATGGTTTTTATATTGATTTTGATAATGAATTCTCAGAAAGAAGATCATTAAAGGATTTTAAATTCCTTACTTGGTTAGATGATGCAATTCCGAATAATGATCCAATAGAATTTCAAACTTATCAAGCTTTTGTTTCCGATATCTCTATTCGTTACACCCCACGCCAAAAATACATGAGAGAACCTTATCGAAAAGTTCTTTTAGGATCTTCATGGCCAACGTTTAGTCTTAACTACGAACGGGGTATTCCGAAAATTTTTGGTAGTGATATTGACCATGAATACCTACAAATTAATGTTGAGCAGACATTTAAGTTGGGGACCATTGGAACGACGAGTTACAGGGGTAATTTAGGTAAATTTTTGAGCGCAAGAAATTTGAGGGATCCAGATTATAAATTTCAGCGAAGAAGTGATCCTATTTGGTTTTCAAATCCGCTTTATTCTTTTCAGGGCCTAGACACTACATTGCCAACGATCGATTATTCTATGGAAGCACACATTGTACATCATGATAATGGCGCAATCATAAACAAAATTCCGTTTATGAAAAAAACAAGAATTGGTCTGGTCACAGGAGCAGGGGTGCTGTTTGTTAAAGAACACAATTGGTTACATTATGAGGCATTGGCGGGATTAGAGAGGAATTTTAAAATTTCACGTCGAAGATTAAGAATTGGTTTATATGGAGTTCTCTCAGATGGCAATCAAATTCCTGTTCGGGCAACATGGAAAATTTCTTTTGCCTTACTTGATGATCGGAGTATGAAATGGAATTTTTAAGAGAAAAATCCTGTTTTCTCTTATTGATTGAAAATCATCCCAATAATTTGTAAATTCGTGTTAATTTACATCAACTATGATTATTGGTATTTGCGGAGGTAGTGGTTCAGGTAAAACAACCTTATTGAATAAATTAAAATCTGAATTGAATCATTTAGAACCTGCCATTTTTTCTTTAGATAATTATTATTTGCCAATAGAAAAGCAGAAAAAGGATGAAAATGGAAAAGTAAATTTTGATCTACCAACCGCATTAGATAGAGGAAAAATAAGTGCCGATTTGAAAAAGATAATTGAAGGGGAATCAATTAAATTAAAACAATATCACTTTAATTCACCACCCTATTTAAACAATTATATAACAATCAAACCATCTCAAATAATAATCATCGAAGGCCTTTTTATTTTACATTATGAAGAAATACGCCAATTATTGGAAATGACAATATTTGTTCATCTGCATCCAGAAATTCAATTGCGTAGACGAATACTTAGAGATAGTCAAACGAGGGGGTATTTACCTGAAGAAATTGTATATCAATGGAAGCAACATGTAATACCTTGTTATGAAAATTACATTCATCCCTATCAACATTATGCCAATTATATTTACAGAAATGATGAGTTTGTAGATGAAGATTTTGAAAAGATAAAAACAGGAATTTATACGACCCTTGAAGACAGGCAAATCAATTCAGTAAATAGTTGAAAAGCTTTCTTTTTAAATATAAACTTTACTTTTTTTCATTTGCTTTTGCAGTAGCTTATTTAATAAGCTATGCAATTATTTCTCACCACGATTATGATGCTATTGTTTCCCGACTCAATGCAAAAATATTGGAATATGAACAAAAATTAGATCGTGTTGCCCAATTAAAACTTAAAGAAACACTTAAATCAGGAACGTTATCATCTTGGAAAAAAAGTGAAAATAACGATGAATTTAAAATACACATATACAAAAATGATTCTCTGATATATTGGAATACAAATCAAGTTCCAATAAATAGATTCGCCGATATTCATTTTCCAAATGATGGAATCAATCATTTACAAAATGGCTGGTATTTAACTAAAGTTAAAAGTGCAAATGGCTACGTTATTGCTGTTTCACTTTTGGTAAAAAATGAGTACCCGTATCAAAATGAACACCTCGTCAATAGATTTTCTCCTAATCTTGGAATTCCTATTTCGGCTCAAGTACTTATTGATAAAGATTCTCCGCTTCAGATTTTTAACTCCAAAAATGAGTACTTATTTAGCATCATTCCTTCGAATAAACAAATTCCAAGTAATATTCAGGCGTATATTTTACTTGCTTTATCTCTGATAGCGATAGCGCTTTTAATTATTGCCTTATATATTAGTTTCAGGAGAAGTTCTTTAAGATATGCCTGGATTTTTCCTCTGATTACAATTGTTTTAAGGGGAATTTCTTTGAACTACTCAAGAAGTTTTTTTGATAATGAAATTGCTATTTTTAGCAAACAATTTTTTTATATTAATGAGTATTTTCCAAATTTCTATGAATACCTCATAAATGTATTTATTCTCGTGTTCGTGATAAATTGTTTTATTCGATATCTTAAGGTGATATCATTCTCTAATGTTTGGCTTAAAACAATTCTTTTCATTTTTCTTGGTTCTACTTTCTTACTTTGGAATTTTATTTTATTCCTTGTTTCAAGTATAGTTAGTAAATCAGAAATTTATCTTTTTACAGATAAATTCTTTAGCCTTAATTTACTTTCTTATCTGGCTTTATTTACGATTGGGTTTTTATTTTATACTTATTACTCACTTTTGAAGCATATTGTCGATGCTTTTAATAGAGAGAATTATAGGCACGGTAATTTAGCTCGTATTTTATTTCTATTCAGCATTACTTTTTTGATTTATTTCATATATGATTCAAGCTATCATATTGTTGGAATTATTATTCCTTTGCTTATCGGTATGTGGATTATTTTGCCGAACAGAAGAAATCCAACATTTATTTCATTCGAAATAAATGGTTTAGTTCTTTTGATAATTGCGGCAATTTTTGTTGCATTTAATCTTACATGGACAAACGAGTCTAAGATGAATATTGAATGCCAAAAGATTGCCGAAGAATTGGTATCAGAAAAACAAGAGGAAACAGAAATAGAATATCAAAAAATTATTGAAAAAATAAAATCAGATACATACTTAAATCGGATAAGCCACTCCAAAGACACTGTGGACCTCAATGATTTTGAATATTCAATTGAACGAAAGATTTTTAATGGCTATTGGGAACGTTATGAAATGAATTTCAATTTGTTTGATTCCATAGGGGGCCCAATAGTAACAAAAGAAAATTTAAAGTTTAAAGAAATTAATTCACTTATCAAGGAGCACTGTATTCCTTCAACTTTAGATAGTAATATTTATTATGTAAGCGATTACACCGAGCAGCTCAGCTATGTTATTCTCCAGCCTTTTTACAATGATGAGAATGTAAAATTCTATTTATTTGTAACCTTAAAATCAAAAAAAATCCCAGAAGGTATTGGGTTTCCGCGCTTATTGATATCTTCTGAGTCAAATGTCTTGCGCTCTTTTGAAAAATATTCAATTGCTAAGTATCACAATAAAAAATTAGTCGCAAAATTTGGAGAATTTGGATATCCATCATCGCCATTACTCTTACCCGAAAATCAAAAGAAAGGAAATGTAAAATACGGAGGATACAATCATTTCATATTGAAAAAAACGTCAAAAGATACAATTATAATTTCTTCTCGAGTATTTTCTATCTTCGAAACATTAACATCGGTTTCTTATATCTTTACATTCTTTGGTATTATTATTTTACCTTTTTACTTCATCCGAAGTGGAAAAATTATTTTTAAGAATACTTTTTCTTTAGCATTAAAAATCCAGATGCTTCTGGTTGGCATCGTTTTCTTCTCCCTATTTGCCTTTGGTTGGGGTAGCGGCCTATTCGTTAAGAACCAATACAATACATTTACAACAAAAATAATTAGTGAAAAATTAGGTTCGCTGGAAATGGAAATGCGAAATAAAATAGGAGAAATGAAGTACTTAGATGTTAATGAAAATGGGAATTATATTAACTTTATTTTATCCAAATTATCAAAAGTTTTTGTTACTGATATTAATCTGTATGACGCAGATGGATATTTACTTGCTACATCTCGTCCAAAAATATTTAATATTGGTTTAATCGGAGAACAAATGAATTCATTGGCTTTTAACCAGCTTAAAATACAGAATAAAAGTGAGTTTAGCCACCAGGAAAATATTGGAGAATTAAATTATATTTCCGCGTATTTACCATTTTTCAACTCAGATGGTAAATTATTAGCATTTGTCAACTTGCAACACTTTGGGCAACAACAAGAGTTAGAGTCCCAAATACAACAGTTTCTAATCGCAATTATAAATGTCTTTGTCTTGTTGTTAGCAGTCTCAATTATTCTTGCAATTATAATGGCTAACTGGGTAACAAAACCCCTGCGATTTTTGCAAATAAATCTTTCACTTCTTCAGTTTGGGAAAAAGAATGAAATAATTCAATACGAAAACAATGACGAAATTGGGGTTTTAATAAACGAGTATAACAAAAAATTGCTGGAGTTAGAACAAACTGCAGAGCAGTTGAAAAAAAGTGAAAGAGAATCAGCTTGGAGAGACATGGCCAAACAAGTAGCTCATGAGATTAAAAATCCATTGACTCCAATGAAGTTAAGTATTCAGCAAATGATGCGTGTTTTTGACAAAGAAAATCCTGTAGCCAAAGAAAAGGTAAATCGTCTTGCAAATTCTTTAATCGAACAAATTGATGGCTTGAGTCGTATCGCAAATGAATTTTCAAATTTTGCTAAAATGCCCTCGCCAATTCTTAAAAAGGTTGAATTAATCAGTGTTTTGGAAAATGTGATTTCTATTTTTCAACAAGAAAAAGTGTCTATTAATTTTGAAAAACCAGAAAAAAAAATTGAGATACAGTGTGATAAAGACCAGATAATTAGAGCTGTCAATAATCTTTTACAAAATTCTATTCATGCATGTGATGGGAAAAAAAATGCCCTAATTGAAATTAAAATTTACATCGAAACGGACGTTTTAAGGTTAGCTATAACTGACAATGGAAAAGGGATATCACTTGAAAATCAAAATAAAGTATTTGTGCCCTACTTTACAACAAAATCTGGTGGAACAGGAATTGGTTTATCAATAACCAAACAAATTATCGAAAATCATAAGGGGAAAATTTATTTTGATTCTAAAGAAAATGAGCATACAACTTTCTGTATTGAATTGCCACTCAACTGAAGTTCTCTAAAAAGGGAGGACTAAATTTTCCGGGAACCTTTTTGTAATTTTGCACAATACAATCAAAATGAAAAAGCAAACATCATTATTTTTCTACCTGTTAAGTGCGTATGTTATAATTCAATTTATTTGGTGGGGATATCATTTAATTGAATTAACGCGAGCCCTTGATGTTGATGAAAAAATTATGGATAAACGAATCACTATGGTTGTGGGGGAAGGATCTGTATTTATTATTTTGTTGCTTATAGGATTATGGAAAATACGATCCTCAGTTAGGAAAGAATTTGAGCTGTCTCAGCGCCAAAATAATTTTTTACTATCAGTTACTCATGAACTAAAAACACCAATTGCTGCAAATAAACTTTATCTTCAGACTATTCAAAAGCGAAACCCAAACGATGATAAACGCAAAGATCTTTTGGTCAAAGCAATTAATGAAAACGAACGGCTGGAGAAATTAATTGACAATATTTTACATGCAGCAAGGGTTGAAAGCCATGCAATGCATCCAATTAAAGAGGAAATCCAAATGGCGCCATTTTTACAAACTATTTGTAATCAGTTTAGAAAACGTCATCCCAGATTAAATATTGAATTATCTGTAAAGGAAAAAATTTCGGTATCTTTCGATGTGTTTATGATTGAAACGGTTTTGACAAATTTAATAGACAATGCTATAAAATACTCTTCAGAATCTCCTAAAATTGAAATTCATGCTCAGCGAGAAAAGAATGAGCTATTAGTTTCAATATCAGATGACGGAATCGGTATACCATCCCAAGAGCAAGAACATATTTTTACTAAATTTTATAGGGTTGGAGATGAAGAAATTCGCACACAGAAAGGGAGTGGGCTAGGGTTATTTATTTCCCAAGAGTTCATTAACCTTCATAAAGGAAGTATTGGCTATAAACCAAACAAAGATAGAGGATCCATTTTCTATTTTAAACTACCAATATGACAGATTATTTTGGATTAGTCATTTTGGATGGTTGGGGCCTTGGTGATGGGTCCACGTCGGATGCAATTGCCCAAGCTAATACGCCATTTATGGACGAAATCAGTAAAAACTATCCATCTGCAACTTTATTAACTAGTGGGGAAAATGTGGGCCTACCCGATGGTCAAATGGGAAATTCAGAGGTTGGTCATTTGAATATTGGCGCAGGAAGAATTGTTTATCAAGAACTTACGAGAATCAATAAAAGTATCCGGGATGGTGATTTTTTCACCAATCCGGTTCTATTAAATGCTATGCAAAAGGCAAAAAACAGTAAACTTCACTTAATCGGACTTGTATCGGAGGGAGGAGTTCATAGTTCACAAGCTCATCTACACGCCTTATGTGATTTGGCTCAAAATCAAGGCGTTGAAAATGTTTTCGTTCACGCTTTTACCGATGGAAGAGATTGCGATCCAAAAAGTGGTTTGGGCTTTATTTCAAATTTAGAAACTTATTTAAAAAAATCTACGGGTAAAATTGCTTCTATTATTGGTCGATATTATGCAATGGACAGAGATAATCGTTGGGAACGAATTAAAAAAGCATATGATTTACTCGTGTTTGGAAAAGGCGCTCAATTTTCATCTGCCATTGCTGCTGTTGAGAACCAATATATGAATAATACTACTGATGAATTTATTGAACCAATTGTACTAATAGAGAACGGACAACCAATAGCAACTATATCAGAGGGAGATGTAGTAATTTGTTTTAATTTTCGAACAGATCGTCCAAGGGAAATAACGCAAGCATTAACACAGCAAGATTTTCCAGATTTTGAAATGAAAAAACTTAACTTGGATTATTTTACTATGACAAATTATGATAAGACCTACAACAACGTCCAAGTTATTTTTGAAAAAGATAATTTGAATGAGACATTGGGCGATGTTTTATCAAAAGTAGGAAAAACACAAGTACGTATTGCTGAAACAGAAAAATATCCGCATGTAACTTTCTTTTTTAATGGGGGAAGAGAAGCTGAGTTCCCTGGTGAAAATCGAATTCTTGTCAATTCCCCGAAAGTTGCCACGTATGATTTACTTCCTGAAATGAGTGCCTTTGAAGTAAAAAATCGCATCATTGAAAATATGCAGAAAGAAAAACCAAATTTTATTTGTTTAAATTTTGCAAATCCAGATATGGTTGGTCATACTGGTGTTTTCGATGCAATTGTAAAAGCGGTTGAGATAGTAGATACTTGCCTAAAGGAAGTAATTGAATGTGGTAAGGAGTTTGGGTATGAATTTTTGGTTATTGCTGATCATGGTAATGCCGATTTTGCTATAAATGCTGATGGTTCACCCAATACTGCTCATAGTTTAAATCCCGTTCCTGTCGTGCTTATTACCCATGAAAAAACAAAGTTAAAATCGGGTATCTTGGCCGATGTTGCGCCTACAATATTAAATCGCCTTGGTGTTCCCCAACCAAATGTAATGACAGGCAAATCGCTTGTTATCTATTAGTTTAAATATATTCTTGATATCGTCTTGTTGGTTTTTCTATTATTGCCCCCGTATTACTTTTCGGGATTTATATAAAAAGAGAAACCGTAAGAAAATGGCCTATACCTTTCTGTCTAGTTTAGTAACACGGAGTTTCAAAAAGTTAATCAGAGGGTCGAATTCAAGAGATTCTGCCAATAAAAGTTCAGATTTAACTATAACACATTGTATCATCACCATATTTGATACAACCATCGAATGACCCAAACCCAAAATGCAATTAAAATGAGTAAACCTAGGATTATCCCAACAACACCAACAACTTTTATGAGCTTTACACTATATCGATCTAAATCTCGATTCAATGTTGAATCATGGTCATACTTTTTATCATCAATTTTTTGTTGAAATGCCGACTTAATAGGCTTTTCTGAATTTTCGTTCTCTATCATTTTACCAGTGTTATATTTTCATCAATAAATTCTCTAACTAAACCCATGGCGTTCTATTAAAAGAGCTAAAATAAGAATAATTGGAGCCAATGCCTGTGTACTTTGTATGATTATTCCGAAATAATTACAAAACGAATGAACGGTTCAGCGTAAAGCTTTATATCTTTTGATAGTTAAGGAATAAAAAGGCCATTCAAATAAACAAAAGCAAAACGCAACCAGTAAAAGTAAAATTCAATGCAAGTAAAGGCATAGGTTAATTCTCTCTTATAACTTAACAAACTCTGATGCAATATAATCAGCTCTCAATTGACCTTCTTGCGTTAACCGAATACAATTGTTTTCTTCAATCAACCAATTTTGTTTAATACATTCTTCTTTAGTTAGTAAAAATTGATTATCTATTTCAAACAGATTTTTAAGTTCTTCTGTGTTAATTCCTTTGGTTGTTCTTAATCGAGTTAAAATGTATTCATTCCATCGTTCATTGTCTGTTAAATACTCTTCTTCGTACCAAGCGCTTCTTTTTAGGTAAATAGCATTATTAGCAATGTTCCATCTCCTTGTTTTTCCATCAAATGAATGCGCAGACGGACCAACACCAATGAATTTTTGACCCGACCAATAATTTGAATTGTGAATAGATTGACATCCCTTTTTTGCAAAATTTGATATTTCATATTGCTCAATGTCAACGTTATCAAGTTTGGAAACCAATAGTTTATATTGCTCAATAATGAAGTCTTCATTTGGGATTTGAATGATTTTATTTCGAACTTTTTTCTCGAGCAAAGTTCCTTTTTCTACCGTTAAACAGTAGGCTGAAATATGACTTATATCAAGTGAAATAATTTCATCAATATGCTGCCTCCATTCATTTAAGGTTAATTCAGGTAAGCCATATATCAGGTCTAGTGAAATGCTTGAAAACCCCGCCTTTTTTGCTAAATCAACACATTTGCGACTTTCTTCCAGCGTGTGTGCCCGATTCATCCATATTAAGTCTGATTCTTTAAAAGATTGAATGCCAATACTCAATCGGTTAATACCAAGTTCTTTCCAATTTACCAAGGATTCTTTAGTAATATCCTCTGGATTTGCCTCCAGTGTTATTTCTAAAAATTGTTCTTGTGGATACTTATCAAAAATAGGTTGTATAAGAGCTTTTAATTCTTCTTTTTCAAGTATGCTTGGCGTTCCACCGCCAAAATAAATCGTTTGAGGCTCAGTATCACTAAGTTCAATTAGTCGTTCTTTTAATTCATCAGAAATTGCAGCAATCATTTGACTTCTGTAGGAAGAAAAAGAGGTTGAGAAATGAAAATCGCAATAGCTACATTTTTTTCTGCAAAAAGGAACGTGAATGTAAATTCCAGACATCTTTAAAATCCTTAGTACGCTGCCATTGCATTTAAAACAGGCTCTATCAAATTAACGATTTCGCCTTTGGAACAAGTGAAATTATTGACTGCTATCGAAAAAGCAATATTCTTTCCCGATTTAGATTGAACATATCCCGAATAAGCTTTTACGCGAGTAAGTGTTCCGCTTTTTGCTTTAACTCGACCGTGTCCATCCTGTCCTGCACAAACCTTTCCCAAGGTTCCCGATATTCCTGCAACTGGAAGTGAACTTAAAAATGTCACATAATTTTTAGATTTGTAGATGTATCTCAACATTTCAACGTAATGCGAAGGACTCATGGCATTGCTTCGCGATAATCCACTACCGTCATTAATGAAAAGCCCTTTTGAATTTATTTTTTTGGACCAAAATTGATTCATTTGATTAAGTCCGCTTTCGGTAGATCCGTTTCCTGTTTTTTCAAATCCAACTAAGTTCACCAACCCTTCAGCAAAAAAATTAACGCTATGTAAATTAGTGAATGTAATAAGCTCCTTGATAGTAGAACCATAATTTGTGTAAACTAACTTCAATGTGTTATAGTTGGGAGCAGTCAATTTTGAGTCATAAACAGATTTAACAGAGGTTATTTTAATACCTTTCTTTTCAAAATATTCCTCAAGTAAGGTCACAAACTGTAATTCTGGGTTAACCATGGTGCTTTGAACAGCATAACTTGATTGATTTGGCGAAATGGATCCTTTAGCAAATCGATCTTTAGCAAACGGGCCACCATAAATCGTAATTCCATTCCCATTTCCAGCTACTTTGACATTGCTATGCACATTTATTCCAGGTAGTTCAGGGGATGTTTTAATTAAAGTAGCAATTGTGCCAGCTGAACCCGATTTAAAGTAGTAATTCATAACATTATCAGCAAAACAAATTCCACTTGGAGGAGCACCATAAGTCATTGTTAAATCTGACCATTCCCAGCCATCTGGAGCTCCTTCGTAACCAAATTCACTACCATCTGATATCACAGAGCCAGTTATTTCTCTTATCCCCAATTTAATTAATGTGTCTGCCCAATTATTGAAAAAATTAAAGGGTTTACTAGAATCTGAAAAATACTTACTCCCGAGTGAAATATCTCCACCACCACGAATCCATAAATTTCCATTTAATACTCCTTCAGGACTCAAATCACCTTCTACATAGAACCTCATTCTGGGCCGATAGTTTTCTCCTAACAATTCTAGCGCTGTGTAGGTAGAGAATAATTTTGCATTAGAGGCATAAGGCAGGCTGGATTTGTGATTCCATTTTCCAAGTGTATCTCCCGTATCTAAATCTATAGCCAAAAAGATAACGGTTGCATTTTCAGTGTTGGTGTTTTTTACAAGTAGGTTAACTCTATCTTGAATTTTATTCTGTGCATAGAAAAAAAAGTGCAGAAGAAGGCTAAAAAAAAGTGTGTAACTTCGCATAAACTATTTTTTAGTACAAATTAGTAAAATTCAACCAATTCAATCAATTTTTTGCCTTGTCCAATAAAAAAATTAAAATTTTACGAATTATTAATAGATTTAATATTGGAGGCCCAATCTACAATGCGACCTTTTTAACACGTTTTCTTTCAGACGAATTTGAAACATTATTGATAGGCGGTCTTCCGGAAAAAGGGGAGGCTGACTCCTTGTATATCCTTGAAGAGTACGGCATAAATGCAATTTTACTGCCAGAATTGAAGCGTAATCCTAATGTAATAAGTGACACTAAAGCCCTAAAAAAAATAAAGGAAATCATTACCGAATTTAAGCCAGATATTGTTCATACCCATGCTTCGAAAGCAGGCGCTATTGGTAGAAAAGCAGCATTTGACATGAACGTCCCTGTTGTAGTGCACACTTTTCATGGTCATGTTTTTAATTCGTATTTTGGGAAAGCCAAATCAGAATTATTTAAATTAATCGAACGAAAACTTGCTCAAAAATCAACAGGAATCGTTGCAATATCTGATTTACAGAAAAAAGAGTTGGTTAACACGTATAAAATTGCCTCCGAAAATAAGGTAAATGTTATTCCACTTGGCTTTGATTTGCAAAAATTCAATCATAACCTATCCGAAAAAAGAAAAAATATTCGGAAGAAATTCCAAATTAGTGAAGATCAAATTGCTGTTGCTATCATTGGTCGACTTGCTCCCGTAAAAAACCATTCATTATTTTTAAAAACTGTCATTAAGCTTAAAGGTAAAACCAGAAAAAAATTAGTCTTTTTTATCGTTGGTGATGGTGAATTGCGAGCAGAAATAACCAAGAAGGTAAATGATTTAATCAAAATGGATATCGATATTCGAATGACATCGTGGATTAGAGACATTAGCCAATTCAATGCTGGAATGGATATAATATGCTTAACCTCAAATAACGAAGGAACTCCGGTAAGTATTATTGAGGCTCAAGCTTCTCAGGTCCCTGTTGTTTCAACGAATGTTGGAGGCGTTACTGACGTAATGATAGATAATGAGACAGGGTACATTGTTCCTAAAAATAATGCTCGTATATTTGCAGATAAGTTGCTAATTCTTATTGAAAACGAAGCACTTCGGAACGAAATGGGCCAAAAAGGTTGGTCCTTTGTGAAAGAGCGGTTTCATTTTGAAAGGTTAGTGAAAGACATGGAAAACTATTACAAAGAACTGTTAGCATAAAAATGATTCGAATTTTAAATTTTTTAGCTTGTTTTTCATTCGGCCTGTTGCTAATTGGTTGCAGCTCATGGAAAAATATTAATAGTAATCAAATGTTCAAAATACCAAAAGATGGTTCATTTAAGTTTGATTCTCTTTTAATGGAACCCTCAGATGATTATAAGATTGGACCAGGTGATCGATTTACTTTTTTCTTTTCTACTAACAATGGTGAACGAATTATAAACTCCCTCTCAGGCTTTGGAGAAATGGGACAAGGAAGAATAATAACTAGCCAAAATGTAATAGATTATCTTGTAAGAAAAGATGGTGTTGCAGAAATTCCAGTCATTGGTCTTTATCCTGTCGCAGGCCTAACAGTAATGCAATTAGAAGATTCATTAAGTAAAATTTTAGGCAAACAGTTTCAAAATCCCTTCGTTCAAATTCGTTTATCCAATCAACGGGTTATTGTATTCCCGGGAAGAGGTAAGGCACAAGTTGTCTATTTACAGAACGTGAATACATCGTTATTAGAAGTTATAGCAATGGCAGGTGGTATTAGTGACGATGGTTTGTCGAACTCAATTAAGGTAATGCGGAACAATAAGTCCGGGAAACGATCAATTTTTAAAGTGGATCTATCAACCATTGAGGGAATAAAGGCGGCCGAGATGATTGTTCAAAGTAATGACTACATTTATATTGACTACAAGCCAAGATTTGCAACAGGAATTCTAACTGAAATAACACCATGGATTAGTTTAATTTCGTCAAATCTTACCTTATTATTAATAATTTTACGACTCTAAATGAGTATTGGACAAGAGAAAAAGCTTATTGTTAATAAGGAATTTAACCCAATCATTTTAGGGCAAATCCTCACTCGCCACTGGTTTTTACCTTTTGTAATAATAGCAATCTGCTTGGGATGTGCCTACATATACTTAAGGTACACAAAACCTATTTACCAATCTTCCTCTGTTATCCAACTGGTAGAAGAAGATAAAATGAAGCAAGCTTTAGGTGATAAGGCCATTGTGAATGTCCCTCAAGGTTCCATTTTAAATAATACAGTTGAATTCTTGAGATCTGACTTTATTTTTGAAAATGCAATGAATTTATTGGATACCAAGGTTGGAATCTTTTCTGAGGGTAAGCTTTTGACAAAAGATTTGTATAAATTAACTCTTTTTACAATTAATCCAATTAAACTTACCGACTCTTCCCTGTGTGGCCAAAGATTTGATATTCAGTTGCCCTCCCCCAATTCTAATCTACTTGAGTTACATTATTTAAAAAATGGAGTGTCTAAAATTGCTCGGGGAACCTTAAATGGAAAAATTAAAAATGAAGACTTTACAATTGAAATTAAAGGATCAAAAGCTGAGTTTGCCGAAATCTTGAGTAATGGAAAATTGTATTTTGTAATCAATAAAAAACAAGTCTTAAAAAAGGAATGGATGTCCAAACTGACTGTAATGCCTGTAGATCCCGATGCAAAAACAATCCAGATTACTTTTGATCATTATAACCCTATTTTATGTAGAGATGTAGTTCAAGCAATGGTGGCTACTTTTTTTAAGTACGAGGAGAAAATCGGAAAACAAAACAATGAAAAGGTTATAGCTTATGTTGGTCAACAACTTGATTCCCTCTCGAAAGTTTTAAAAATTGCCCGAGATAGCGTTACAAATTTTCAGCGAAGAGAAAAAATTACAGATCCAAAAATCGAAAGTGAATCTATTTCGGATAAAATGAACGATCTAAAGCGTAAACTCCTTGAGCACGAGGAGGAATTAGTAACCGTTTATTTGATTAAAGGAAAAATCTCACAAGATCCTGATAAGGTAGATGTTTATAAGCTGATTCCTGAAATGATTGGGAAAAAAAGTTTTGAAGGTAGCCTTTTAAGGCAAATCGAAGAATTAAATAAGCTCCTCGAAAAAAGAGATGAACTATTACAAGACTTAACCATCGATCACAGTGAATATAAAAAGAATTTAAAGAAAATTGAATCACGTTTAGCATCCCTGAAAAAGAGCATCTCAGTAATCGAAGAAAGAATTAAAGGAGACGTATCACTTATTCAACAAAAAACAAAGGAATTAGAAGATAGATATTTTGATTTGCCAGAGAAAACATTAAATTTTGACCGATTGAAAAATATCGAGGAATTAAACAATCGTTATTTCACTCTCTTTACCGAGAAAAAAATTGAATTTGCCCTATCAAATGCAGGCTTCACTTCAGTAAATAGAGTTTTATCTCCACCGGTATTATCCGAATCACCAGTTAGTCCTAATGCAAAACTAATCTATTTACTTTCGTCAATTTTTGGCGCTGTTTTGGGAATAATAGTACTTATTTTTCTTTATTTGAGATACAACGAAATTGTAGGTCCAGAAGATTTAATGAAAATATTGCCTGATAAGGCAAATTTCTTGGGTACTGTCCCATTGTATAATCGACGAATGAAATATTCTCAAATTATTGTTAATGAATCTTCGAAAAGTAGAATTTCTGAAGCGTTAAGAGCTATTAGAGCAAATATGAGTTTCATAAACAAAGATGCTAAGGTGGTTGCAATATCCTCATCTGTCTCGGGAGAGGGGAAAACGTTTGTTGCATTGAATTTAGCCGGGATGCTATCTGCATCTGGAAAGAAAACATTGGTAGTCGATCTTGATTTGAGAAAACCAAAAGTTCATCATGGATTTTCCGCTGAAAATGTAAGAGGGATGAGTAATTTACTTTCCAAAAACGTCACGTATGAGGATGTTATTCAATTTTCTCATATCCCAGGATTAGATTTTATAACTGCCGGACCAATTCCACCAAATCCTTCAGAGTTGGTTTTAAGTAGGGAATTTGAAATCTTTTTAGAAGATATGAAGTCGCTTTATGACATAATTATAATTGATAACCCACCAGTAGGAATTGTGTCGGACGGTGTTCACGTTTTAGCTAATGCTGATATCCCAATATATGTATTTAAGTCTAATTATTCAAAACGGGTTTTTACTGAACGGGTTGACGAACTTTTCAACGTTCAAAAATTGACATCCTTAAATATTGTCTTGAATGCCATAGAAACAAAGCGGTCCCTTTACAGCTATGTATACAATTATGCTTATGGGTATGGTTATGGGTACGGATATGGATATGGATATGGATATGGCAGTAATTATGGTTACGGTTCGGGTTATTACACGGACGACGAAGAGAATTCCCCATTTGTTATTCGAGTTTTTAATAGTCTTAAGAAATTGATTTGGAAATCGAAGAAAAAAAAATAAAAGGGATATTTGAGGTTTTTCCTAAAGTCTTTGAGGACAATCGTGGATTTTTCTTGGAAACCTATAATGAAAAACGCTACATCCAATTTTTAAATAATGGAAGCTTTGTTCAAGATAATTTTTCTGCATCGAATAAAGGGGTTCTCCGTGGACTACATTTTCAAACTCCCCCAAATTCACAAGGAAAATTAGTTCAAGTAATCGCTGGATCGGTATTGGATGTTGTTTTAGACTTAAGGAAAAACTCAACAACTTACGGACAGCACCTCAAGGTAATACTGTCGGCTCAAAAACGAAATCAATTGTGGATTCCTGAAGGATTTGCCCATGGTTTTTTGGCTTTAGAGGACAACACGATTTTCTCTTATAAGTGCACAAATTACTATAATCCTCAATCTGAGGAAACTATTTTATGGAATGATCGTAGCTTAAATATTGATTGGCAGATAAAAAATCCGATTATTTCTCCTAAAGATAAAGAAGGGGTTTTATTTGAAGATTTTTATTCGCCTTTTTAAAAAAGTTATGGTAACCTCCGATTTATTGGTTTCTATTATTTTTTTTGCGGGAACTCTAGTAATTACCTTAGTAAGTAATCATTTATTGTTGCGTTTTTCAAAATCATTAGGAATTAGAAATAATAATGATATTCTTGTGCGATGGAGTAATCAATCTAAACCATCACTTGGAGGGATAAGTTTATTTGTAGGGTTTTTATTTTCTACTGTTTTATGCTTAATAAAGTTTCCTGCCATTAACCTTTTCGCAGATATAAATTTCGTTGGATTGTTCATCGCATCTTCAATTTCATTTTCCATGGGATTAGCAGACGATGCCTATAATACAAAGCCTTATTTAAAACTATTTGTACAAATTTTTATGGGGCTAATATTTTTATGGACAAATATTAAAATTGATCTATTTCATATCCCTATAATTGATTCATTATTTACTGTAATCTGGGTTGTTACTTTGATGAATTCAATAAATGTGCTAGACAATATGGATGGTATATCAGCTACGACAGTATTCTTTGCACTTCTTACGTGTTTGATAAGTTGTTATGTAATTGGAAATCCAACTAAACCATTTTGGTTATTCATAATTGTTTCAATGTTAGGTTCGCTAATTGGATTTCTTTCCTATAATATTTATCCTTCCAAGCTTTTTATGGGAGATTCTGGCAGCCAGTTTTTAGGATTGTTTGTATCTTTTTTTTCGATAAAGTATCTGTGGAATTTAGGATCAACAACCCAACACAATGCATGGATTAGTATAATTATTACACTAATTGCGCTTACTCCCGCTGCAGCAGATACATTGACTGTTGTAATTAATCGAATGCGGGCAGGAAAATCTCCGATGATTGGTGGAAAAGATCACACAACTCATCATTTGGTATATGCCGGTTACAGCGACCTGCAAGTTTGGATTATTTTTTCCATAATCGGGTTTTTTTCTTTTTTGCTGTCAATTCTAATTATTTATCTTACCATTAATAATATTATAATTCCAAATCTTTTTTTTATTCTTTTCTTTATAATTGTATTTGTTCTGCTCTATCGAAACACATTAAAATTTAAAGCATCAAATGACTCCAATTAATTTTTCATTATTTTTGGTAGAGTAATTGATAATAGAATTTTTTAAAATTTAAAACGATGAAAACAATTGCATTTTTCTCATTCATTTTTGTAGCTTCAATATTAAATAGTCAAGAGGCAGACTTAAATCTTAAAAAACTTCCATCGGTTGATTTAAGAGATTTAAAAGGAAAAAAGATGAATACCTCTACAATGGGATTCACAGGGCCAGTGGTTATTAGTTTTTGGGCAACGTGGTGTTCACCATGTAAAAAAGAATTGAATACAATCCACGAAGTATATTCAGATTGGAAGGAAGAAACAGGTATTACGCTTGTTGCAGTATCAATTGATGATGAAAAAACAAAAAATGCTGTTTCAACCTACGTAAACGGAAAAGCATGGGAGTTTGAGGTGTTGTTAGATCCTAATGGAGACTTTAAAAGAGCCATGGGAGTGAATAATGTCCCACATACATTTCTGATTGATAAAGACGGCAATATTGTGTATTCACACAACAATTATGCTCCGGGTGATGAAGAAAAATTATTCGAAGAAATTAAAAAATTAGGAGCAAAATAAATAGATTATGCCGAAAACAATTTTCCTGTTTTTTCTGCTTTGTCTTTCATTTGCAACTTTCTCTCAAGACTATACAAACGGCGGAACTTTTACAGGAAATATTGAATCCACTTTTCAGTATTTAAATAACGATTCAATTATTGCTGCCAATCAGCCTGCACAAAAAGGACTGATAAATTCTTACATGAATGTTTTTTATACCAATAAAAACTTCAAGGCAGGGATGAGGATAGAGTCTTATTTACCCAGAATACAAGGATATCCAAATCGTTTTGATGGAACAGGAATAGGAATGCGTTACATTGGATATACAAACAAACTTGTTGATATAACACTTGGATCATTTTACGAACAATTCGGCGCAGGATTATCCTTAAGAGCTTATGAAGACCGAGCATTAGGGTATGATAATTTACTTGATGGTATTCGTCTAATTGTTAACCCCTACTCGGGAGTTAGACTTAAAGGGGTTTATGGATATCAACGTTTATCCTTCCAGCAAGGAAGAATTATCCATGGAGAGGGAATTGTGCGCGGAGTTGATGCAGAAATTAATTTCAAAGAAGCTTTTGATTCCCTACTGTCAGATGATTGGGATTTCGGCCTTGGAGCCTCCTTTGTCAGTAAATTTCAAGCAGACAACGACAATGAATTAATTCTCCCTCAAAATGTTGGAGCTTACGGTGGAAGATTCAATGCTCGATATAAAAAAATAAACTTAAACGGCGAATACATCTTGAAAGAACAAGATCCTTCAAATGACAACAGTAAAATCTATAATTTTGGACATGCCGCAATTTTTAACTTAAGTTATTCTAAAAAAGGATTTGGCGTCTTACTTTCAGGAAAGTCCGTTGATAATATGAGTTATCGATCCGATAGAACGAAAGATTTACAAGATGTTTTTATAAACTTTTTACCAGCACTTAATAAAACGCATACGTACAATTTAGTCGCAACACTTTATCCATATGCCACTCAACCACTTGGGGAGGTGGCCTACCAGGCCGAAGTACTTTATTCCTTTAAAAAGGGGACATTAGTTGGTGGTAAATACGGGACAACTGTAAATTTCAACTTTTCAACTACCTACAGACCTACTCAGCGTACCTCGGGAATAAACCCATTGGATTCCACTGGAGTAACCTATCGTACAAGACCTTTTGAAATGAGTGATAGCCTTTATTGGCGCGACATTAATATAAATGTAACAAAGAAATTTAATAAAAAATTAAGCTTCATTTTTTCTTATTTTAATATTAATGTTAATAATGACGTGGCTAAAATTTCCAATGATGCATCCGGAATTATTAAAGCTCATATTGGTGTTGTTGAAGGATCCTATAAGATAAATAAAAAACATGCTATCCGAGCAGAATTACAAGGGCTGTTAGTCGAACGTAAAAACGGACAAACGAACGATAAAGGCGATTGGGCGACCATACTTGTTGAATATACGGTTTCTCCGCATTGGTCATTTGGATTCATGAATCAGTACAATTATGGTCATCCTAACCCAAATTTACGGGTGCATTATCCTATAATTACCTTTGGATATGTCAAAGAGGCCACACGATTTATGATCTATTACGGGAGACAAAGAGCTGGACTATTCTGCGTTGGTGGAGTTTGCAGATTTGTGCCTGCCTCTAATGGCTTAACACTAAGTTTCACTCAAAGCTTTTAGTATGAAAAGATATATTTTAGGATTGATTTTAATTATTTTTTCTGCACTTAACAGCGCCTGTGATAAAGTTGATAATCCCTACTCCTCTTCTTATAATACAGAGCTAGACACTTTGCTTTACCCAGGAAACTGGAGCGATTATATTGCGAATGAATGGCCACAATTTTCCTCAAATACAAATACAAACAGAAATGTATTAATTGAAGATTTTACGGGCCATCTTTGTGTTTTTTGCCCAGCGGCTGCCGATGAAGCTCATTCCCTACATGAAGCTAATCCATCCCGTGTATTTACCGCTTCAATTCATTCTGGACCCACAGGAATGGGTGATTTCCAAGTGGTCTCTCTACCAAACTATCCTACGGACTTCACAAACGCTCAAGGACTAGAAATGGGCGCGTACTTTGGCATAAATGATGGTGGTTTTATTGGAAACCCAAGAGGTACAGTAAACAGATTCAACAACGGTTACATTTTCCAAAGTCCCGCACAATGGTCATCCATGACGAGCGATCAAATAACGCAGAATAATTTACGCGTAAATATTCAGTCGGCATTAAACTATTATCCTCAAACAAAAGGGGCATTCTTACATGTTGAGGTAGAAAAATTGGATCAATCATTAACAAATGAACTTGGAATTGTTTCCTATTTACTTGAAGATTCGTTGGTGGGGGATCAAAAAATGAGTGATAATTCACATAACGCCTCCTATGTGCACCGTGATATTCATCGTGCAAATCTCGGAGGACAGGCATTCGGTCGAACCTTAACAAATGACTTATTAAATAATGGCAAGTATTACGTAAATTATTCATTTGTAGTCCCTAATCAGTTAGATGGCAACTATAATGCTGAGAATATGCATGTTCTGATTTATGTGTACGATCGTATTACCTGGGAAATCTACCAAGTAATTAAACAAAAGATTAAATCCTGATGGAAATAGGATCAATCTACTTTCAGGCCTTACAAGCAGCAGTTGAAGCTTCACAACAAATTATGCAGATTTATTCTAATGGTTTTGAGGCTGAGTATAAAGCAGATGGCTCCCCGATAACCATAGCCGATACTGTCTCTACGGAAATACTTCACAAATACCTCGATCCAACAGGAATACCAGTGACTGGGGAGGAAAGTGTAAATTCTCATTTTTCAGAACGAAGCAGCTGGACAAAATGCTGGTGTATCGACCCTTTAGATGGAACTAAAGAATTTGTCAGGGGGAATGGAGAGTTTGCTGTTAACATTGCCCTAATTGAAAATGGGGTTCCTATATTCGGATTGATCGCTTCTCCAGTGAATAAAGAGATTATTATTGGAGCAAAAGAATTTGGAGTATTTATTATTGATTTTGAAAATATCAACAACCAAAAGAGTTGGAAAAAAATTAACCAACCAAAAATAATAAATTCTCCAATTGTAATGACGTGTTCCCGAAGTCATCATTCAGGCCCTGTCTTGAAATTTATCCAAAAACTGCAGTCTATTTCACCAGAGATTGAATATGTAAAAAAAGGATCTTCGCTCAAGTTCTTTGATCTTGCAACAGGTAAGGCGGATGCTTATCCACGTTTTGCCCCAACCATGGAATGGGATATTGCCGCAGGACAAGCTATATTAGAAGTGTTGGGCGGTGTCGTTTATCATGCAGAAACAGGTGAGCCTCTTCAATACAATAAAGAAAATTTGACGAATCCTTATTTTATAGCGAAAACAAGTGCACTTTGTGAAATCTTGCCATGAAGTACTATCTTTTAATTTTAGCCTTGTGTTTTGGTTCTTTTGGGATTGGTCAAAATAACCTTATCTCAACACACGCTTATTATCGGGACCAATTATTGAATTCAAATCACCCAAATACATGTATTGGAAATGGGTTTTTACCTGTTCTAGAGTCAGAGTATAACCCCCCTCATTCAATTCCTGATTCAACGGTTCGATACAGTGCACGGACTATGGCCTTCCTGAAAAAACACATGGTTGAATTAAAAGGGAAAGATTATTTTTTAACTATTTCAGCTTTAGGTCAATTTAGCTTCGGAAGAGACTACAGGGATACCTCAAAGGCTAATTTATTTCAAAATACAAGAGGAATACTCATTGAAGGGGATTTATTTAAAAACTTCTCTTTTTCTACTTCATTTTTTGAAAATCAATCTAGATTTAGCGATTTTGAATCTCAATTTGTTAAGAACAACGGAGAATTTTATACTATCTCGAATAACTATGTTCAACAAAATGGTGTAGTACCAGGTTCTGCTCGAACTAAACCCTTTAAAACAAATGCATTTGACTATTCCTACGCCGTAGGTTCAATCATTTATAAACCAATAAAACAAGTAGCCGTCATTGCAGGCAATAACCAACAATTTGTCGGTTCTGGATATCGATCTATCCTACTGTCTGATAATTCGTGTGGATCTCCTTATTTACGCGTTGATTATAAAGTAAATTCCAAATGGACCATCAATTTTCTGCGCACTCGTCATATGAATTTAGTGCGAAAAAAAACCTACAATACAGTTGAGGGATATTACCAACCTAAGGGATTTTCCGCAAATTATATTTCCTATCAACTTTCAAAACAAAGTTCAATTAGTTTTTTTGAAGGAAGTATCTGGTCGATGGGGGATTCATTGGTTACAAAATCATTGAATCCGCTATATTTTATTCCTGTTCCTGGTATTTCAGCACTTTATTCGAAAAACACCTATACAATTTATGGATTGAATTTTTCACAAATCCTCTTTAACAAGCTTCTCATTTATTCGCAATTTGCTACGGGAAGTGGAGGTAAAAATCAATTCGCTTCTCAAGTAGGATTAAGATACTTCAACCCATGGAAGTATCTTAAAACAATGATTCAAGTGGAGTTTAATATGGCAACTCAAAATATGTATACAGATTCTTATGCCCGACTAAATTATAGCAATTACAATCTCCCGCTCGCCCATATTACAGGAACGGGGTTTAAAGAATTATTGGTTCGATTTAATACGCAGCTTCAACATTATTATATTGATATGAAAAGCAGCACTTATTTTTTGAAGAATTACAACAACGACGCTTTATTACCCGTAAGACTCATATCACAAGAAAGAAATGGGATGGTATTAAATAATCAATTGGAAGTTGGTTTTAGGTTCAATACTAAATTAAACGTAAATATTTTTGGGAATATGATTTGGAGATCTGAAATGTTAGATGTAATAAAATCTAATTTAATTTTTCAAGCGGGTATTCGAACAGGATTAATGAGTCATTACAATGATTATTAGAGCACTTTCTTTTTTTCTTTTAATGCAATTTTCTTCCTTTGGACAAGGAACTTTACTCTATTTGACCGAAGAAAGTCCATCTGATTCAACTTTACCCTTGAAATATGAAGAACATTCTGCTATTTGGCCAAAACTGGATAGAACAGCCCCCTTTAAGCAGTGTTTTGGCGGGTTTTTCTCAGGAGATAATTCTTTTGCATATGATAAAAACTCAACCTTTTCAACTTATGCAAGAATGGGATTGGGAGTTCAAGCAGATTTAAAAATATCGCCAAAATGGTATGCTCGATTTGGGTATAATTTTACTGCATTAAACAATGACACCAATTATTTGGATACACGAACTTATTTATACTCGAGAGAGGCTTATCAAGTTTATGGTTCACATAATTTATTGGGACGAGTTTCATATACCCCCAATCCTATTTTTAATTTTCAAATTGGGCTCGATCGAAATTTTATTGGGGAGGGGAGCAGATCTTTATTTTTGAGCGATTACGGAAAACCTTATCCTTTTGCTCAAATTAGAGCTAGGTTTTGGCATATCGAATATTTGGTGATGTATCAATTTTTTAAAGAAAACTACAATCAATCTTGGCAAGGAAAATATGGTGCAATGCATTATTTGAGTTGGAACGTAACAAAGTGGTTGAATCTAGGAATTTTTGAAACGGTTGTTTTTCAGCCAAAAGATACCTTATTAAATAGAGGATACGAATTGGAGTATTTGAATCCGGTTATTTTTTATCGCCCTCAAGAATATGCAATCGGTTCGGCAGATAATATTCTACTGGGGGCTTCTATTTCAGCAAAATGGAAAGGGCATACAGTATATGGCCAACTTATATTGGATGAGTTTCTACTTTCAGAGATTAGAGCAAAATCTGGGTGGTGGGCGAACAAATACGGGGCTCAGTTGGGTATAAAAGGTAGATTTGAATTTAAAAAAGAAAAGTTCTTTTACCGCGTTGAAGGAAATGCGGTCCGACCATATACGTACGCTCATTTGAATTCTTTACAGAATTATGCAAATGCTGGCTCTACATTAGCGCATCCGTACAACGGAAATTTTGCAGAAATTTTAGGCGAATTGAAATGGCAAAAAAATAAATGGATGATAAAATCCTTCATTTCATATGGAATACAGGGATTTGATAAAGAAGGAAAAAGCTATGGCGGGAATGTATATCAACCCTACACGAATCGTCCTTACGATTATCATCACAAAATAGGGCAAGGAGAAAAGAATAATTTTATTAGAAATCAGTGGGTTGTAAATTATAATGTATGGGGAACGAATACTATTTTTTTAGAGATAAACTTTCGGTCTGATAATGCATTCGATAGATTTATTTTTCTTCCTCTGATTGGTTTTCGATCGAACCTTTGGAATGACTATCGGAATTATTAAGATTGCTGCTAAAATACAAGGCTCACTTCTGCGTATTTTTATATGTATAAAAGAGACTTGATAAAAGTTATTATTACCTTTACATTCGAAAAATCCCAATGGAAATACTCACAAAAAGATACATTGAATTTGACCGAACTGGTTTTGATGACAAAGAATTAATTGAGATCTATCGAAAATTGCTTTTACCCCGCTTGGTAGAAGAAAAAATGCTAATTTATTTGCGTCAGGGAAAAATCTCGAAATGGTTTTCAGGGTGGGGACAAGAAGGGATTTCTGTTGGTTGTGCTTATGCAATGAATGAAGACGAGTATATCCTACCGATGCACAGAAATTTGGGTGTTTTTACAACACGTAATATCCCCCTTCCTCGCTTATTTGCTCAATTTCAAGGAAAAATGTCGGGCTACACCAAAGGAAGAGATCGATCGTTTCATTTTGGAACACAAGAGCATAAATTAGTAGGGATGATCTCACATTTAGGCCCTCAACTTGGAATTGCCGACGGAATCGCCTTAGCTTCTAAGTTGCGTAAAGAACAAAAGTCAACACTTGTATTTACTGGAGATGGGGGAGCATCAGAAGGAGATTTTCACGAATCTGTTAATGTGGCTTCTGTATGGGATTTACCCGTGATTTTTGCCATTGAAAATAATGCCTGGGGCCTTTCAACCCCCTCTGTTGAACAATTTAGATGTAAGCAGTTTATCGATAAAGGAATTGGCTATGGAATGAAAGCAGTTCAAGTAGATGGGAATAATGTTCTAGCAGTGATTAAAGCCGTTAGAGAAATTAATTCTGAAATTCGCAAGGATCCAAAACCTTTTATTCTTGAATTAATGACATTTCGAATGCGCGGTCACGAGGAGGCGTCAGGAACAAAATATTATCCCGAAGGATTGCAAGATGAAAAAGCTAAATTTGATCCAATTGATAATTACACACTTTATTTAAAAGAGTTGGGAGTATTGTCTGATGAATTAGAAAAAACTATCAAAGATCAACATAAAGAGTATATTCAAGAATCCTTTCAAACAGCTTTGGCAGAGCCTGAGATTATTCCAGATTTGAAATCTGAAATAGACGATATCTATGCTCCGCACAATTATTCTATTCAGTCGGCCCTTGGCGATATGTCTGAGAAACGATTCATCGATGCAATTCAAGATTCCCTCCGACAATCAATGGAAAAATATCAAGATTTGATCATCATGGGACAAGATATTGCCGAATATGGTGGTGCCTTTAAAGTGACTGAAGGTTTTGTTGAACTATTTGGCAAGGAACGCGTTCGAAATACGCCGATTTGTGAATCAGCAATTTTGGGTGCCGGGCTGGGGCTATCAATTTCTGGGATGAAGGCAGTGGTTGAAATGCAATTTGCCGATTTTGTAAGTTGTGGATTTAACCAAATAGTAAATAATTTGGCTAAAATACATTGGCGCTGGGGTCAAAATGCCGATGTGGTTGTTCGAATGCCCACAGGTGCTGGAACTGCTGCAGGACCATTTCACTCACAAAGTAATGAAGCATGGTTTACTCATACCCCCGGTCTCAAGGTTGTTTATCCATCCAATCCCTTCGATGCTAAAGGATTACTGAATTCGAGTATTGAGGATCCAAATCCTGTGATATTCTTTGAACATAAGTATTTGTATCGCAGTGTAAGGGGAGATATCCCAAATGATTATTATACATTGGAAATAGGAAAATCTAGTATTGAAAAAACTGGAAATGATTTATCGGTTATTACCTACGGAATGGGTGTTCATTGGGCAAAAAATTACGCCGCTAATAATTCCGATATTTCAATGGAAATAATTGATTTGAAAACCCTACTACCTCTTGATTTAGAAACGGTTTTTAATAGCATACGTAAAACAGGAAAAGCCATTGTATTGCACGAGGACTGTTTGACTGGAGGCATAGGTGGTGAGATAGTTGCACAAATTACTGAAATTTGCTTTGAATATTTGGATGCTCCTGTGAAGCGAGTAGCCTCTCTGGATACTCCAATCCCATTTAATTCAAGCTTAGAGGATCAGTTTTTACCAGTTAATCGATTTTCCAAAGCTGTAAGTGAATTGATGACATACTGAAAAGTAATGTTGTATTTTAAGGTGTTTTTAATTTCCTGATTATTATAAATATCTTGTTAAATAATTTGCGCTGTAGGGTAAATTAAATGCGTTTTTATTTTGATTTTTAATTGTTTGTTTTTTTCTTTGCACCTTATTAATCTTAAAATAATATAAAAATGTCAGATATTAGATCAAGAGTTATTTCAATTATTGTTGATAAATTGAATGTTGAAGAAGCTGCAATTACTGATGAATCAAATTTTACGGCTGATTTAGGTGCAGATTCGCTTGATACAGTGGAGCTAATTATGGAATTTGAAAAGGAATTTAATATAGCCATACCAGATGAGCAGGCAGAGAAAATTCAAACTGTTGGCGCGTCAATTAAATATATTGAGTCAAATTCATAAAATATTTTTTTTCATCTAAATTCCTTCGAGCAAGCATGGTTCTTAAACGCGTTGTTGTCACAGGGCTCGGGGCATTGACCCCCATTGGTAATTCTATTGATGAATATTGGAAATCATTGGTGGCGGGAAAGAGTGGTGCTGCACCGATAACTTATTTTGACGTTTCAAAATTTAAAACTTCGTTTGCGTGTGAATTAAAAAATTTTCAAATTGAAGATTTTATAGATAAAAAAGAAGCTAGAAAATTAGATCAATTTTCTCAATATGCATTGGTTACAGCATCTCAGGCGGTTGATGACGCAGGTATTGTTCAGTATTCTAAATTAAATTTGGATCGTGTTGGTGTAATTTGGGGTTCGGGTATCGGTGGGTTAAAAACATTTCAAGAGGAAGCTCGAGAATTTTTTATCGGTGACGGAACTCCTCGATTTAATCCTTTTTTTATACCGAAAATGATAGCAGATATTGCCGCTGGCCATATTTCTATTAAATACGGTTTTCGTGGGCCAAATTATGTAACAGTATCAGCATGCGCCTCATCTACCAATGCAATTATAGATAGTTTCAATCTTATAAGATTAGGAAAGGCAGATGTAATTATTACCGGCGGTTCTGAGGCAGCAGTTAATGAAATGGGAATGGGAGGATTTAATGCTTTAAAGGCTTTATCTACTAGAAATGAAGCGCCTGAGTCAGCATCAAGACCTTTTGATTTAGATCGGGATGGTTTCGTTCTTGGAGAAGGTGGTGGCGCACTGGTTTTAGAAGAATATGAGCATGCCATTCAGCGCGGAGCAACAATTTATGCAGAAGTACTCGGTGGAGGTATGTCTGGAGATGCTTATCATATGACTGCTCCCCATCCTGAAGGAGTTGGAGCTAGAAATACGATGTTGGCGGCTCTGGAAGATGCAGAAATAAGCCCCTCTGATGTCGACTATATTAACGTTCATGGAACATCAACTCCGCTTGGAGATGTTGCAGAAGTTAAGGCTATTCAGTCAGTTTTTGGTGATCATGCGTATAAATTAAATATTAGTTCAACAAAATCTATGACGGGTCATTTGTTAGGTGCAGCTGGAGCTGTCGAAGCAATTGCTTGTGTGTTGGCGGTTAAAAATGATATTATTCCCCCTACGATTAATCATTTTACAGACGACCCTGAGTTAGATAATAAATTAAACTTTACATTTAATTCAGCACAAAAAAGAGAGGTAAATATTGCCCTTTCGAATACATTTGGGTTTGGCGGACATAACACAAGTGTAATAGTAAAAAAGTTTAAAAAGTAATTTACAGGCTTGATTAAAAGTCTTTTTAATTCTCAAAAAAGTAACGAAGAACTTGAGTTAATCGGGTTTATAATAAAGAAATTTGGGTATCGCCCAAAGAATTTGAAATACTTTTTAAAGGCAATAACCCATAAATCATTTAAAAATCAGGAATTTGAGTTTTCAAATGAAAGACTTGAATTCCTTGGCGATGCCGTTTTGGATTCAGTTGTTGCAGATTATCTTTTTGTTAAGTTTCAAGACCAAGATGAAGGGTACTTAACACGTATAAAATCAAAAATAGTTAATCGAAAAACTCTTTCTGATATTGGATATTCAATGGGAATCAGAGATATTCTTCGGTACCATCAATCAAGGTCAATTAATGTAACCTCTCTGGAGGGAAATGCATTCGAGGCAATTTTAGGAGCAATTTATCTTGATGGAGGTTATGAGGCCGTTAAAAAGTCCGTACATAACCATTTATTCAGAAATTTTGTCAATTTAAATAAACTTTTAGAGGATGAAGTAGATTTTAAATCAAAATTATTTATTTGGTGTCAAAAGAAAAAATGGAGTTTAACATTTAATGTTTTGAAAGAATTTAATTCTGGAGTTTCTTGGATTTATGAGGTCGAAGTGGGAATAAATGGGAAAAACTATGGAAAGGGAGAGGGCAGTACGAAAAAATTGGCAGAGCAGGAGGCCGCCAAAGAAACATTGAGGCTTTTGAACGAGTTTTTGTAGATTTGTAGAATTGTTTAAATCAGATTTTTTTGTTTTCTTTGTAAAAATTTATTATGACTTTTACAGACGTTATATACTCAATTGGAGATTTGCTAACGACGTCATTTCAGTTTTTCGAAGTTGTTGGCAATATTTTTAATTATTCATTAATTATTCTTGGGTTTTTTGGATTCATTTATTGGATGAGAACTCAAAAAAAATTAAATGATAAAGCTTTAGGAGACTCGAAAAAAATCAAGTAACCTTGCATAATCATTGAATTTCGAGTTCAAATGAGCAACATAAAAGGTACTAAAATCATTCCATCGAGTTACGTTAGAAAGCAGGTTTGAATTCTTCCTTTAGTGTTTTTGCTTCTTACCATCATTTCCCATACTCTTCCAAAAAGCACTTAAATTGGTTCAATAACGTTTCTTCATCGTCATGAGCAAATGATTTCAATCGAATTGATTGATTGAGGTTGTTCTCTCTGAACATTCCCCACTTATAATTTCCGTGGATGATGAAAGTTAGTTGGTTGATGTTTAATTGAGAATAACAGTTTGCAGCTACCTGAAGGCATACTTTGACAAAAGCACAAAGCCCCCATTTACATGTTTATCCACTATTGTAATTCCTTTTGGTATTCCCGATTTCATGGTATTTTCATTCCATAATGTCAATTAGTTAACTTAGTTTTAAGTATGTCATTTTGTGAGTATTTTTCATTGGTAAAGTAATTTTCTATTCTTAATTTACTTGAGTATATTTGTATACTGATTATTGGAATAATGGACAAAATTTCAACGAATAGGGCGCCAAAACCCGTTGGGCTATACCCTCATGCGAGGAAAGTAGGGAACTTATTATTTTTATCTGGAGTAGGCCCACGAATTGCCGGTTCAAATGCCACTGATTCTACTGTTCCTGGTCTGATACTCGATCATAACGGGAATTTTAAAGAATTTGATTTCGAAAAACAATGCAGGAGTGTGTTTGATAATGTTCGTATAATTTTAGAGGATTCCGGTTCAAGCTGGGACAAACTAATTGATGTAACTGTATTTCTGGTCAATATGAAGAGGGACTTTTGTATTTATAATAAGGTGTATGCCGAATATTTTAAAGAGAATTTACCATGTCGAACGACGGTTGAAATAAATTCTCTTCCTACACCAATTGCTATTGAATTAAAATGTATCGCAACAATTGATTAAACTATGATTTCTTTTATTATTCGTTGTATTCTAGCTGTAATTGCAATTTCTTTCAACACATGGCTTTTCGCTGCAAGTTTTTGGGGATGGGGTATAGTGTTCATTTTTGTAACAGCGTTAATTATATTCTCGTTTTTTAGAAACGAAAATATGATTCTTGCCCTTAATCAAATGAGATTGGGAAATACAGAAAAGGCAAAAAAGTACATAAATAGAATTACTCATCCACAGCTATTACCCAGAAAACAACACGCATACGTTTTGTATCTTCAAGCGGTAATGAATTCTCAAGAATTTGGTTTTGCAAAGAGCGAACAAATACTGAGACAGGCACTTTCCCTCGGTCTTAGAACTTCACAAGACAATGCGGTTGCTCGAATGCACTTGGCCGGAATTTGCGCCCAAACAGGGAGGAAAAATGAGGCGGTTTCATTGTTATCAGAGGCCAAAAAGCTTGATAAAGACGGAATCATGAAAGATCAAATCAAAATGATGCAACAACAACTTAATATGGCTCCATCAAAAAATCAAATGCGAATGGTTCAAATGATGGGAGGCAGAAAGAAAATGCCCAAAATGAGGTAAATCGTTGTTTATCCATGCAAAACATATCAAAAATATTCGCAACTTGTTGGGATGATTATGAACTTATCGATGCTGGAGGCAATAAAAAATTAGAGCGATGGGGAAAAATCGTCACCATTCGTCCCGAAATTCAAGCTTATTTTAAGTCAGTCTTACCTCATACAGAATGGAGGAAACTCGCTCATTTTGAGTTTGTGGAAACAAGTCATAATTCAGGTTATTGGAAGGAAATAATAAGTGCTTCTCATTTGTGGGTCATAAATTACAAGAAAATAAAAATCAAACTCGAACTAACAAAATTTAAACATCTCGGGATCTTTCCAGAACAACAAGTAAATTGGGATTCCTTATTGAATGAACTAGAATCAAATGATAAATTTTTAAATTTATTTGCATATACTGGAATTGCATCTTGCGTGGCAAAATCGATCAGGGCGGATGTATTTCATGTCGACTCTGTAAAAAATCTTATCTCTTGGGCAAAAGAAAATATGTTAAAGAGTAAATTGAACGATATCCGATGGATACACGAGGACGCCATTAAGTTTATGAAAAGAGAAGAAAAAAGAGGGAATAAATTTCGTGGAATTCTTATGGATCCTCCTGCATGGGGTATAGGGGCAAAGGGAGAAAAATGGAAACTGGAGGATCAAATTGATGAACTTGTTTCAACAAGCTCAAGACTATTAACTGAAAACGGATTTCTGATAATGAATACATATACCCCTTCTATAGATATTCAATTCCTTCAAGAACTCTTTCCACTTTACTTCCCCAATAAAAAATTAAATATTTCTGAACTCTGGATGAAAACATCTACGAATAAAGAACTTTATTTTGGTAATCTTGTTAAAGTTGAAAAAATCTCTGATTGAGCCACTTTTATTTGTTGACATAAATCTTTAATTTTATATCTCTGTTATTATTAAATAAATGAAAAAGTTCTTCGGTCTATCAATTTTATTAAGTTTAACTGCCTCTTCTTTTGCCCAACTCACCACATGGCAATCTTTTACTGATTCAATACCAACCTTATCTTCTCCACGAGCATGTGATTTAAACAATGACGGTGTGCGAGATATTGTCATTGGGGGAGGAACAGATGGATTTGCAAGTAATAATGGAATAATGGCCTTCAACGGAGTTAATGGAGCCCTCTTGTGGAAACGGGGAAGTAGAAACGAAGTTTTTGGAAGTGCCATTTTTACAGATATTACAAACGATGGGATTAAAGATGTTTTCATATCAGGTAGGCAAGCTCAATTGTTAGCGATTAATGGAGCAAATGGAAGTTTACTGTGGGATTATTTTCCTTATCAAGTCAATCCTGCCGATAGCGGTCTTTATAATTTCTATAACCCTCAGTTTGTAGATGACATTACAGGGGATGGAATTCCCGATTTATTAGTAGCAAATGGAGGTGATCATGCAGCCCCAGATTGGGAGACGGATCGACCACCGGGACACCTCATGTTGATTAATTCTCTAAATGGACACTTGTTGGCGAAAGCCGTTGTTCCGGATAGTGCAGAAACCTATTGCTCCCCTTTGGTTGCTGATATTCAAGGAGATGGTACTATGTGGATATTGTATGGAACGGGCGGCGAAAATTTGGGGGGATCGTTTTGGGCTTGCCCACTAAATGATTTGCTTTTAGATAATTCATTGGGAAATTCTATTGCTGTAGATACTGATCCCAGTAAAGGATTTATTGCGCCTGCCGCTCTCTGTCATTCTACAAATGGAGGCTACGACATTGTATTACAGAGCTTTGGAGGAAAAATTAAAAAAATTAGTGGGTCTTCATTTAGCACGCTTTGGCAATTTCAACTACCCAATACTGAATCAAGCGCAGAGCCAGTTTTAGGCAACTTTACAGGCGGGGACATGATTCCCGACGTGTTGGCAATTTTATTTAAAGGTATTGCACCTTCGTATTCTGATTTTTACCAAGTAATGATTGATGGTTCGAACGGGCAGATGGCGTTTAAGGATAGTTTAGGAACTTTCAATTATGCTTCGGCTAATGCATTAGATTTTGATAATAATGGCCGCGATGAAGGCCTTGTTTCTGTAACCTACATGGAAAATGGGGCATACAAGCATCGCCTGCAAAAAATAGATTTTGCGAACGGCATAGTCTCTCAACTTGGCGCCACAAAAACAGGGGTTAATCTTGGTTCAACACCTTTGATTTCGGATTTAGACGCAGACAACCAAATCGATTTGGTATATGCTGTTAAGAAGGATAGCACCAACCCCGTGGGGTGGAAAGGAATTTATGTGAATCGCCAGGAATTAACTGTAGTAAAACCAAATAGCGGAATCGCATGGGGCAGCTATCTCGGGACATCAAATGACGGTATTTATACCCTGGAGTCTGTCGATTGTGGTTTTGGCAGTGTAATTACGAATGCTACGGTAACTCCAATTTCTTGCAACGGACTTTCCAACGGATCCATTAGTCTTACTGTAAATCCAGCAGCTGGGCCTCATACTTATTTATGGACATCCGGGGGTCTCAATTCTACTGAAGATAATTTGTCCGCGGGAACCTATTCTGTTATGGTTACAAATTCGTTAGGCTGCTATGAAATTCAAACATTTAATTTGACCGATCCATTTCTCATTGCCTTTGGTGGAATTAATCCCCCTACATGCCTTGGAGACACGAATGGAACTGCTGTAGTAAATTCGTCCGGTTGCCCATGTATGTTTAATACTTGCACTTTTTTGTGGGATAACGGGATCACTACCAAACCTAATAATTCCTTAACAAGTGGTTGGCACACCGTAATTATATCTCATCCGGGAGGATGTGTGGTCACAGATTCTGTTTTCGTTCCGGAACCTCTGCCGGTCATAATTGCCACCAATATTGTCAATAATTTGTGTTATGGAAATAGTTTAGGTTCAATCGAATTGATTAACTCGAATTATCCTCCCTACGTCTATAATTGGTCCACAGGAGATAATACGGAAATCGCGGACAGCCTTACTGTAGGAAATTATTCTGTGATTGCCTCAGATGCAAGAGGGTGTACTGATTCGCTTGAATTTAGTATTTCAGAGCCTGCGGAATTGGTTGTCTCTGCTGTAGTAACAGATGCCTTGTGCAATGGTGATGCCACCGGTGAAATTTATATCCAAGGTGAGGGTGGGACAGAAAATTATACTTACTGGATAAATCAGCAAAATGTATCTGCCAACAATACAAACTTATTCGCTGGAACTTATACAATATACATATCTGACCAAAACGACTGTATCTCACAATCAATAAGCGCGCTAATTAATGAACCACAACCTTTAAGCGCTACATTAACATCAACACCCCAAATTATAGGCAATGACGGAACTGCCAGCGTCTCTGTCTCAGGGGGAACTGCGCCTTACACCTATCTGTGGGAGGGAATTGAGCAAACGGATTCGCTGATCGTTTACTTAAATACGGGTTGGTACTCAGTGATTGTAACAGATGCAAATGACTGTCAATTAGTGGATTCTATCTTTGTTGATTTCGGAGCAGGTATTGAAAATTTGACGCAAAATGATTTAATTTATCCAAATCCAGTGAAAAATATATTATCAATAATGGGTGTAGGAAAGTTTACTCAACTATATGACTTAAATGGTAGAATATTGCGCCAGAGTATATTAACGAATTCGATAGATATGAGTTCATTGCCAAGTGGAACCTACATAGTTGAGGTAGAAGTGGGGAATAATGTTATAAAACGCGAGCGATTTATCAAAATTGATTAGGGATTAGAAAACGAGTTGTCTTCTGTATTTATATCTGGTAAAAAATTGTTCGGATCTATAACTATTTGAGATACATCTTTCCATTTGATATCCTTTACTAATATGCTATATCTTTTAGATGCACAAGACCATTTTGGTAATATCTTAACATCTGTTGCGAAATCAGTTTTTGAATTATTGGTAAGATCAATTGGTATGTGGTAATAAATTGATTTTCCGTCTTTTAGCTTTATTTCAAATTCAAGTGGCATTGGAATTCCTTGATTGCCAAACGCTATTAAAATCCCATCTTTCGTTTTCTGAACTGAATCTATTGAAAAGTCTATTTTTTTAGTGGTATTCAACCAATAATTTTGAAACCAGGTTAGCTCCATAGTGGAGACATCTTCAAAAATTTTAACAAAATCATTTGGTTCCGGGTGCTTAAATTTCCATGTTTGATAAAATCGAGCAAAACCAATTTTCATAATAGAATCACCAATAATATAACGTATAAGCTCCGGAAAAAGTTGGCCCTTGAAATATGCAGCGTTGTAATACGGATAGTCACTTTCAAAATGATTTGCAGCAGTAGATATTGGCTCCTCCTCAAAGGAAGAAGATATCCATCGATAGTTTGAAATCGCTCCTTTTGATGGATTATTTGGTACTTTATTAACGTTACTTATTCGTTCCTCGGCATAGCAGGTAATCCCTTCATCCATCCAATGGTATAAATTTTCATCCGTTCCAAATATCCCATAAAAATAGTTGTGCATAAATTCGTGACAGGCAGTGTTAAAGAAATCGTACCTGCCGGACTCAAGCATTGTGCACATTGGGTATTCCATGTATCCCTCTCCAGCTTGAATAAATGAAAATTGAGGGTAAGGGTAAACTCCAAATTCACTCTTACAAATTTGGTAGGCCTTTGACCAATTTGACATCAGCTCCTTCCATGCCTTATCGTATTCTTCATTGTAGAAAAAATGAAAAGCTATCCCATCTATAGTTTGCACTTTATGTATCCATTCTTTGTCCATGGCAAAAGCAAAGTCATGTATATTCTCTCCTATGAATTCCCATTTTTCTTTTTTTGAATCATTTAAACCGGTTGTTGAGCTCCATCCTTTGTCTTTGTACTTTTTATTTTTAAGCGAACCTGTTCCTGCTACGACATATCCCGGATGGCAAGTTATCGATACGGAATATTTTCCAAATGTTCCTGCAAATTCTCTACCTAAATAGGGGTCTGTATGCCACCCCATTTTATCGTAACGACAAATTTTAGGATACCATTGTGTAAATGTATAATCAGTCCCCGCCGTATTATTTTTACCTGCTCTATTTATACAGGATGGAATAATTGATGAAAATCGAATTTTTATTTCAGAGTTTTTACCGGGAAGTATTGGTTTTAAGAGTTTAACCTGACCGATAGATTCAAAAATAGTAATGGTGTGAACTTCATTATTTATCGATAAATTTTCAATTATAATTTCACCAAAATCTGAATCATTTAATTCGGACACATTCATTTTTTCAAAAGCATGACTGCCTTTTTTAAAAGCGTTCCAGTACAAGTGAAAATAAATTTCTTTTAAGGTATCAGAGGAGTTGTTCTGGTAGATTAAAACTTCATCACCTGAGATGCGATTATTAATATCATCAACGATTACATTTATTTGATAATCGACACTTTGTTGCCAATAATTATGTTGAGCGAAAGAGTACGAGAAAACCAAAATAAAATATAGCAAAATTCTCATATCATCGAATTAAATAATAAAAACAGTAACGATTAATAAAGTTACGTTTTCTCAACATGATAGTCTGTTTTTTCAGATACATAATATGTAAAAAAAATTAATTATCCGATAATCAAATAAAAGTTTAATAGAATAATTAGAAAAGAAAAATGGCCACCAATAATGATAGCCATTCTAAATTATGATTGGGGATTTTTCCTAGTTCAAGATAACAGTTTCTTCAACTGTTTTTTCCGCCTCTATTTTTATAATTCCCTGGCCCACAAGATTTAATTTTAGAGCTTTTATGTCTAAAACAGCTACTCCGGCCTGACCTAATTGATAAATATCATTAAAATTAAAAGTAGCTACTCCGTCCATATTTGTATAAGAAGTATCAAAAACATTCACTAGTTGCGGAATCGTTGTTGTGTTAGTTCCATACAATATAACCATAGCATTATCAACCGTAGCACCATCGCTATCTTCCACATAAATCTTAGCCAAGGTATCTTTTTTCTTTCTACAACCAGATGAAGCTGTGATTGCAAGAAATACGATGATCGTCAAAAATAGAATTCTTTTCATTTTTTTATTTAGTTGGGTAAATAAATCGTTTCAACAGATGTAGTATGCACCCTACATCTCGTTTCTCCATAGGCTGTTTTATTATTTGCCTTTACGATGATATCAAAATATCCAGTAGTATTTTCATCACCTGATTTATACTTATCAAAGTATTCATCCATATCAAAAACTGTGAATCCAGACGAATTTGTGTAGGTTGTATCAACGTATTCCTGAGTAGGCGGATTAGATTGCTGGTCACCAATAATAATTACTTTTGCCCCTTGGACAAGTTGATTTGTTGAAGACCTCACAAATACCTTTAAAATAGCAGGGTCATTAGGTTCACATGAAGAAAAACTAACTAATATGACAAATCCTAAAAATAAGCAAAAAAATTGTTTCATAATTTTTCTATATTAACCAAAGTTACACATTAAAACGGATAATTCATTGTCATTGAAGGAAAAAAAATTGTTCATTTACTTTCTGTTCTTTTATTTCTATTAGCCCAGAACTGGACAAATTTGATTTCGTGGCATCAACATTTAATATTGCAAATCCAGTTTGGCCAGCATCATAAAATTCACTCAAATCAAAATAGGCACGTCCGTTAGCATCTGATACAGAATTTAAGTCTATGCGAAATTCTTGAGATAATTCAGATGTGTCCTCATTAAGTGGCTTACCATAAAGTCTTACTTGAGCTCCCGAACACATTGTTCCGTCTGGGTATTTTACATGAATAATCGCACTTGTCGGTTTGATTTTTACGCAACCACTAAGAACGAAGAATACTACGCCAAAATAAAATAGAATAGCAAGTGCACCAACTCGTTTTGATATTCTACTATTTGTCATTTATTTATATTTTTGTAAAGCTTTATGTATTTAACAGATAAAGTAAAAAAAAAGTTACAATCAAATCCAAAAAATGTCAAGCTTAGAAGGAGTCGCGTCTGAAATCAATTCCTTTACCATCAATAATGAAAAGGATGCAGAAGAATTTCGTATTAAGTTTATAGGATCTAAAGGTCTTATTAAGGGGTTGTATTTAGAGCTTAAAAATATTTCACCGGATCAGAAAAAAAAGTTCGGACAACAAGTGAATGGATTAAAATTACTGGCCGAAGAAAAATACAATTGTGCGAAAGAACGACTTATTAAGACTGGGTCAAATATTAGTAAGGTCGATTTGACAAAACCAGGTATTGATGAATCAGTTGGTTCACGCCATCCGTTGTCAATCGTGCGAAATGAAATAATTGATATATTTACTAAAATTGGCTTCTCAGTTTCTGAAGGACCAGAGATAGAGGATGAGTGGCATAATTTCTCTGCCCTAAATTTTCCGCCAGAACATCCCGCAAGAGATATGCAGGATACATTCTTTATTGAAAAGGGAGAGCAAGAAATTGCTTTAAGAACGCATACAAGCTCAGTGCAAGTGCGCGTAATGGAGAATTCAAAGCCCCCTATTCGAACAATTTCTCCAGGCAGAGTATATCGTAATGAAGCGATTTCTGCACGTGCACACTGCTTCTTTCATCAAGTTGAGGGATTGTACATTGATAAAAATGTTTCTTTCGCTGATTTGAAACAAACGTTGCTTTATTTTGCCAAAGAACTCTTTGGAGAAAAAGCTCAAATTCGTTTACGCCCATCGTATTTTCCTTTTACCGAGCCAAGTGCTGAGGTTGATGTTTCATGTTCAATTTGCAATGGCAAGGGGTGCAATGTTTGTAAGTATACGGGATGGCTTGAAATTTTAGGGTGCGGTATGGTTGATCCCACCGTACTTGAATCTTGCGGCATTGATTCTCATGAATATTCAGGTTTTGCTTTTGGGATGGGTATAGAGCGAATTTCTCAACTCAAATATAAAGTGAATGATTTACGCATGTATTCAGAAAACGATATCCGATTTTTAAAACAATTTACTTCAAATATATAATGGGATGGTTCTCTCAAAAATCCAATTTCCAATGGAAAGAATTATCAAATGAAAATTCGATTCATCAGTTACTGGATGAAAGCCAAGAAAGGCCAATTCTAATTTTTAAACACAGTACTCGCTGTAGTATTTCATCTATGGCGCTCTCAAGATTTGAAAGAGATTGGGACTGTAATAAAGATGTCGGGTTGTATTTTTTAGATTTGTTGAATTTTCGAAATTTATCGAATGTTATTGCTGACACCTTGAAAGTTATACACCAATCCCCCCAAGTCATAGTAATTAAAAAAAGTGAAGTAGTTTATCAAGAATCCCATAATGGCATAGACGCTCGAGAAATAGCTAAATTAATTTGATTTGAAAAGATGAAAAAAAAAATTTTAATCGCACTGCTACTTTTATTTGTGTCTGCCTTTATATACAAAGTCTGGATTGATGGTTCTCACTCGGATAATATTTCAGCGTCTTTTGCCTTTGATGAAAATCTGACTGTTATCACACAAAAAGAAGCCAAAATTGAAATAAAGATTGATAACCAAGATTTAAGAAAAGTAGAATTAAAGTTGAATGATAGTATTTTGCAAGTTTGGGATTCTCCCAAAGGCGATGTTTTTCATATCTTGAAGACAAGTTTCATGAAATTAGGAACAAATAAGTTAGTTCTAATTTCAACACTTAACGATAATACAACCGAAACAGAGGAGCGTGATTTGAAAATTCTAAATGATAAAAAACCAGTAAATTGGAAATTAGATGTTGTGAAAGAATATACCCATCGAGATTCAAGTTACACCCAGGGGCTTGAATTTTCTAAAGGGCAATTGTATGAGGGGACAGGAGATCCGTCGAATCAAGGAAACACACTCATCGCAAAAATTGAGCAAAGTTCAGGAAGAATAAATAAAAAGGTAAGTCTCGACGCAACTTATTTTGGTGAAGGTATAACAATATTAAATGATACACTTTATCAATTGACATGGAGAAACGAAAAGTGTTTTATTTACAATGCAGACAACTTAGCTAAATATTCAGGCGAATTTCAATATAAAGGAGAAGGCTGGGGATTATGTAATGACGGAGAAAATTTAATTATGTCAAATGGTACTGAACAACTTGTTTTTAGAAATCCACGTACTTTTGAAATTGTAAAAATAATTGAGGCAACCACAAATGAAGGTTCAATTTCGCAATTAAACGAATTGGAGTACATTGATGGAAAAATTTATGCAAATATTTACATGCAAGATTTAATTGCTGTAATAAATCCGAAGACAGGGGCAGTTGAAGCAATAATTCAAGCAAATGATATTGTAGCGAAGTATCGAGCTAGTGGCGAAGTATTAAATGGAATTGCCTTTAATTCTGAAGCGAACGAATTGGTAATAACAGGCAAATATTGGAATAAACTATTATCAGTAAAAATTATTAAATAAGAAGACTATTTAAGGATTTTTAATGAGATGCAAAAAGCCATGCCCTTCTAATAGTTCATTTGAAATACCTTTCCCCTCGTACTTATAAAAGTAAATTCCGTCTTTGGCATCTTCCCCATTTTCATATTTCCCGTTCCAGGCTGGAACGAAAGTTACTAAATCAGCACTAGTTTGGTCGTATAAAACGTTCCCCCAACGATTTAAAATAATTAGACGCAACGATGTTAAATTTACCCAATCCAATTCAAAAATATCATTTATTCCATCATTGTTTGGGGTCAAAACATTTGGTACTATGATAATGGGGTCCGGGTATGTACAGCTTCCATCGTCAACAGTGGCGTTCGGATTGTAGTTTTCAGCCTCATTATCCGTACAACCACAAACATTCGTAATTATTCCTGCTTGGATGGTGTCAGAACAAAAAGGGCTTTGAAAAGCGATAAACTGAATGATAAAATCTTGGTTTTGCTGGTCATTGGTAAAAACATGGGTCACAGAGTTCGTATTGGTTGATGTATATGTTTCTCCGTCTCCAAAATCCCAAAAATAAGAGCTTGAATTGAGGCTATTATTGGTAAATACAATTTGTAGCGGGGAACAGCCGCTTAATTGAGAAAGCTGAAAAATTGCTT
>VGFL01000002.1 GCA_016868915.1 Bacteroidota bacterium | reverse complement strand
AGTTGTCCCAACAGTTCGTTGCTGTTGGTTGAGGCGCTTGTGTTCCTGCTACGTCCCACTGACACGTTGTAGTATTGAACGTAGCTGTTTGGTAACAGGCAGTTGCGGGTTGAGGCGCTTGGGTTCCCGTAATTTCCCACTGACCCGTGGCTTGATTGCATGTCGCAGTCTCCCAACAGAGTAGGTTTGTAGGAGTTGTATTATTTATTGTTACAGAAGCTGACTGAGTTGAAGTTCGGCCATTTATGGTTGTAACAGAGAACTGATACTGACCGTATGGAAGATTATCGATTTGAACAGTTGAACCACTGCCCGTGATACTACCATTTGGATGACCGTAAATACTCCATTGTTCAGCCGGTAATCCTGACAATATTACAGAACCCGTTGTTGATGAACAATTTGGTTGTACAACACTGCTAATTACAGGTGCACTAGGTGTTAAAGCTGGTGAAAAATCAACTCCTCTAAAAATAAAATTAGTTCCAGCAGTAGCAATTGTTGTCGCTGCAGCCTGAGCCCCATTATCTATTATTTTTATCAAACGATTTGATGAAGACTCCGCTGTTGTTGCGTATATTACCGGAAATTCACCCGAATAATCTACAGTTAATCCACGCGCACCAATGTTTGTTGCGCCCGAACCCAAAATATAGGCCAAATTCCAAGTTTCACCGGTTTTGACCCATTTTTGGACACCACCTACCACAGAAGCTCGATCATCACTGATGTAACAGATTTTGTTATCCGGGCTAAAGGAAAATCCGTAAGGACTTGCGCCAGCACCCATGAATATCACTGACTCGGGAATTTCATTGGAGGATGTAGGGAGACCATTTCCTATTTTTGATATACCTAAAAAATTTCCTGTTGCCGAAGAAAAATACAATTGGCCGTTAAATATTTCAACATTTCTAAAATTGGTCGGAAAACCAGTAGTTGAGTTATTAATTTGATTAAAAGAGTTACCATTGTAGTACCACAAACCACCAGTAACTGGATTTCCCGTTTGTTGAGTACTCGTTCCCGATACATAAAAGGTTGAGTCAGTAATCGGAATAACACTTCTCATGTTACTTCCTGAAAACGGAGACGGCGGGGTTGCCAACGGGCCACCGGTCGGAAGTTCAACCCTTTTCACAACATAGGCGCCCGCATCCAGAACGTTTACAGCTTTTAAATTTAGTGAAGAAGCTGATGCCGTTCCTATTGGGGTATTTTGGCCGGTAAAGCCCACTCGAAGGTCATATGAGTTGAAATATCCGTTGGAAGTAGTACTACCTCCTTCAGTTAATAAATTTACACCGGTAAATTGGTTGACGATAGTTTGAACATTCGATCCAGTTGATGTCAACTCTAGGATATTAATTTCACTGGCCGATCCAGAAAGACTAGTGGTACCATTTCCAATTCTTTCAACCAATAGATTTCCTGGTGTAAATCCAGATACAATTATTGATCCATCAACGTAAGTAATGGAGTAGTTATTTGCATCGAAACTACCACCAACTGCATTTGATGGGGTTACTTGATTTGGATATGTCCCAACAACTGCTCCATCTCCGGTTGCCGCACTTGCTGATCCGTAACTTATTGTCACAGATCCGATGGTTTCAGGAACGACTAAACCAGTTGATGTAAAGGCAGTAGATCCAGCACCACCTGTTATTACTTGCCCAATAGCTTTGGTAACATTATTTGCCGAAATTGAGAGTGATTTAGCTGTAATGTTACCTTGTAGTCCAAGAGGTTGCTGGATTGTGTAATTTCCTCCGTCTGATCCTCCCAAAGTTGCATTCGATGTAACAGGTATGTTTGTTCCGGCATTTGGAGAAGCGAATGTCCCTGTTCCGATAAATGTCACAACATCTCCTGCCACTGCTCCATTCAAAGATGCGGTAATGGTGGCACTTAAATTACCGTCATAGATTTTAGAATTTACCTGCGGATTCTCAACATTAATTAACAGTGGGGAAATGTCCGCGGTTAAATTTGAGGGTTGTGTTGTTGAGTAGTTCGAACTTGGAGAAAGGAAACCTACTATTGAAATAGGTTTTGCCACACCTACGTTTTTATTGTCAAAACTCGCGACTGGCGTTCCAACTACAGCAAATGACTCACCGTTTTCTAAACCTGAGTATGCTGAGGATCCTCCGACAGTAGCCGTAGTATTACCATCGTAAATTTTATTTGATATTGTAATTCCCGATACTGTAATTTCCTTTGTTGATACAATATTTCCTGAGGACGAGCTCGAAACATATTGGGAACTTGCTCCACTGCTTGATAATAAAACAGCATTCATACTGTTGTAAGTTCCTGCACCTTTCGTTGCAGCATTACGTAAATAAATCGTTGTTCCGGGAGAAACTGTTACCGTGTTGCTGTAAGCTATATTATCAAGTGAAACTTCATAACCCGCCTCTGCACTGGCAAGGATATTTTCAGTCAAATTAGATCCAGCCGCTTGGAAACTCACAGCTGATGAAGCTGTACCGTAAACATTTGTTAGAGGACTGGTAAGAGCCACTTGGTCAATTATTGGAACAGAGGCCGCTGTCCACTGAGCAAACAAAGTAAAATCTGAGGTTTCACCGTGGCTGTATGGAAAGGAAACAGCTATGCCGCCACTGGCAGATACAAACCAACCATTAAAGGAGTAACCACTTTGTGTCGGGTTACCGGGATTAGATACACTACCACCAGTTACAGTAGATCCATTTGGAATAGAACTTCCACCCTGACTATCAAATGTGACAGTCAAATTATTGGCAGTCCACTGAGCATAAAGCGTTACATTTGAAGTACCCATGGTGTAGCTCGACTGGTCGGCATAAGATGTACCCGTTCCATCAGAAGTTGAATTCCAACCAGTAAAAGAATAGCCTGCTCGTATAAATCCATTGGCAGTTAAATTTGCGGATGCTGCTGTACTGATATTTTGGGATGCCGTTGCGCCACTAGTTGCGCCATTTCCATCAAAGGTTATCGTGTTGCTGTTAGCCGCCCATTTTGCAAAAAGGGTCGTATTGGCTGAAATAGAAAATGTTGAACCTGCGGGTCTGTCCGTTCCAGAGCCGTTTGCCAACGTATTCCATCCGTCAAAAGTATAGCCTGTGCGTGCTAGTGAACCTGTATTTCCTAATACTGTAACTGTTGAACCTGAAGAGTAATTTGTTGCATCCGTAGGAGCTGTACCGCCGGTGTTTGAATTACCATCGTAGGTAACGTTAAAAGATGGATTTATAGCAGTAACCGATACATTATCGATGCCAATTGCTTGGCCATTGGAGCTTCCTCCAACACCTGTGTACGTCCATTTTAAGTAAATAAAATTACCATTTTGTACATTTAATCCTGTAATGTTTACGTTTTTTGAGATCGATGTAGGCGGATTAAAAATTGTTGTATTACCAGCATCTGCAGCAAAAGATTCATCTCCGGATATTACTGGAGTCCAACTCACTCCATCAAGACTTTGGAAGAAGTTTAAGTTGAAAGCTCGCGTTCCAGATCGATACTTTTCATAATCAAAAGAAATTTGCAACTGTGATACGGAACTTCCTGTATTATTTTGAATTTGTAACATAAGATCTCTTGGAGATGTAAAACTACCTGTTGACAAGAAGCCGACGGACCTATCAGTGGAGCTCGCTGTTATTCCGTTGGCAAAATTGTAGTAAGCACCTCCTGAACTACCTGTCAAGACTCCCGTGCCTGTTGATCCTGCGGCTAATGTGGTCGCCAAAACACCATTAGCGAATGATACATTTTGTCCAAATTTAAAACCGCTTGGTAGAGCAGCAGTTGCACTTGAGCCAATGTTATCAAAATTCTCTACAACTGCAACACCAGCTGACGTAAGAGACATTGGGGCTATGGTAAATGATGCTTTATAGTTGGCTCCGTTATTTCCAGCATAAACTGTTCCCCCGCAACAATTGGTTACGGTTGCCTCGCTGTAAACCTCCAAAAAGTAAGAGCCTGCGGAAAGGCCAGCCAATACATCTAAATTGTTATTGGTTAAAGACCACTGTTGGTCTTGTCCTCCACAACCATTGTTGAATCCTGATGCCCAATTCACATTAATTGAGGTGAACGAACCGCCTGTTCCACTCGTTGGATAAATACGATACATTAACCTGGTGGAAGTTAAATCCGAGGATCCACACTTGTATACATTGTGTTCAGCACCTTTTAAGGTAAGTGTATTCGTACCAGTGTAAAACAATCCTAAGTTTGATCCATTGAAATCCGGATTACTTGTTGTAGCCTGCAAATCATAATAAGCATTTGCACCTCCGTTGATCGAAAGAATTGCATACGTTGAATTAAAACCCGCAGATTGAGAAAACAAATGGTTAATAAAAATCATTTGAAGGAATAACAGTAGCGCAGTCATCCAAACGCGGAATGTTAAAATCGGAAAAATTTTAGTTAAGTTCATTTTTGTTTATTTTAAGGAATCAAATGTACATATTTTGATCTTTAATTTTGTTATCAAATGATTATTTTATCAAAATTAATTTGTATTCAATTTATTTGAAATATAATTTTCCGAGTTATTTTTCAATTTTACAATCAACTGAACTATGTTTTAATGTTTCCTCGAACATATTTTCCCTAAAATTCTCCTGAATTCGATTACTAATTGACTTTGAATTTATACCTTTGAAAAAAAAATAATTATGTCGAAGAAAAATGACACTTTTTTTGATGAGTCCACAGTCGCAGTTGGAGTTATATATACCCTTGCATTATTAAGTATTATTATTTCTATTCTTATTTGGGGATAAAAATCCTTTAATTTGAAGAATAATTTTGATTTACTATGCCGTTTAATTCCATTTTTTCTTGGTTTATAAAGAAGCGAATTCATCAAATTGAATTATTCAAAAAGTACCCCATTGACGTTCAAAATGAAGTTTTAAGTAACCTGATTTCTTTATGTGTGGACACTCAGTTTGGTTGTCAGTACAATTTTATCAGTGTAAAAGACCATAAAACATTCCAAGACAATGTTCCGTTATCCGATTATAATGCCATAAAAAAGTATGTAGATCAATTAATGACAGGAGATAAGAATATTCTTTGGCCAGGGGATACCAAATGGTTTGCTAAATCCTCCGGAACAACTGCCGAAAGAAGTAAATTTATACCTGTAACAAAAGAATCTCTTGAAGAATGTCATTACAAAGCGGGAAAAGATTTATTGGCCTTGTATTACTCTAATTATCCCGGTTGCAAGCTATATAATGGAAAGCATCTAGCTGTTGGTGGGAGTGCTCAAATTAACCCGCTTACGTCTGATTCCTATTTTGGTGATCTTTCTGCAATTATTGTAAAAAATTTACCTTGGTGGGCGGAAATAAGACGAACTCCATCTAAAGAAATTACTATGATGAGTGATTGGGAGGAGAAAATTGAAAAAATGGCTCATTCTACAATTAAAGAAAATGTATTAACTCTTGCAGGCGTTCCGAGTTGGACAATAGTTTTAGCTGATAGAATATTGGAAATCACGGGAAAAAAGCACTTAAAAGAGGTTTGGCCAAACCTTGAATTATTTATGCATGGCGGTGTATGTTTTGAACCTTATCGTGATCATTTTGCCAAATTAATTCCGGATCCGAACATGCACTATGTTGAGACTTACAATGCCTCAGAGGGTTTTTTTGGAATACAAGACCTGCCTGATGATAATGCCCTTTTATTAATGCTCGATTACGGTATTTATTATGAATTTATCCCCATGAATGAATTTGATGGAATTAATTCAAAAAATGTTTTGGCGCTTTCAGAGGTAGAGGAAAACGTTAACTATGCGGTCGTGATTTCCACAAATGGCGGTCTTTGGAGATATATATTGGGAGATACAGTAAAATTCACCTCGCTATTACCGTATCGGTTTAAAATAACGGGTAGAACGAAAAGTTTTATCAATACGTTTGGGGAGGAATTAATTGTTGAAAATGCAGAACAGGCAATTGCTTTCGCTTGTGAAAACACAAATTCTAGCATACGTGATTATACTGCAGGACCAATTTATATGGATAATAAAAATGGGGGCGGACACGAATGGGTAATAGAATTTTCTTCAGATCCTAATAATCGAGAACGTTTTGAATTTTTATTGGACACTAGGTTGCGTGAAATTAATTCAGATTATGACGCTAAGAGATACAATGATATGATACTTTCAAAGCCATTCATACATTACGCACAATCGGGTTTTTTTCAGTCTTGGTTGAAAGGCAAAGGTAAGTTAGGTGGACAAAATAAGATTCCAAGATTATCTAATGATCGTGAGATTTTGGAACAAATACTGCCTAGTTTGAAATCTCTTACATGAAAAACATTCTGCTTATATCCTGTTTATTAATTGTAACTTTTTCATATACCCAAGATTCGCTTTATTCGTGGAATGAAACTTTTAAAGTTGAAGAAAATACAATTTCTGGTTGGAATGTTGATGCATTCGGGAATTTGATCGTTGCTAGTTCATCTTCAATACGTAAATTTAATTCGGCAGGAGATTTATCCTATAAAATAAGTAGTAAAGCTTTTGGTGAAATCAAACAAATTATTTCAATTACTCCATTTAAACTTGTACTTTTTTCGGAACAGCAACAGCAAATATGTTTTTTAGATAACACATTGACTCCTGTCGATTTATGCATTGATTTAGGAGATTTTAATATTGGGTTTGCCTCATTGATTGGAAGATCAAGTAGGGGAGGAAAACTTTGGGTTTTTGACCAAGTAAATTCAGAGCTATTACTTATAGATTTAATGAAGCCAGGAAAGATTGCCCAAGAAATTCGCAATACACAAGGACTTATTTCGCTTGGGGATCTCGTGGAAATTCTTGAATTTGAATCTGATTTACATGTCTTGGATACATCAGGAAAACTTACGATATGTGATTTAAACGGAAGTTTACTTTCCCAAAACACATTGAATTGTAAGGGTATGAGTGTTTCTGAAAATCGAGTTTGGCTGAGGAATGAAAAAGAAATTTTTCTACTTTCAGATGGTGAGATCACCTCTCCTTTTTTTCAATTGCCTTTTAATGAAATTGAACATTTTCGGACTTTTTCGGACCTATTCTATTTTCAATTTAAGGATAAAATTAGTTGCTTGAGATTGGTGAAAAAAAAATAATTTTTTTCTCGGTTAGCACAATTTAATCGTTAACTTTATCACCATAAAAATTTGGAATATGCACATTGCGGTTGCCGGTAATATTGGAGCAGGGAAATCAACACTAACTAAAATGTTATCGAAACATTATGAGTGGGAGGCTCATTTTGAAGACGTTGAACAAAATCCGTATTTGAATGACTTTTACGAGGATATGCAACGATGGTCTTTCAATCTTCAAGTGTATTATCTGAACAGCCGTTTCATGCAAATTCAAGAAATTAATCAGAATAAAAAAAATGTAATTCAGGATAGAACAATATATGAAGATGCCTTTATTTTTGCGCCGAATTTACATTCAATGGGATTAATGACAACAAGAGATTTTGAAAATTATTTTTCCTTATTCAATTTGATGGATTCATTCGTTAATCCACCAGATTTATTAATCTATTTACGAGCTAGTATTCCCACATTAGTTGAGCAAATAAACAAACGTGGACGAGAATATGAAGAAAGTATTCGCTTGGATTATTTGAAAAGATTAAATGAGCGCTACGAGGCTTGGATTTCAACCTATGATAAAGGAAAATTATTGATTATTGACATTGATAACAATCGTTTTCCTGAAAATCAGGAAGACCTAGGGAAAATTATCAGTTCGATTGATGCCGAAATCAACGGTCTTTTTTAAACCATTACAATGTTTGTAGTTACTGGTGCAGCTGGATTTATTGGAAGTTGTTTGGTAAGTCGACTCAATCATTTGGGATTTACGGATTTAATTCTTGTTGACGATTTTTCAAATACGCAGAAAAATAGAAATTTAGTCGGAAAAAAATACCTTCAAAAAATCGATAGATCAAATTTTTTTTCTTGGTTGGAGTTGGAAAGGCCTGAATTGGAATTTATATATCATTTGGGCGCAAGAACAGATACAACTGAAATTAATCATGAAATTTTTGATCAATTAAATGTTGCTTTTTCAAAAAAAGTTTGGACGTTTTGTACATCTAATTCTGTTCCGTTGGTTTATGCAAGTTCGGCAGCTACCTACGGTTTGGGAGAATTTGGATATGATGATAAGCACGAAATAATTCCAAAGTTGCTTCCATTGAATCCATACGGAGATTCAAAAAATGATTTTGATAAATGGGTATTGACTCAAACAACCGAACCACCCTTTTGGTCAGGATTGAAGTTTTTCAATGTTTACGGACCAAATGAATATCACAAAGGAAGAATGGCAAGCGTAATTTTTCATGCGTTTAATCAAATTCAACAGAAGGGAAACATGCAATTATTTCGATCTCATAATCCAAATTTTAAAGATGGTGAGCAACTGCGTGATTTCATTTATGTTAAAGATTTGATTGATGTGTGTCTATTTTTGAAAAATAAAAGGCCCGCTTCAGGAATTTATAACTTGGGATCTGGTAAGGCGCGCAGTTTTTTAGATTTGGTTTCAATTACCTTTCAGAATTTGAAAAAGCCAGTTGCTATTGATTTTATTGATACTCCTGAGGATATTCGCGAGAGGTATCAATATTTTACTGAGGCCAATATGGCAAAACTGAGAGCTGTAGGATATTCAAATGAATTTACGTCAATTGAAGAAGGAGTGAAAGATTACGTGACAAATTATCTCACAAACCACCGCTATTTATAGGTGAATTTTACGAATCCTCTTTTTGCTGCTCTTGTTCCTGCTCTAATCCTGGGAATATTAAATTACGTATATAACAGAAAAAAAGGTTTTACCAATTTCGGTGCGCTAATAATCAGCGTCATTGCTTTTTATGCAATAAGCTACCTGATACTAAAAAATATTTTGTAAATAATTCTATTCAGCGATAATTTCAATCTTATCAATTGAATCTCCTTGACGGATATCGTGAATAACATCTAATCCTTCGATTACTTTTCCAAAGCAAGTATGATTCCCATCTAAATGGGCAGTATTGTTTCTTGAATGACAGATGAAAAATTGAGAGCCGCCTGTGTTGGGTCCAGCGTGAGCCATTGATAAAACTCCTTTATCATGATACTGTTTTTCAGCCGTAACTTCACAAGGAATTTGATAACCCGGGCCACCTGTACCGGGCATGCCATTTGCACCTTCTCGTGAATTCGGGCAGCCACCTTGAATAACGAAATCGGGGAGAACACGATGCCATTTCAATCCATTGTAAAATCCTTTTTTTGAAAGATCGATAAAATTATTTGCAGCGATGGGAGTTTCATTAACAAATAACTCTGCAATCATTTCCCCTTTGTTTGTAGTGATTTTGGCTTTCATTTTAAATTTTTTGACAAAACTATCAAATTGTAGCGAGATTATGAAATCAAAGAAATAATTCGTAACTTCAAGAGTAATCAGAAAACATGTCCATACCAATCACTAAATGGTCAATTCAAGACAGGCCTCGCGAGAAATTTTATTCAGGAGGGAGAAAATCATTGACAGATGCTGAATTATTAGCAATAATTATAGGAAATGGGACAAAGAATAATTCTGCACTACAAATTGCTCATTTACTATTGGAGGCCAATAATTTTTCACTTGATAGTATCCGTAAAATGGAACTGCAACAATTAATGAGCGTAAGAGGAGTAGGTAAAACGAAAGCAATCACAATTCTTTCAGCACTTGAGCTGAGCAGTCGATTAACTCGATTGACCTCAAAAAATCTAAAAATAACCAATGCAAAGGTTGCTTTTGATTTATTAAAGAGTTCATTTCAGGATTTAAACCACGAGGAATTTTATGTTATTTTTTTAAATAATTCAAATATTGTGATAGATTTTAAGTGTATTTCAAAGGGAGGAATAACAGCGACAATAGCTGATGGAAGAATCATTTTTAAGGAGGCAATTTTACTTAATTCAACATCTCTTATCCTTGCACATAATCATCCAAGTGGTAATGGTAATCCCAGTGATTCTGACATAAATTTGACAAAAAAACTTAAAGAATTTGGGAAATGTATCGATATAAGTATACTTGATCATTTAATCGTTGCAGATAATTCATACTTTAGCTTTGTCGATAACAGTTTGATTTAAGAGAAGATAAAAATGAGGAAAAAAATCATTACCATCATTGGTGCAAGGCCTCAAATTATTAAAGCGAGCGCATTGAGTAGGGCTATTGAAAATGAGTTTAAAAATGAGCTTGAGGAAATTTTGGTTCACACTGGTCAGCATTATGATGATAATATGTCGAAAGTATTTTTTGAGGAGTTGGGTATTCCAAAGCCAAAGTTTAATCTGAGCGTGGGAAGCGGAACACATGGGGTGCAAACAGCAAAAATGATAGAGGGTCTTGAACAAATTTTTATCGATGAAAAACCAGATGCTATAGTAGTATATGGAGATACCAACTCAACAATTGCAGGTTCACTGGCTGCGGCAAAAATTCATATTCCAGTTGTACACATTGAGGCGGGTCTACGCAGTTTTTTTAAGGAAATGCCTGAGGAAATAAATCGAATTTCATGCGATCACATGTCCACGCTATTATTTACTCCGACAAAAACAGGGCTTAATAATTTAAAAAAAGAGGGATTTGCAATTACCAATTCAAGGAAGGCAACCATAGATAATCCTGCTGTTTATCACTGCGGAGATATAATGTATGATAATTCCCTCTATTTTTCAGTTTTAAGTGAACAAAACTCCACTATTTGTGCAGATTTGAATTTAGAATCCAATAAATTTATACTGTGTACAATTCACAGGGATACGAATACGGACAACCCAAAAAATTTAGAAAGTATATTTTTAGGTTTGATTGAGTTGATTGAACGTACTAAACTAAGACTTGTTTTACCACTGCATCCAAGAACAAAAAACAAGTTAGATGAAAATTTATCGGATAAACTTCTTGGCAGGTTACAGAATTCAATAGATATTTTAATCATCCCTCCGGTAGGATTTTTGGATATTATTTCACTACAAAAAAAAGCAAAATTAATCGTCACAGACAGTGGTGGTTTGCAAAAAGAAGCATTTTTCTTTTGCAAGCCTTGTATAATCCTTCGCGACCAAACAGAATGGATTGAAATTGTAGAAAACGGTAATGCAAAGCTTGTCGGTACTAAAACAAACGAGATAGTCGATGGAGGTCTATATTTATTGAATAAAAATGAATTTAGTTATCCATCATTTTACGGAGATGGAAATGCTGCTTTATTTATTGCACAGAAAATTATTGAGAACATAGGATGATTTTAATATACGTCGAAGAAATATCAGAACGAATTCTTTACACTTTTGATTTTATTTTCAATGATCGGAAAATAGAGTATCGCATTACAAACGATCGTTATTTTACTGAGACCTCATCTCTTCCGAAGTTTAACTACTCAAATATTGAAATTGATCATGTTTTGTACATACGTCCGTCTTCCTTACTTTTTGATGAAAATATTGGAGTATATGGAATTGACAAAGGAAATTTTGAAGGAGAAGAGTGTATTGCTTTCAATAATATTGTTGACCCGATTGCCAGTATTTTTTACATTTTATCTCGTATGGAGGAGTATACTTCTTCATATACTGATCAGCATGGTAGGTTTGAAGCTAAAAACAGTGTTATGAGCAGATTCAACTGGTTGGAAAAGGTAGTTTGCGATCGTTGGGCTGAATCTATAATTCGCTACTTATTAAGAAATGACGTTGAGGTTAGTTTGCCAATTCCTATTCCATATAAAATGAATCCTACTTTTGATATAGATCAAACATTCGCTTACAAATTAAAAAGTCCATTCAGACTATGGTATGCTACATCGAAAGACCTACTTTTTGGAAAAAAGGATCGCCTAGTTGAACGCCAACGAGTTATATCGGGTAAGCGAACGGACCCCTTTGATACTTTCAGTTATATCCAAGCGATAACTGATCGAGGATTTGAAATAAATATCTTTTGGCTATTGGGGGATTACTCAAAGTACGATAAAAATATTTCACATCGTAATTTCAAGCACCGACAGTTAATCAAAGAAATGAGTAAATATGCAAAGATTGGTTTGCATCCAAGCTACAAGTCAAATACGTACGAATTTTACTTATTAAATGAAAAAGATCGAATTGAATCTATTTTACAGCATACAGTTGACTGTTCGAGACAGCACTTTTTAAAATTAAATATACCAACAACCTACCAAATATTGCATTCGATGGGTTTCAAACACGATTACACTATGGGATATGCTGAGACTGTTGGTTTTCGGGCTGGAACTGCGCGATCATTTCGCTGGTTTGATTTATCGAAAAATGAAATGACCTCTTATGTAATACATCCTTTTGCATACATGGATGGAACATTAAATGAGTATATGAAATTATCAGTAGATGAAGCAAAGAAAAAAATATCACAATTGAATCAAGAGGTTCGTGAATACGGTGGTGATTTTTCATTTATTTGGCATAATTCAACCATTGGTCAATACGGTATTTATCGTGGATGGAAAGATGTTTTGGAGTTTACATTAGAATTGGACAATAATGAATAAAAAAGTATTATTTTTTGCCATTTTTTTTATTGGTTCATCCATATTGCTTGGTGCTTTTGGAGCACATGCTTTGAAAGCTATTCTTCCGATTGACAAACTTACGAGTTTTGAAATTGGCATTAAATATCAAATGTATAGTGGATTAGCCCTCTTAATTTTGGGATTATCAGGAAAAAAAATATTTCTTCCGAAGTTATTTTTCAATTTAAATATTAGTGGAACATTTTTATTTTCATTTTCAATCTATTTGTTGTGTCTCAATGATTTCATCCTAATCCCAAAAATACTGTTGGTTCCACTAACGCCCCTTGGAGGTGCAATGATACTATTTTCATGGGTTTATTTGTTCATTTCAATATGGAAAAACAAGTCATGAAGCTAACTTTTTTAGGAACAGGAACGTCGCAAGGAGTACCTGTAATTGCTTGTGACTGCAAGGTTTGTACGAGTTCTGACACAAAAGATAAGCGTTTTAGAAGTTCAGTTTTAATTGAAATTAATAATAAATCAATTGTAATTGATACTGGCCCTGATTTTCGGAGTCAAATGTTGGCGAATAAAGTTCTACGATTAGACATTGTTTTGTTTACGCACGAACACAAAGATCACGTTGCGGGATTGGATGATATTCGACCATTTAATTTTAAGCAACATACTCCTATTTCAGTTTATGCATCAAAACAGGTTGAGGAGGCTATCAAAAGAGAATATCATTACATATTTGCAGAAAAAAAGTATCCGGGTATTCCGGAAATAAGTCTACACAGAATAGATTTAAATCCTTTTTTCATTAGTGAGGATATTCAAGTGATTCCTATTGAGGTAAAACATTATTTACTACCAGTTTTTGGGTTTAGAATTAAAAATTTAACATACATTACAGATGCAAAATCAATTGATGCTCGTGAAATTAAAAAAATTCAAGGGACGGAAATTTTGGTCATTAATGCTTTAAGAATCCAATCACATCCTGCCCATTTTAATCTTGATGAGGCGCTAGAATTTATCAGTTTGATCCAACCAAAAAAAGCATATCTTACTCATCTTTCACATTTATTTGGTACTCATCAAGAAATTCAGAAAATGCTTCCCAACAATGTTTTCGTGTCATATGACGGATTAGTTATTGAATGTTAATATGTATAATTCCAGTTATTTTAGTCCCGAAAAGTCTATTAAAGTTATATTTGTACTGTGGAAAAGGATAAACTTATTGATATTAGATATTTAATCAAAAGTAAAAATCCGAAACTTTTGAAATGGCTTCCGGGCTTTGTCGTTCGTTATTTTGAACGTATTCTACATCAAAACGAGATAAATAAGTTCATTTCTGACCACAAGGATGATTATGATATTGATTTTTGTAAATCGGTCATGGCATATTTCAACATTAACATTGAAATTGATGGGGCTGAAAAAATCCCTTCAAATGAGCGAATTGTGGTTGTTATGAATCACCCATTGGGTGGTATGGACGCCATGGCTTTTATAACAGGTTTTGCTCATATTCGACAGGATTATAAGTTTATTGTAAATGATCTTTTACTTCATGTAAAAAACCTACGTGGATTATTTCTTGGTGTAAATAAGTTTGGCAAAAACGATGGCTCTACAAGAAATAAAATTGACAACCTATTTGAATCAAATGATTCAGTTTGCATTTTCCCGGCAGGTAAAGTAAGTAGGAGAATTAAAGGTCAAATTAAAGATCTTGAATGGAAAAAAACATTCGTAACACTGAGTAGAAAATACAAACGAAAAATAGTTCCGATATACATTGATGGAGAATTGAGTAATTTTTTCTACCGGTTATATGAACTTCGTCAACGAATTGGGGTAAAGACGAATCTCGAAATGATGTATTTGGCTGACGAAATGTTTAAACAGAAAAACAAGACAATACGATTTACAGTAAGAGATAACATCGATTTGGAATCATTTTATTCTGATGAAAGTGATAGGGAAGTTTCTGTTAGAATTAGAAATATATTGTACGATTTTAAAAGTTAGTAAATTATAATGAAGCCGATCATTGACGCAATAGCCAAGGAAATATTAAAAAAAGAACTCAATCAAGATCGATTTGTACGAATTACGCGTAAAGGGGGAAATGAGATTTACATTGTAAATCAACATAACTCACCACATGTTTTGCAGGAAATTGGTCGATTGCGTGAGATTGCTTTCCGTGAATCGGGTGGTGGAACGGGCGAGAGTGTGGATTTAGATGAATACGATACAAATAATTATTGTTACGATCAGCTTATTGTTTGGTCACCAGAGGATGAAGAAATCATCGGAGGGTATCGTTTTATTCGTTGTGAGAAAGCCATCGACGATTCCGGGAAAATACATCTTTCAACGGCACATTATTTTAATTTTAGTTCTTCTTTTGTATCAGATTATCTTCCGCATACCATTGAACTTGGAAGAAGTTGGATTCAGCCAAATTTTCAGGCAACTGTAAATCCAAGAAAAGGATTGTTTGCACTTGATAATATTTGGGATGGCCTTGGTGCTATCGTGAAAATAAATCCAGACATTCGATATTTCTTCGGTAAAGTAACCATGTATCCAACTTATAATATTGAATGCCGGGATTTTCTCTTGCATTTCATGCATTATTATTTTCCAGATAGTGATCATCTAATGACGCCCTATAATCCGTTGCATCAAGATTATGATTGCGAAAAGTTTGAATCAAAATTAGCGGGATTAGATTTTAAAGAGGGTATTAAAATAGTAAACACTTTTTTACGAGATAAGGGTGAGTTCATACCGCCTTTAGTTAATATATATATGCATCTTTCTCCGACAATGAAAACATTCGGTACAGCTGTAAATCCTGATTTTGGAAATGTAGAAGAAACAGGTATTTTTATCACAATTGATGATATTTATGATGAGAAAAAAGATCGTCATTTGGTTTATTAATTAGTCATAGACTAAAATAGCCCCTCTTTTAGTGAATACGGTGAGAGATAGGTTTCTGAAATCCTTAATTTGTCAATCACCCATTTTGTTTTTATAGCTGCATAAGGCGCCATTTTCTTTCGAATCGGAATTATCCAAGGATTTAAATCACGTTCTGCTTGGGTAGAAAATATTAAGTGTTCTAATTCTGAGTAAAAATTCAAAAAAGGCAATTTGATTGCATTGTCCAAGGAAGGAACTGTCTTGTTATGAATTAACTCGTAGAATGTTTCAAAACTACCTGATGCCCCAATCAATCGGGAAATCTTAAGATGATCAAAAAATCCAGCAACCTGATCTTCAAGCCACTGATTTAATTCTAGAACCTGATCTGGTTTAATTGGATCGTCACATGAAAAAAGTTGAAGTATACGTGATACACCAATATTAAAGCTAACTTTTTCTTGAATACCAGTTTTATCAACCAAAATGAATTCAGTACTTCCGCCTCCGATATCCATAATTAGTGAGGGAACAGAAAAATCAATAGTTTTTGCAACACCTCTGTAAATAAAATCTGCTTCTTCATCCCCTGAAATAACGAGAATGTCTATACCAACACCTTTTTTCATTCTCTCGACAAATTCAGATTGATTTTTAGCATCACGAATAGCACTTGTTCCAACTGCCTGTATTTCGGATATGCCAAAAGAATCAGCAATTGATTTAAAATGGCTTAAGGCTTTTTCAGCACGTAAAATGGCATCCTCGGTAATAATCTTTTGATTGATTCCCCCCATTCCCAAAGCTACACCATCTTTTTCCGAATGAATTCGTCGCCATTTCTCGTCTATCCATTCAGCAATCAATAAATTGAACGTATTTGTGCCTAGATCTATTACTGCTTTGCGAATTACTTTTGACGAATCCACAGAATGAAATGTTTTAAAGAGAGACGATGACCGAAAGCTAAGATCCCATTTTTGAATATTTTTGCAGCAATTTGAATGGCAAGAATTGCTGAAACGATTAAAATAAGGAAAGAAAGAAGTATGGTGTATGAGTCTCCATCGGAAAATCCTTGAGCAAGTTTAACCATTGCTACCATTGGCGAGGTAAAAGGGATATAAAATAAGTAACTGACAATTGCGCTATCCGGAAATTCAACCGATAAATAACCAGCATAAATAGAAATACCAAGAAGCGCTAGTAAGGGAATAATAAATTGCTGTCCATCACTTTCAGATCCTGAACTTGCCCCAATAACTGCAAAAAATGCAGCGTAAAAGACATACCCAAACGTGAAGAAAGAAAGAAAAATCGGTAGCATAACTCCATAATTAATTCGCTCATAAACGAGTTCAACCACTTTATTTAAGTAAAGTGCATTTGTTGTTTCTACTTCAGACCCTAAAATTGTTGATACTTGATTGGCTCCATCGTAAATATTTAAATCAAATTGTTCGCGAAGAAAATAAAGACCTAAAGCAACAAATATAATCCAGATGAAGAACTGAAAAAATGCAACGACACCTAATCCGATTATTTTTCCAAACATCATTTCAGTTGATTTAACAGAGGCAAGAATTACCTCCACAATGCGGTTGCTTTTGTCGCGTGTTGTGCTTCGTAATATGGTCATTCCAAAGAGAAATATAAAAATCATTATTAGCAATCCAAAAGCAAATCCGGACCATCCAGCCAAATGATCTTCTTCTTGTCTAGGGTCATAGACATCTCGAAAAGCCAAATTGAGCGGTTGTTTGATCCTTTTGTAATCCGACATGCTGATTTTTTTTGTTACTTTTACCATTACCTCTTCGATTCTTCGTTCGAGTTGACCACGTATACCGATTTGTCGATCTACAGATGGCTTCTCGCGGTACCAAATAAAACATGTTTTATTTTCCAAAAGTTTGTGATTTAAATCTAATAAGGCATCGTACTGCTGGAACTCAGGTTTGGTTCTAAAATCTTCAAAACTGATATATTCCTTCGAAAATTGGTAACTGACACTTCCATTTTTTTGCGTGTGCAGTATTCCTTCTAAAATATTGCCTTCGTCAGATACAAGAAGTTTGATCTTATCTTTTCCTTCGTCGCCTGCTTTGAAGAGAAAAAATAGGCTAAGTAAAACAAGGCAAGGTCCAATGAATAGGAAAATCAGAAAAAACTTGGAATTAAGCCGCTCCTTTATTTCACGTTTTGCAATTATCCAACTATTTTTCATTACTCGCTTTTTGTGATTTTTCAGATGATTGCACATTTGTTAAAAAAACATCATTCATACTGGGCATTACTTCCCATGCAGCCTCTAATATTACTTTACCAATTAGTGACTTGAGTAAATCTTCAAATTCAGCAGACGAACGCATGGCAACAGTTGTTTCAAATCGATTTGGGCTGAGTTCCCTCTTTTCAAGTAATTCAAAATCTGTCCATAAAGCAGTCACGAAAGCAACCATATTCCCCTGAAAACGAAGTGCGTAGTGACCTTTTTTAATAGATTCACGAAGATTAATAACCTCTCCTTCGCATATTTTTCGGGATTGATGTATAATAGCAGCTCTATCACAAATTTCTTCTACACTTTTCATATTGTGTGTTGAAAGTATAATCGTTTTTCCCTGGCTTTTCATTTCTTTCAGGATTGATAAAATCAATTCCACATTAAGCGGATCGAAGCCGCTTAGGGGTTCGTCCAGAATCAATAGTTTCGGTTCGTGCAAAATTGTTCCGATAAATTGAACCTTTTGCGCCATCCCCTTGGAAAGCTCTTCAATTCGTTTCTTTTTCCACGATAAAATATCCATTTTTTCAAGCCATTGTTCAGATTTTTTAATCGCATCACGCCTTTTTAGTCCTCGCAATTCACCGAGAAAAACTAAGTGATTCAATACATTCATTGAACGATATAAACCGCGCTCTTCTGGCAAGTACCCAATTGATTCCAAATGCCTTTGTTTTAAAGGTTCATTTTCATAAAAAATATTTCCCGTATCAGATTGTAATATTTGATTGATTATGCGAATCAACGTAGTTTTTCCTGCACCATTTGGACCAAGAAGGCCAAAAATTTCACCGTGGTTTATTTCTATAGAAACATCATCAAGTGCGCTTTTCCCTTGAAATCTCTTAGAGATATTTTGAATTTTTAAGATACTCACTAAGTTGATTTTTACCAAAAGTACCGAGAATTACCTTTGTTCTATGCAATTTGAACTTAATGTTTCAACAAGTTATTTTTGAAAGCAATTGTTTTGAAGTTGAAATATCTCTGACTCATTAAAAAGGTTCATGATTTTAATGTAGTTGATTTTCGATAAATTCAATTAATTTTGAAAAAAGAATTATGCAAAGCATTCTAACACATCTTCAAGTTGAGCAAAAAATAACCCGTCTTGCACATCAAATCATTGAAAACTGTCACGGCGAGAATGAAATTTTTCTTGGTGGTATTTGCGGAAATGGAATTTTATTGGCAGAGAAAGTGAAGGCAATAATTGAAAAGGAATCTGATTTAAAAACATTTATTTTTGAAATTACACTAGACAAGAGTGATCCACTTTCACATCCCATAACTTTATCTATTTCAGAGGAGAAATTAAGCAATTCTTTTATTATTTTAATTGATGATGTTATAAATTCAGGTGTAACAATGCAATATGCCTTGAAAAAAATACTTGAAAGACCTACTAAATCTATTAAAACCGTTGTTCTAATTGACCGGCTGCATCGCAGGTATCCCATTAAAGCTGATTTTGTTGGAATGAGTTTATCAACAACCTTAAAAGAACGCGTTGAAGTGTGTCTTGAACCTAAATCATATAAAGCAACTTTAGAATGATAAATCGCATTACTGAATCTGATTCTCTCCATAATGATTTAGAGAAAATGGCTACGTTAGATTTGCTTAATGGAATTAATCAAGAGGATCAAAAAGTTGCTTTAGCGGTTCAAAAAATCCTACCGAAAATTGGTACTTTTGTTGAGGAAGCAGCCGACAAAATGAAGCAGGGAGGAAGACTTTTTTATTTGGGTGCAGGAACCAGTGGACGACTTGGAATTGTTGATGCAAGCGAGTGTCCACCTACTTTCGGTGTGGAGCATGGTTTGGTTGTCGGAATAATAGCAGGCGGAGATCAAGCAATTAGAAAAGCGGTTGAATTTGCTGAAGACGATACGGATCAAGCATGGCAAGATTTGAATGAATTTTCAATAACAAAGAATGATATTATAGTTGGTATAGCTGCATCTGGATCAACTCCATACGTATTGGGAGCTATTGATAAGGCAAATGCGAATGGAAACCTAACGGCTGGAATTACTTGTAATCCAGGAAGCCAGTTAGCCTTAAATGCCAAATATGGGCTGGTAGCAGAGGTAGGCCCCGAGTTTGTTACTGGAAGCACACGGATGAAGTCCGGAACAGCTCAAAAACTTATATTGAATATGATTTCCACAAGTTTAATGATCAAACTTGGACGTGTAAAGGGAAATAAAATGGTTGATATGCAATTGAGCAATAATAAATTAATCGACCGAGGTACAAGAATGATAATGAATGAATTGTCGATTGATGAAAAAACTGCAGCTCAATTGTTAGAAAAATATGGTTCAGTTCGCAAAGCACTTGAATCATCTCGAAAATAACACGATTGGTTCTTCACAAGAAAGTTCCTTATTCAAAATCCGAAATCACGATTGATACAGAGTCGACATCTCCGTTGATTGGTGGAGATAATTTTACGATATGAACTTCTAGTTTCGTACACGAGAGAAATGCTGCTTTAATTTTAGTAAAAATTCGTTTCCCGACATGCTCAATCAATTTAGAAGGGATTTTCATTTCTGATTCAACAAGTTGATTGACAGTTACGTAATCAATGGTTTTTGTGAGGTCATCCAGATCAGCCGAATTGCCAAAATTTGTTTCAATTTTAATATTTACGACGTAATGTCCACCTATTTTGGTTTCCTCCTCCAAGCATCCGTGGAAAGCGTAAAGTTTTATCCCTGAAACGTAAATTAAATTCTTCATTTCACACGTTCTACAATTAAAGATAATCCTGTTTTCATGCGTTCAAGAACTTCTTCTTTTCCTAAAAAAGCTGAAATATCAAACATGCCAGGTCCCATGCCAACACCGGTCACAAGCAAACGAAATGGCAACAAAACAGCTCCGATTCCAACACCTTTTGTCTCTAAATAATTTTTAAATTTTGACTCAACTGCTGTAGCTGAGAAATCAGATAGACCGTCAATTTTGTGCATCCATCCTTGGATTAACTCTGTCGTTTCTGGTTTCCATTTCTTTGAGATCGTATCGAAATCATAGGTTTTTGGTCGATCGAATAGGTAACTTCCCTCTTCTAAAATGTCAGTAACAAAAGTAGCCCGCTCTTTCATCAACCTACAAATCTCTTCCAAATTTAATAGCTTGTCATTTTTCTCGATTTTGTTTTTTAAATCTTGTGCTAATTCCGCATCTGGCGTTGCTCTCAGGTATTGTTGTTGAAACCATTTTGTTTTATCCGGATCGAATTTAGCTCCCGCTTTTGAGACGCGCTCCAGTGAAAAACTATTTGCAAGTTCTTCCAAGCTAAATATTTCTTGCGTAGTACCTGGATTCCAACCTAAAAAGGCCAACATGTTGATGAAAGCTTGGCGATGAAAGCCTTTTTCGCGATAACCGGAATACAATTCGCCATCTGAAGTATGCCAATCCAACGGAAAAACAGGAAAACCCAAGCGGTCTCCATCTCTTTTAGAAAGTTTGCCATTTCCGTCCGGGCGCAAGAGTAGAGGTAGGTGGGCAAATTCAGGACAATCCCAGCCAAAAGCTTCATACAACAAATAATGAAGTGGGGCAGAGGGCAACCATTCTTCACCGCGAATAACATGACTGATTTTCATTAAGTAATCATCAACTACATTCGCTAAATGGTAGGTTGGCATTCCATCACTTTTGAAAAGTACTTTATCGTCTAAGTTATTAGTATTCACAACGACCCAACCACGTATAATATCTTGAAAACGAACATCTCTGTTTCGTGGCATTTTCATTCGTATTACATAAGGAACTCCTTCGCTAAGAAGCTTTTCCACTTCATCTTTTGGTAAGGTAAGGGAATTCCTCATCGACATTCTCGTAACGCTGTTGTATTGCCAATTAGGCATGCCCATTTGCTTGGCTTGTTCACGCACTTTTTCCAATTCCTTAGCTGTATCAAAAGCATAGTACGCCTTGTCTTCCGAAATTAATTGTTCCGCAAACGGTTTATACATTTCCTTGCGCTCTGATTGAACGTATGGACCGTAATCACCTCCAAGACCAGGACCTTCCGTTGGCATTATGCCACACCATTTCATCGATTCCAAAATATATTCCTGAGCTCCGGGTACAAAGCGAGTTTGATCCGTATCTTCAATTCGGATGATGAACGTCCCATTATTCCTTTTGGCAAATAAGTAATTGTAGAGAGCCGTTCGTACACCACCCATGTGTAAGGGGCCAGTAGGTGATGGAGCAAATCTAACGCGAACAGGTTTTGACATTTTCAAAATTTTGTGCAAAGATACGTGTTCTTTAGAAAATGAATCAGAAATTTAAAGATGATTGCTACAAAGTTATTTATCTCATATGAATTATCGAAAATTTTTTAGTAGCTGAAAAGGATACACTTATCTGGTATATTATTTCATCATTTCTGCTTTATAATTCTCAAATTTGATTTTAGATTCAGTATTACCTCTGATTTGCTTTTTATATTTCAGTATTTTATTTACCCCAAAAAACAAATACAAGAAATAGAAAAAAAGAGGAATGCCCATTAATAATCTTGCAGCTGCTCTTACTGCATTTAAGTCATCTACTGTTTTGTTTGGTAAATTACCGTTGAATGTTTCAGGGTATAAGAAAGTAATTAAACCCTGACTGAAAATTATACCGAGTAAAAATAGAATAAGAACGTTAATTATAGAGTAGATAAGTTTTTCTCCAAAATAACTTGGTCTAAAACCGATTAAAATAAGCAGGAATGCAAAAAAACTATTCTTTTTGGATAAATTTACCTCAGTTTCTTTTAAATATGCGATAACAGTGTCGATATAGGAAAGATGCTCCTCTTTTATTTTTTTATAGTTTGTTGCATTAATTTTATCAAGTTGCTCAAGCTGGACTTGATAATTTTGCGATAAATTGGCTTTACAGAAATCAATTTTATTATCAAGTTCATAAAAAAGAGACTGCCACTCAAAGTTTTGCGGATCGGTATATTCTGCTTTTTCAACTAAATTACTTAAATGCCGAAAGCTTTTTTCGTCATCTGTGAGTAATTCAAAATTAATTACTTGGTCATAAATAGACTCAGAGGAGTTCACAATTTGGTGTTGTCTATTAAGCCTGAAGGAACTTACTGCTACTGATCGATAGGCATCACGCCCAAGTTCGCGACCTATTTGATTTATAAAGGAGTTGACAAGACCCATAATCCAGTAATATTAAAATAGTATTTTAAGTAAAAGTACAAATTAAGATAAAAGTATTTGTTTTTCACTAAAATAATTGTTGAGGGAATTTACAGATATATGGTTTTTGAGGTGATAAGGAACAATAGTTTGAATACTGTTATTCCGATTAGAAACAAATTAGCGTTGCTTTGCCTTAACACTCTATTTTTCCATTAAATACTTAAATTAAAATAGCACAGTTACTTTGGCAAATATCAAAGGGAAAAAATTGGATTGTTCTCCTTTTATTATAAGGAGGCCATTCTCTTTACTGCTAAAAAGTGATTTTCCTTCTAGCCTAAAAATAAGATGATCACTAACTTTCTGGAATAACTCCAAAAAGTGACAAAGCACGGGTAGGAAAGTTAAATGATTTCAATAAATTTGGTAAAACATTAGTATGAAAGCCACGTTAACACCTTTCTTATTTGTGCTTATCGGAACAGGTAGCACAATCTTTTCCCAAACCGTAACCATTGGTACCCAAGTATGGATGACCAAGAATTTGGATGTTGCAACCTTTAGAAACGGTGACCCCATACCCCAAGCGAAAACTAATGAAGAATGGGAAAAAGCTGCAACGGAAGGCAAACCTGCTTGGTGTTATTACGATAATGACACAGCGAATGGTGCGAAATACGGTAAGTTGTATAATTGGTATGCAGTGAATGATTCAAGAGGTCTCGCGCCTGTTGGGTATCATATTCCTTCCGATGAAGAATGGCATATACTTACCGACTCTTTAGGTGGAGAAGCTGCTGGCACAAAAATGAAGAGCAAAAGTGGTTGGGCAGAAAATGGCAATGGCACCAACAGCAGCGGTTTCTCAGGTCTTCCTGGGGGCTTCCGCTACAGCCTTGGAAATTTCTTCTTTATGGGTTTCTACGGTTACTGGTGGAGTTCTACCGAGTACATTACTTACTATGCCTGGTACCGCTACCTGAGTTACGACCATGGCAGGGTGAGCAGGGACGACAGCGACAAGGGGAAAGGGTTTTCTGTTCGTTGCCTCAGGGATTAGAATTTTTGTGATAAGTGAGAGAAGCGCCAAACTTGTTTGAGGGCTGCCGAACGTAGCAAATCAAATAATTTGATACCGTGATGCTTTTGCTTATTGTCGTTAGACTAGATTTAAAATAGGATCCTACAAAAACCGTTTATTGGAAAAAGCTTTTCCAGAACCTGATTTGAGGTATTTTTCAAATTGAAAAGCTTGGTATTTATCACTAAAAGCAATGTAGGTAATTAATTTAACTGGCAAGCGTGTTGAAGTATAGAGTACTTGTTTGTTCTCGTGTCTTTTAAGTCTTTCTTCGATATTTTGAGTGCATCCTGTATATGTTGTATTATCGGCGCATTTAAGTAAGTAAACGAATTGCATAAAAAAAGGGTTGTTACCTAAATATAGTGAAAATAATTGATATAACTGCTTCGCTTTTCAAGCTTCAGCTTCGCATATCTTTAGAATGGACCGAGTCCGCCGAAGCCCTGCGTAAATAAATTTAGAATTAGAAAAATAATTTTTGGTTTAAAATAGCCCTGCTTCGCTTTTCAAGCTTCTCAGGGCGTTGGTGGAGTCAGAGGGGTTTATTTTATGAACACCTCAACTAACGTGCAATGGATAAAAGCCCTTATTCACTTCGTTCATATTTTTTTATTTCAATAACTCACTGAAGCAATGCATCGCTTCGTTGTGAAATAAAAAAAGCACCTTCCTACGAAAAGTGCTTTTATCAGAGTGGAGTCGGAGGGGTTTGAACCCTCGTCCAAACGATGAGTTTTCAAGCTTTCTACATGCTTATTTCATGATTGATTTTCGAATGCAGGCCGGACAAGAACACCCAAAACTGCAACTTAGCAACTGTTGTTTCGCTAAAACTTAGTTGCCTCGCTTTAGCTAACCCTATGGGATGAACTTCCGAACGGTAAGCCGAAAGGGTAGCAACTTACCGGAAGTACTCGTCCAACCTACTATGCTTCAGTCGGATTAAGCCAATTAACATTCAGTTAATTAAGCAGCAAGTGCGTATGACGTATTGTCAATTATTGTTCGTGACAAGATATTTAAGAGGTTCACCACAACCCTCTGCATGCTGACACTTGACTACCGCTATCGCTGTCAAATCCAATGTCGACCCCAAAGAACGTTTGATTGTTTTAATCTTCACAAAGTTAGAGAATTCTGAACGAAATCTGTGTTAAAATCTATTAATGAAATTAAACAGAATATAAAAGTGAAAAAATACTGCCCAATTCTATGGAAGTTTTAAATTTTAAAAAGAAAGGATATTTATTTTATCGCATCGAAACGTGCTTTGTATTCTTTTCCTTTTTCAGCGTTTCCTAATTTGTAATGTGTTTTGTAAATTATACCTAAAATGTCTTTATCATTAGGATTGTTTTCAATGTATTTTTCGAGTACGTTCAACGATTTTTGCAGTAATAGACCTGATTGTTTTTCTAATTCAGGAACTTTCGGATCATTTGAGTTTAGGTCATTTGCTTCCTTATTTACTTCGTTTGCCCAGTTATAAAGATGAGCTCCCAACTGATATTGAGCGTCTTTGTAGGAAGGGTCAATCTCCAATGCTTTATTTAAAGATTCTTCTGCTCTTGCGTTGAGACCTTGATTCATGTATGAAGTACCCAGGTTGTAGTGTAAAACTTTGTTAGTTGGATCTAAAGCGACTGCTTCGTTCATAAATTTTTCAGCCGAGGTTAAGTCATTATTTCGTAAATGTATATTTATTAAACTTATCAGAATGTCAATATCCATGGGAAATTGAGTGCGAATTTGTTCAACAATCAATATTGCTGTTTTGAAATCAGGATTTTCCGAAGAAATGAGTTTATCTATGATTTGATTCATACAGATTATACCATTTTTCTTTGAATCGCCATAATCCAAATTAAGCATGTTTTTTACATCGTAGGCTTGAAAAAATAAAATTAAGGCTTGTTCAAAACTTTTCTCGTTGTACTTTTTTACTCCTTCATCAAACATCATGTTAAATTTCAATTCGGCCATTCCTAAAACCTCATCTTTGAATTTTTTCTTTGGTTCGTTCAAACAAAAGATGAAACTCTCTGCTGCTTTAGCTTTGTAACCTTCTAATAAAGTTTGGTCAACGTTTCCAGAAACCATGGCTTGTTGAGCGTTTAATTCATACAAAGACATGTATATTTGACCCCGGTAGAAATGCATTTTTGGATCTTCTTTGGTTTCAGGATTATCAGCCGCCAAATCAATGAAAATTCGAGCTTCTTCTAGCGAACGTAAATTCTTTTCCGAGTCATTTTTAAGATTAACGGATTTGAATTTATTGTATGCATCTTGCACATTTTTAGACTGTGAAAATGACTTAGTGGACAAAAAAAGTGTAGTTGATACAAAACAAATAAGGATAGGTACTATTTTCATAAGAGAAATTTAAAGTTCAAAAGTAATAAATTTTATTCGGTAGAATCATTTTCAATTTCTGTGCCACTTGCTCTATCATCTGTTAATTCGTCGGGATTGTCTATTTCCTCCATTTCTTCATTATCGTCATCTTCTGATCGTGGAACGCGTGCAATTGCTGCTATTTCAGTATTATTTTTAAGGTTTATCAATTTTACCCCTTGCGCAGCCCTACCCATGGTACGAATTGTATCGATGTGCATTCTAATCGTAATTCCATTTTTTGTAATTATCATTAAATCTTCTTCATCAGTCACATTCAGAATTGATAAGAGTTTGCCTGTTTTTTCCGTGATATTTAATGTTTTTACACCTTTTCCCCCTCGATTGGTAATTCTATAAACCGGTTCTTTGTCTTCCGGATCATTTAAATAGGTGCGTTTTCCATATCCTTTTTCAGAAACAACCAAAATCGTTGAATAAACATCTTCAACGCAAATCATTCCGATTACGTCGTCACTAGCTCCAGCAAGAGAAACCCCCCTCACTCCTGAAGCATTTCTGCCCATCGGCCTTACGGTTGTCTCATTGAAACGAATTGCCCTTCCTGAGCTTGTTGCCAATACAATTTCATTTTTTCCGTTGGTCAATTTTGCCTCTAATAATTCATCGTTATCGCGAATGGTAATTGCATTAATTCCATTTGAACGTGGTCTAGAATAGGCTTCAAGAGATGTTTTCTTGATAACACCACGTTTTGAACACATTACAATAAAGTTATTATCAACGTAGTCTTTATCTGTTAAATCATTCACTTTTACATACGCTTTCACTTTATCATCTTGTGGGATATTAATTAAATTCTGAATTGCCCTACCTTTTGATATTTTATTCCCTTCAGGAATTTCGAAGACACGCATCCAAAAGCACCTTCCTTTTTCTGTGAAAATTAGTAAGTAGTTGTGATTCGTTGCAACAAAAAGATGTTCAAGGAAGTCTTGATCACGGGTTGCCGAGCCCTTAGACCCCATTCCGCCTCTGTTTTGAACTTTGTATTCTGTCAAATTTGTTCGTTTTATGTAACCAGCATGAGAAATAGTGACTACAACTTCTTCATCTGCGATTAAGTCTTCCATTCGCATTTCGCTTGCTGCGTATTCTATGGCTGAACGACGGGCATCACCATATTTTGAACGAATCTCAATTAATTCATTCTTTATTATTTCCATTCTCCTTTCCTCACGTGCTAAAATATCTTTAAGATCCGCAATTAACTTAAGTAAGTCCTCAAATTCAGCGCGTAATTTATCTTGCTCAAGACCTGTTAATTGACGTAATCTCATATCAACAATTGCACGGGTCTGAATTTCGGATAACCCGAAACGCTCGGCCAATCTTTCACGGGCAGTATCAGGGCTTGAAGATGATTTGATAATTTCAATTACTTCATCAATATTATCAGAGGCAATAATTAATCCTTCGAGAATATGAGCCCGTTCTTCTGCTTTACGCAGCTCAAATTGTGTTCGACGTACAACAACTTCGTGTCTGAAATCTACAAAGTATTGAATCATATCTCGGAGATTCAATAATTTTGGTCTTCCCTCTACTAAGCAAATGTTATTAACTGAAAATGAGGTTTGTAGCGAAGTGTACTTATATAATTTATTTAATACAACATTAGCAATTGCATCTCGTTTAATTTCGTAAACAATGCGCATTCCATTTCGGTCAGATTCATCTCGTAAGTCGGAGATTCCCTCTATTTTTTTATCATTTACAAGTTCAGCTGTTTTTTTGATCATTTCAGCTTTGTTGATTTGATAGGGGATTTCTGTTACAACAATTTGTTCACGGCCATTAATCTCCTCAATTTCTGCTTTGGCACGCATTACAATTCTTCCGCGGCCTGTTGTTAATGCTTCACGTACACCATCATATCCATAAATCGTGGCCCCAGTTGGGAAGTCTGGTCCTTTCACATAATTTAAAAGCTCTTCCACCTCAATGTCTTTGTTATCAACGTAGGCGATAATGCCATCAATAACTTCGGTTAGGTTATGAGGAGCCATATTTGTGGCCATACCAACAGCAATCCCCGAGGCTCCGTTGACAAGTAGATTGGGTATTTTAGTTGGCATCACAGATGGTTCTGTCAGGCTATCGTCAAAGTTTGGTGTGAAATCTACGGTTTCTTTGTCCAAATCTTCAAGCATTTCTTCAGCTATTTTGCGAAGTCTTGCCTCGGTATACCTCATGGCGGCGGGGCTATCACCGTCAACCGAACCAAAATTACCTTGTCCGTCAACCAAAGGATACCGCAACGACCATTCTTGGGCCATACGCACCATTGTATCATAAACTGAGCTATCTCCGTGTGGGTGGTATTTTCCGAGTACTTCACCGACAATTCTTGCCGACTTTTTGTACGGTCGATTCGAAAAAACTCCGAGGTCCTGCATTCCGTACAATACTCTTCGGTGCACCGGTTTAAATCCATCTCTCACATCGGGTAGAGCTCTTGAAACAATGACGGACATCGAATAGTCGATGTATGCCGATTTCATTTCATCCTCAATGTTAATCTGAATTATTTTTTCTCCATCTGCCATGACTCTTTTTTCTTAAAATTTTTTTATATTCAAATTTAACCAAAATGAAAGCGTGTACTTGTTTTCTCAATTCTTTTTACTAACAAATTTTGGTTATAAAATGTGAATAATTTAAAGTCATTTGATTAAATTATCTCGTATATTTGTGGAGGTTACAAGATTAAATTGCCATTTACAAATTATCTATGGAAGCAAAATTTTCACATCGCGTTAAAGATGTAATCGCCCTCAGCAAAGAAGAGGCAATACGATTGAATAACGAAAACATTACAGTTGAACATCTTTTAATTGGAATGACGCGACTTACAGATGGTACGGCTATTAAGATTTTTTCAGAATTTCAATTGGACTTATCGGTTATAAAAAAAGAATTAGAGGAGATTTTACTAAAGTCTGCCGTTGATTACCAAGTAAAAACTACAAATATACCTCTTCTCAAGCAGGCGGAAAGAATTATTAAAATGATGTATTTAGAGGCAAAAGATACCAAAAGCCCAATAATTGGTACCGAGCATTTATTGTTAAGTATTTTAAGAGAGGACAATAGTGTAGCGAGTTCAATTCTGAATAAGTACGGATTGCTTTATGACAATGTGAAAGATGAATATGAGGCGATTCGGGAGGAAAATAGTATTCCGAGATCAGAATTCCCCGGTGGTCAGGAGGAGGAAGAGGGTGAGACTTTTTCATCACAACGAAAATCTGCTGACCCAAAATCCAAAACGCCTGTTTTAGATAACTTTGGTAGGGACTTAACAAAAATGGCTGAAATTGGCAAATTAGATCCGATAGTTGGAAGAGAGAAAGAAATAGAACGAGTGAGTCAAATTTTATCTAGAAGAAAGAAAAACAATCCTATTTTAATTGGTGAACCAGGAGTTGGAAAAAGTGCAATAGCCGAGGGACTGGCTTTAAGGATTGTGCAACGAAAAGTTTCACGAATTCTTTTCAACAAGAGGGTTGTCTCCCTTGATTTAGCCTCCCTTGTTGCAGGAACGAAATATCGTGGCCAATTTGAAGAGAGAATGAAGGCTGTTATGGCCGAAATCGAAAAAAATCCGGATATTATCCTTTTTATCGACGAAATACACACAATAATTGGTGCTGGTGGTGCAAGTGGTTCTTTGGATGCATCAAATATGTTTAAACCGGCTTTAGCGCGTGGGGAAATGCAAGCAATTGGCGCTACAACATTGGATGAGTATCGGCAATATATTGAAAAAGATGGCGCACTTGAACGTCGTTTTCAAAAAGTGTTGGTTGAACCAACCACGATTGACGAGACAATTCAAATTTTGAATAATATAAAAGAGAGATACGAAGATCACCATTCCGTAATTTACACGGAAGAAGCGTTGGTTTCATGCGTTAAGTTAACTGAACGATATATCACAGATCGTCATTTACCTGACAAGGCAATTGACGCTTTGGATGAGGTTGGATCCCGAGTTCATTTGACAAACATAAATGTGCCGAAGGAAATTTTAGATGTTGAGGAACAAATTGAGGCGTTAAAAATTCAAAAAAATGAAGTCATTAAATCCCAGCAATACGAAAAAGCAGCCGAATTGCGTGATGATGAGCGAAGACTTCAGGAAGAACTAGAAACGGCAAAAAAGAAGTGGGAGGAGGAATCAAAAACGAATCGAGTGATAGTGACAGAAGAGCATGTAGCGGAGGTTGTTTCAATGATGTGCGGAATTCCCGTTACGAAGGTTTCGGAGAAGGAAACAGGTCGTTTAGCAAAAATGGGAGAGGAGTTGCGCGGAAGAGTAATTGGTCAAGACGATGCAGTGGACAAAGTTGTGAAGGCAATACAACGGAATCGTGCCGGTTTGAAAGATCCAAATAAGCCAATTGGTTCATTTTTCTTTCTTGGTCCGACAGGTGTCGGAAAAACTCAATTGGCGAAAGTATTGGCAAAATATTTATTTGATTCAGAGGATTCGTTAATTCGAATTGACATGTCTGAATATATGGAAAAATTTTCCATTTCAAGATTGGTAGGCGCTCCGCCAGGATATGTCGGTTATGAAGAAGGGGGGCAGTTGACTGAAAAAGTTCGAAGAAAGCCATATTCAATTGTGTTGTTAGACGAGATTGAAAAAGCACACCCAGACGTATTCAATTTATTGTTGCAAGTTTTAGATGATGGTCATATGACCGATGGATTAGGGCGAAAGATTGATTTTAAGAATGTTATTTTAATCATGACATCAAATATTGGAGCTCGTCAGTTGGCTGATTTTGGAACAGGGGTTGGTTTTGGAACCAAGTCACAATCTGAGGCCCGCGATGATAATGCAAAGTCAGTGATTCAAAATGCATTAAGAAAGGCATTTTCTCCTGAATTTTTGAATCGGGTTGACGATCTCATTATGTTTAAATCTTTAGGAAGAGGTGAGATACATAAAATTATTGATTTAGAATTATTCAAATTGATGAAACGAATAGAGACTCTCGGATACTCATTAAAACTTACTGAAAAGGCAAAAGATTTTATTGTTGATAAAGGGTATGATGAGAAGTTTGGTGCAAGGCCCCTAAAAAGAGCACTTCAAAAATATATCGAGGACCGTTTGGCTGAAGAAATCATCAAATCAAATTTACAAAATGGGGATACCATACGGATGGATGTCAATTCCACCTCTGATGATCTTGAAATTGTTATATCTAAATCAAAATCAAAAGATGTAACAAACTAACTATTTCATAAATAATCCTAATTAATCGCCGCATGATTCTCTTCTCGGCGATTTTTTTGTAAATTGTTTTGGAAAATGATAGATGCGTTTTAAAAATTTCTTCATATTACTTACTTTTTCAAATTCTTTATTAAGTCAAAAAATTACATTTGATTCGGCTTCAATAGTTTCAAATATTTCTTATTCGAAAAAATTAGACTTTATTGAATACAAAACGAATGAGCTTGAATTTTATACTTTGAATGCGATTAAACCATTTTTTGAAAAACTCAAAAAATCAGCGAATCAACAAGTTAGAGTTTTACATATTGGAGATTCACACGTGCAGTATGATCGTGGTGCTGGTGAAATGAGAAATTCTTTTCAAGCGCTTTTTGGATTTTCGGGAAGAGGATTTATTTTTCCGTATGCTGCGGGAGGAACACATGCGGCCTACGATTACAAGACAACTGCAACTGGTAAGTGGTATAGCTCACGAAACATTAGTAAAGAAATAAATTACCCACTTGGAGTTTCAGGCATTACGATTAATACAAAAGATACAACGGCAGGGTTTTTAATCCAATTTTATAATTCGTCAGTAGAAAGAAATGCAGTGGATAAGTTAAACGTATTTGCAAAAACGAGTGATTCTTCTTTCCATTTAAAATACAGACTCTCTCCAACCTCAGATTGGACTCTTATATCACTCTCAGCAATACCTTTCTCCCAAAACTTTGTTGAGGTAATGCTTAATGAGAAATTTGATAAATACATTGAGTTTAAAGTCCTCAAAAACGACTCTATACAACGGAATCTAGAATTATATGGAATTCAATTGGTTAGTTCAAAAAATCAGGGTATTCTTTATAACTCTGTTGGAATAAATGGGGCGAGTTTACAAAGTTTCATGAAACAAGATTTATTTGTTGACCAATTAAAGTACGTAAAACCTGATTTGGTAATCTTAGATTATGGAACGAATGATTTGGCGGGTGGTAAATTTGATTCAATGTATTTTGATAGAAATCTAGGACAATCAATTCGGCGAATTCGGTCAGTTATCCCTGATGTTTGTATTTTAATTCCCTCAATTCAAGATTTTTCCGTTAATGGCAGGAATATAGCTATTACAAGTAATTATTCCGAATTCGTTCGTGAATTTGTGAAGAAAAATAATCTTATTTTCTACGATTACTATTGGATTTCTGGGGCAAGAAAGTCAATGAAGAAATGGTATAATTCAGGAATTGCTAAGAGCGATTTTGTACATCTTACCGAAGACGGATATTTTTTGAAGGGCCAACTCTACGGAAATGCTATTTTGAATTCATTTGCTCGCTACTTATCAAATCCAAAAGATTCAGTCATTTATGATAGAAAGATAATCGCCCCTCCAATAAAAGATACTCTAGCTATTTCAGATTCATCTCACATGAATTTAAAAAATGAGCCGAGTGAAATCGTAAAGAAAGAGAAAAAAATAGAAATTAAAAAAGCTGAACCTCCAAAAGACAAGAAAAAAATACCATCTTCAAAGATGTATATTGTAAAAAAGGGGGATACTCTCTCGAAAATTGCTACGAGATATAAAACTTCTGTATCCCAATTAAAAAAAATAAATAAGTTAACAAGCGATAAACTACAAATTGGCCAAAAGTTGAAGCTACCTTAGAACTAATTTTACATAAATTTGTGCAATGAAAAATGAAATTAAAGTTACAATAATTGACAGGGAAGGTGTTTCCCATGAGCTTGTAGGACCTACGGATATGAATATGAATATAATGGAATTATGTAGAGCGTATGATCTTCCTGTTATTGGCGAATGTGGTGGAATGGCTCTATGTGCCACTTGTCAATGCTATTTGGAATCAGAAACAGAATTACATGAGCAAAGTGATGCAGAATTGGATATGCTTGACCAAGCATTTTATGTAAAACCAAATAGTCGTTTAGGATGTCAGATTCAACTTAGTGAGTCTATTGAAGGTATTGTGTTAAGATTGGCGCCTGAATAGAATTATAATCCTGGCATTCCACCTTTCATTCCTTTCAGCTGATTCATCATTCCTGCCATATTTCGCGGATTACTCATAAGCTTCATCATTTTTTTCATGTCATCAAATTGTTTGATAAGTTTATTCACCTCTATCATGTTTGTACCACTTCCGGAAGCGATTCTCATTTTTCGTGAGTTATTTAATATAACCGGATTTGCTCTTTCCTTGGGAGTCATGCTGTAGATTATGGCTTCAACATGTTTAAAAGCATCATCTTTAATATCAATATCTTTAACTGCTTTTCCCATTCCTGGTATCATCCCCATTAAGTCCTTCATATTCCCCATTTTCTTTATCTGTTGCAGTTGAGAGAGAAAATCATTAAAGTCGAATTGATCTTTCATGATTTTTTTCTGTAATTTTCTCGCTTGTTCTTCGTCAAATTGTTCCTGTGCTTTTTCTACCAAAGAAACTACGTCTCCCATACCAAGAATTCGATCTGCCATTCGAGAAGGATAGAAAACATCAAGGGCATCCATTTTTTCTCCCGTACCAACAAATTTGATTGGTTTGTCAACTACTGATTTTATTGTTAATGCAGCACCTCCTCGCGTGTCACCATCTAGTTTAGTGAGAACAACACCGTCAAAATTGATTTTATCATTAAATGCTTTAGCTGTATTCACTGCATCTTGTCCGGTCATTGAGTCGACTACGAAAAGTGTTTCTGAAGGCTCAATTGTATTTTTTATTTGAGCGATTTCATTCATCATCTGCTCATCGATTGCCAAACGCCCCGCTGTATCGACTAAAACAACATTAAAGGAGTTATTTTTGGCATGCTGAATTGCATTCTGGGCAATTTTCACGGGATTTTTCTCTTCTTTATCGGAGTATACATCTATATTTAGTTGTTCACCGAGAACATGTAACTGATCAATTGCAGCGGGTCGATAAACGTCACATGCGACTAGTAATACTTTTTTACCTTTTTTTGATTTAAGAAATAGGCCAAGTTTTCCTGTAAAAGTAGTCTTCCCGGATCCTTGTAGTCCTGACATCAGGACAATGGAAGGATTTTGTTTTAGATTGATTTCACTTTCATTTCCGCCCATTAATTCGACCAGTTCCTCGTGACAGATTTTAATCATAAGTTGGCCAGGAGAAACTGCATTTAATACATTTCTGCCAAGTGCTTTTTCTTTAACAGAGTTGGTGAAATTTTTGGCCGTTGAAAAATTAACATCGGCGTCAAGAAGAGCTCTTCTAACCTCTTTCAGGGTTTCTGCAATGTTTATTTCTGTAATTTGTCCTTGGCCTTTAAGAACTTTAAATGCTCTTTCAAATTTTTCGGTTAGATTTTCAAACATGTGATAAAATAGAGTTGTACAAAATTAGGTTAAAATATAAGTTGAACAATATTGTAATCGAGAGTATCAGGGATAACAGTGATCTATTTCAGGACTAGGAATACAATTAATTTGGAGGAAATTTAAAAAGAAAGCCGCTCAAAGCGGCTTCTGATTTATTTCTTTTCAACGACAAATTCTACTCTTCGATTTTTCGCCCAATCTATTTCTTTTTCATCTGCCTCGCCAGAAACAAAATCACTTTCAATTTTTGCTGCCTGAGAATCAGTTGAAATCATATTTTTAACGCCAAGAGAAATTAATTTTTCTTTTACACTTTCTGCTCTTTTCTTATCCACATCAATGTACTCTGGTTTATTAATCTTACTCATTTGATATTCTACGGTATCAGAATGACCTACAATTTTTAGTTTAAATGAAGGGTTTGCTTTAAGTATATTTGCGATTTCCTCTATCGTTATGTTGGCCTCGTTGGTTAATGCAGCACTACCAGCAGAGAAAAACACTTGATAGTTTTTAATTTTCTCATCAGCTTTCATATCTTCCACAATAAACTCTTTTTGGTAGGTTAAGTTAGAATAGTTCGAGTCAGTGTCAATAATTGCTTTTGTGAAGCAGGTGCAGGGTTCAATTTTTGAAAATTTTCCACGCTCTTCTGACTCCTCGTCCTCTGATAACACTGAAATATCAATTTCATTTGCTTTCAAATAAGATTCAAAATCAGTAAATTGTTCTCTTACAATTACGTTGTCGATGTAATAGTAAGCTGACTGAATAGCAGTCGCTTTTGCTTGTTTGGATTTTTTGAAAGGTTCATATCCTGTCTCGGCATTTGTTTTAAAATTTCCGATTGAGATATATTCTTCACCTCCTTTGGCAAGGTAGGTCCCACAAATTTTAAACCATCCATTTGCAGAATTAAAAATCTTATTTTCAGGGTGAAGCACATCAACGTTTCCTTTCATAAGTTGCTTGTCGCTTTTTTCATCCGGTTGTTTTTGGTCAAATTTTGCCCCAATATTATTGCATGCGAACTTTGACCCTTCGGCTAAAGAAATCCAAAATTCAACACAGTAGGTTTTATTCTTCGTCAATTTTGTTGTCAATTCCCCGGTTAGAAATGACCGTGCGTTTTGATTTTTACCTGTCAAATAAGCACTGATACCGACATAACACATGCCATCGTATGGCTCTTCAAAACCAAAGGTGTTTTGTGGAGATCCAATTAAGGATCGTTCTTTAGAATCTGTTGGGGTTTTTGTGTCATCACGGTATGTATCAGCTTTAACGCCGGTTGCAGAAAACCAGCCATCGAGGGTACTGATACCGCCTAATTTCTTTGGCTTTTTATTTATTAAATTTTCAAAACTGCCGTTTTTTACCAAATTATTATTATTCTTTTCATTATCATTGGTTTGATTTTTATTACCTTTTTGCGATAAAAGAGGGTTGGATAAAAAAATGAAGCCAACGAGAGCCAACGAGGTTAACGACCAATTAATTGCAGTTTTAACGCTATTTAATTTCATAACTTTTAATTGTATTAATAAAGATTTTTACTTTTTCAAAGTCTGTATCAGGATAAATTCCGTGCCCTAAGTTAACAATATGTCTCGTACTTTTAAAGGAATTGAGTAATTTTTTTGTTTCACTTTCGATTGCACTGCGATCTGAATAGAGCACGCAAGGATCTAAGTTGCCTTGCAACGTTTTAGATTCACCAACTAATTTTCTTACTCCTTCAATTTCCATATTCCAGTCCAAGCCTAAGGTATTACAGTTTAGTTTTGCTAAATCTGGGAGAGATAAAATTGCGCCTTTTGAAAAAATGGTTACTGGTGTATCACTAATGGCAGAGCAAATTTTCTCTAGATAAGGAATACAAAATTCAGCGTATTGTTGACGGGAAAGTATTCCTGCCCATGAATCAAATACTTGAACTAGGTCAGCCCCATGAGCAATTTGAGCTTTCAAATAATCAATAGTAACGTTAGTTATTCGATCAAGGAGTTTATGAGCTAATTCTCGATTTGTGTAAAGCATTTTTCGAGATTCAGAAAATGTTTTTGATCCTTTTCCTTCTATCATGTAACAAAATATTGTCCATGGAGCACCAGCAAATCCAATCAGTGGAACTCTATCGTTCAGCTCTTTTTTTGTTAACGAAATTGCTTCAAGAACATATCCTAGTCTATCCTCAATATCAACTTTTGATGAAAGCAGCTCAAAATCTTTTTCTGAACGAATTGTTTTTTCGAACCATGGACCTTTTTGTTCGATCATTTCATAATCTAGTCCCATGGCTTCGGGAACAACTAAAATATCTGAAAAGATGATAGCGGCATCCACATCCAAAATATCAACGGGCTGAAGGGTTACATCACAGCATAATTCAGGGTTCTTTACTAATTCTTTAAAGCCTTTAACTGAAGACCTTACAGCACGATATTCGGGTAAAATTCGACCAGCTTGGCGCATAATCCAAACAGGATACCTATTGATATTTTCACCTTTTGCTGCTTTTATTAATAAGTCGTTTTTCATAAATTGAGCTCAAAGATAATCATTTCGTTGTGTATCAAAATTTCATCTCGTATTTTTGCCTCATGTTGACAATCTTAAAAGAAAGACCAGCCTTTGCAATATTTGTGCAATTTTTTATTTTAATACTTATTCTTGGTTTTTTTTGGTCTTTAGTATTGAACAAATTAGAAATTCATACGTATTTAAATTGTTATCATTCTATTTTTTTAGATTATTTTTTTCAAGTTATTACAGTTCTCGGTGATGGTGTTTTTGCAATAATAGTATCTGTTTTTATATTTTTCGTAAAGGAAAAAAAACAAGGAATACTTCTTATACTTACGTTTTTAATTTCTGCTTTACTCGTTCAAATATTGAAAAATTTCATATTTTTTGATTCCATGCGCCCTCTTTTTTACATTCAATCTGGAGAATTAAAAGTAGAAATTGTTGAAGGATTAAAATTACATTTATACAATAGTTTTCCTTCGGGACACACAACGACTATTTTTGCAATGTGCTCTATGTTTTCATTATTTGTAAAATCGAGAAAGTTCGGAATTTTTTTGTTCGTAATAGCATTAGCCACGGCTTATTCAAGAATTTATTTATCGCAGCATTTTTTTCAGGATACTTTGGCAGGGGCCCTTATTGGAGTAACTGTAAGTCTAATTATCTTTCAGATTTTTACTAGAAAAATTGCCATGACCACAAATAATTCAGTCCAAAAACAACAGGATTAGTAAAAGATTTTTATTTTTGACAGCGATAATTATTTAAAAATACATGAATTTACAAGGAATTATTTCTATTGCTGGTCGTCCAGGTCTCTTTAAGATTGTTGCTCAAGGCAAACAAACTGTTATTGTTGAGTCTATGATTGATAAAAAACGCTTTGCGGCGCATGCTTCAGATAAAATATCTACACTAGAGGATATTTCTGTATATACCTCAGGTGAGGATATGAAACTAACAGATGTGTATTCCAAGATGTATGAAAAATTACAGGGAAAGGAGGCTTTATCGCACAAGGAAGATACGGTAAAACTCCGTGAATTTGTTTTAACTTTCTTACCGGATTACGACAGTGAGAGGGTTTATGATTCAGATGTAAAAAAATTATTTCAATGGTATAATACTTTATTGGCTGAGGGTTTATTAACGCCAGAAGTAATAGAGCCTAAAAACGAAAACGGTATATCTGACAAAAAATTAAAAACCTCGAAAACTGTTTTAGAAAACAAACCGACAAAACCTGTGAAGCAAATGCCAACTGCTAAATCCTCTGTAAAATCTGCATCTGGGGCGAAGAAAGTTGCTACAGTAAAGACAGGTGGAAGTCGAGGTAAATAGAATTTGAATTATGAGAATTTTACCGAATTAGTGAATAATTTAAACTCACGAGGTAAAAAAGACATCCTAGAAATATTATTGCGAAAAATAAGGGCTTTCCATTTAAGTTATATTCTTCCTTATTTATTTTTTTTCACTTACAACTATTTGCGAAATAATTCTTGAAACAACAGGGCAAATAAGAGAATTTTTAATAGTTAAATTAAGAATTTGTGACATATTTTTTCGATTCGTATGAGGATATTCTCTGCAAGCCAAGGGACGAAATTCGTAAATTGAGCAAGAATTAGTAGAATTTAAGAAATAACAAGGTGAGGTTCTTAGTACATAATCTTCATCCTCATCCATTCGTAACAAATCATTAATTAATTTACTTTCTTTAATTCTCAAATGTTTTGAAATTCGTCGTATGTCAGAATCCCGAAAAATTGGGCTTGTTGTTTTACAGCAGTTGGCACAAGTTAAGCAATCCATTTTTTTGAATTCAGACTCATGCTTGGTATGAAACGCGAAATCCAGCATATTTGATTTTTTTCGCTTTAAATTCAAAAGTACTTTCTGATTCAATTTAAAATTACTCTTGGCGTGAGTTAAACTATCTTTATCAGGGGTAGTCATTTTAAGTTTGATAAGGTTTTTTCGACTTGTTTTTTAGCACTTTTGAGTTTAAACTGAGCCCATTTATTTGGACAAATTTTACCTAAGAATTTGTCCATATTTGTATATCCAATTACAACTATTCCACCCATAATCACTTTTAAATTTGATTGATTTAAACTTCGTAAAGCAAGAGAAAACCCTCCAGTTTCATATTCGATGAAATGCCAAAAATTGGCTGGTATAAAAAGGGTGTCTCCACATTCGATTTTGCACGTTAATGCCTCAAGTAAAGGGTAAGATGGAATTGTTTTAAATTCTTCACTGGAAATATTAAGATGGCTATGAGTTGTGAAAGGTTGTCGATACAATAGTTTGGAATATTTCGGATGAAAAAGAGTGATTTTTTTTATCCCGGAAAATTGAGTTAAAAAGACATCAGAATTGTCAAAATCATAATGTAATCGAACATTTGATCCTTCGCCTCCAAAAAATAGATAAGGCATTTTCAACCATCTATTAGCAAAATTTGGATAGTTAAAATATTTTTTTAATTCAGGTTGACTTTTAAATAGATTAAACGCAAATAAACGATATTCAGTTGGGCCATTTTCAATAGCGTCTATGAATTCATTAAATGTCATTTTATAATCAACCCCGCGATCAATTTGCGTTGAATTATTTTTAGACCAGTCGCCTGAGACTGGAATTTGTAAATGTCCAGAATAATTTCTAAAAAATTCGAAATCCCACTGATGTGCGGCCTGCCAACTTTCTGAAAAAGTCCTAAAAATCAATGGTGTGTTGGTTTGTAAAAAATCTGATTTGAATTTTTCCGGGGTAATTTCATCGATTCGTTGAATTTCAGTTATTTTCATAGCGCTGAATATTATAAAAACGTATTAAAATTAGGATAGAATTGAACAAATTCAAAATCAAAATTCAAATCCACAAAATTTCAATTTGTGAAATTCGCAATTTTTTAAAATCACTAGGATAATTCATTTGAATTTCTTTATATTTCGGTCTATTTTGAAACCAAAAAGAAGGAACTTTATAAGAAAATATAAATATGGTTTTAGGCCATTGTACTTGGTGTTCCAAAATTCATAGGGGGTAATTTTCCATTATTTGAATCGGAAATCTTACCAAAATTTTCCTCGTATTTTTCAATATTATCCGTTAAAGCTTGAAGAAAACGTTTGGCATTTTCTGGAGTCATTATAACACGAGAACGGACTTTGCCTTTTGGCATTCCTGGCATAATTTGAATAAAATCGCAAACTACCTCTGCAGGAGAATGAGTAATTATTGCAAGATTAGAATACACTCCCAAAGCTACTTCTTCTGATAGCTCAATATTCATTTGATTTTCTTGATTTTCCATGTCTTGTTAATTAATGTTCCAATGCTGCTAAATACCGTTCTGCATCTAATGCTGCCATACAACCTGTTCCAGCTGCAGTTACAGCTTGTCTGTAGGTTTTGTCTGCTGCATCCCCTGCAACAAATACCCCAGGGACATTTGTTTTCGTTGTACCTGGTTGCTCATATTTTATGTAGCCTGTTTCATCTAAATTTATAAAATTACTGAAGATATCTGTATTGGGTTTATGTCCGATTGCGACAAAAAATCCTTTGCAAGGAATTTCAAATTTTTCACCAGATAAAGTATTTTTGACTCGAACACCTGTAACACCAACTCCATCACCTAGTACTTCATCAGTTTCAGTATTGAATAAAATTTCAATATTTGGAGTGTTTTTAACTCTTGAAGCCATAATTTTTGAAGCTCTAAATTCGCTTTTTCTTACCAACATCGTAACTTTCGTGCACAGTTTAGCGAGATAATGTGCTTCTTCGCAAGCGGAGTCACCCGCACCAACGATGATTACCTCTTGACCGCGATAAAAGAAACCATCGCAAACAGCGCAAGCCGAAACTCCACCACCTAATTCAAGGTATTTTTGCTCACTTGGTAAGCCTAAATACTTAGCCGAAGCACCAGTTGAAATTATTATAGTATCACTGTGAATTTCATGGCCATCGTCAGTCCAGCATTTGTGAATTGCACCAGTTAAATCAACCTTTGTTATAAAACCAAACCGGATATCTGCATCAAATCTTTTTGCTTGTGTCTCTAATTCAGTCATCATTTCAGGCCCAGTTATTCCATTTGGGTAACCTGGAAAATTTTCAACTTCATTGGTGGTTGTTAATTGACCTCCTGGTTGCATTCCTTGATATAGCACTGGTTTCATATCAGCACGAGCAGCATAAATCGCTGCAGTATAACCTGCTGGTCCTGAGCCGATGATTAGACATTTTATTCTTTCTGGTTTATTCATTTGATTCGCTTATGTTGTGATTGATTTTGAAAAAATGTATCATTGCAAAGTTAACATTCCATTTTAATTTAAGTTTAGGGATTTTCTACTTTATAGTACACACCAATTCCTAAAACAGATTTAAACTGGGTTCTCGGTCCAGTTTTTCCAAATCGATCTTTTATTTTTATATCATCATCATATATCAAGTTAAATTGAGTAGTTGCGGAAAATAATTTATTGATTTTAAACAAAAGGATCAATTCCGCATTTACATCTATATTTTCTGGATTGATTATGTAATTACTGAATAATTCTAATCTAGATTTTAATTCAATATTCTTCATGATGGTTTTATTCCACTTAGCCTTTATGTAAGCGCCATATTCTTCTCGAAAATTTCTTCCTCCGGAAATTATATTTCCTTGTGAATCAAGAATTGCCTTATCCACCCCGAAAGCACCTGAATCAGCAAGTTTTTGGTCACCAACAATAGTTCCTTTGAATGCAAAAGGGGAGGCAAATATAGAAAATTTATCATTTTTTATGAAGTCAATTCCAAAGGCGAGGTTCAAATATCCGGGGGCTAAAAAAGTTGAAACTCGAATTGAATCATTTGGGAGGTTAAAACCGTCAAGAAATTGAGTTCTAAATCCCATATTTAATGAAAAAAATAAATATTTGGTAATTTTTTGTCCGTAGATACTACTTAAATCTATTTTATCATCTGTTTTTTGTAGTGAGTTTCCAACAATATTATCAAGATATTTTATTCCTCCTAAGGATAGAGTTAAATCGGTTGACCATTTCGATGCGCCTTTTGAGTAATAATTACCTGTGATAACCGTACCAATTAATGAAAGATTATTCCTACCACCAGCATTCCAATTTACAAACGACGACTGTGTTCCTGTGAGTTGGTAAATAAATTTATGTTTCCAGCCGTTTTGACTTATAATTGAATCAACTTTAGGTTTTGTATTATTTTGTGTTCTAGCGTTAAAAAAAATAAATATTATTATTACAAACCATAATATGCGTAGACAAGAGATATGAATATTATTTTTGTTCATCTAAATTAAAAACGGTGAGATTTTTTGCGAAATTACAGATTATAATTATATCATGTTTCATAACGAGCATAGATTTCAATGCCCAACCCATTGATTACACAGATACTAAAAATTGGGCTGTTCTACCAAATTTTCAAAACAATCAATTAAAAATGTTTATTCAGGATTCGTCATGGATTGAAAAAGCGGATGTTTTCTATGTTTACCCAACATTATTGATAAATGCTAAAGATACGACCAATAATATCGATATTAGTCATTCGGAACAGCGCTCAAAAGTTTTAAATTATGCCGTGAAATATCAAGCTTCGGCATGGGCCGAAAGCGGTAGACTTTTTGCACCATTTTACAGGCAGGCCCACATTCGAGCATACGAAAAGCTCGATAACGGCGGAAGAGAATCCTTACTATTGGCCTATTCTGATGTTAAAGCCGCATTCTTATATTATTTGGAAAATTACAACAATGGGAGACCAATTATTTTAGCGGGCCACAGCCAAGGTTCAACGCTTATATCATTGCTTTTGAAGGATTTATTTGACGGAACTGAAATTCAAAAAAAATTAGTTGCTGCCTACATTCCGGGAATTGGAATTGATACAAATATGTACTCCTCTTTACGATTAATGAAAACTCCTACGGAAGTTAATGGCTTTGTAACGTGGAATACTTTCAAAAAAAAAATTAACAAAAAACAATATGAAAAATGGTATAGAGGAAAATCAGTAATAAATCCTATTACTTGGGATTTGACTCAATTTTCAGATAAAAGTGAACACAAGGGGTTTTTATTTAAGAACGGAAAAATATACAGAAAAAGTTTCTCTACTACCTTAATAGACGGTGCTTTATGGATCACCACGCCAAATTTCCCATTCAAGTACTTAGCTTTCAGTATGGATGATTTTCATTCGGGAGATATCAATCTCTTTTGGGAGGATATTCGAATAAATTCAAAATTGCGATTGGCCCACTGGTTTACTGTTCATTCCGGGCGTTAATACCTCAATACGAAATGTTGTTTAGTTTGTTGTTTTCTCGGGGTAATTAATCCCATTCTGAGTAATTCAATAGAAACGTGGTAAAATTCTGATTTACAAATTATTTTCCACGCATTAATCATGGAATTACTCCATCGAATATCGTCCAATAGTACAATTGTATCATTGTGAATGAATGGTATTAGTTTTTCTAGATACAAGAGAAGAGAATCGCCATCGTGATGGCCATCGATGTAAATTAAATCAAATTTTTCCTCGTTTAATTGCTCAATATACTGTTGGAAAGTAGAATTAATTGTTTTGATATTGAAATCAAATTGTTTAAAGTTTTTTTGAGCTATTGCTAGCGTTTCCTTACATGCTTCAACTGTAATTATTTCACTTTTCCTGTTGCCTGCTTGTAAGTGAATTGTACCAACACCAAGAGATGTTCCAAGTTCTAATATTTTTTGAGGTTTGTAAAAGTTGCTTATTCGATAAAGTAAATCAGCATATTTTCCTTTTGAAGAACTGTTCTTAAAAATGGAGGGAATTCCTCTTTGTTTGCCCATTTTTTTTGATCCAGCACCAAAATCTTGAACAGTAATTATTTCATTTGAGTATTTTAATTCTGAAAAAAGCGAGTCTCTTTTTGCACTAAATTTTTGGTCTAGATGAACTCTGACACATTTATCAATGAAATCGTAGGCAAATGGCGAATGAGTACCATGTCTGCCTTGAGCTATTAAATAATAATTTATAATTTCGAAGAGTAAATTCACAAACAAAAGTAACCAATATCCATAATGGATAATTCAGAGCAAAAAAATATTGACCAACAACGTGAAAAATTAAAATCAGGACTTCCTGAAATACAATTGATTAAGCCCTGTATCTTAAATAACGGCATTATTCCATTACCTGAAATAAAAACCCGCGAGGTTGTAAATGAATCTATTTCATTATTTATTCCGGCCTCTGGAGCCGGATCACGCATGTTTCAGAGTTTATTTGATTATCTAAATGATTTTGATCTGACTAAAAAGGAAATTAAGCAGTTCAGTGAATCAGTAGCCAATTTCGCATTTTATAAAAATATTGATAGTCAACTCAGAATTGCTTTTGAAGGAAATCAACTTTCACTCGAGGATTTAATAAAATTTATTTTTTCCGAAAGAGGACTTAATTATGCTCGATTACCCAAAGGACTTATACCTTTTCATCTTGGTGTTGATGGAACATCAAATCCATTTCAAGATTCAATTATTCAAGGGTTAAAATTAGGCATTCAAAAGATTGATTTTCATTTTACAATTCAACGAGAATTTGAAAACGAGATAATGCAATCCATTTCAAAGGTTTTAGTGGATGATTTATCAAAAGTTCAATTTTCGGAACAATATAAAGAAACCGATTCAATTATTTTTGATTCTTATTTTAATCCTATTAAAATTTCAGAGAATCAATTTCTTACAAGACCATCTGGGCATGGGGCGTTGTTGACAAATTTAAATAGAGTAGATGCTGATTATATTTTAATAAGAAATATTGATAACGTTCAACATTCTTCAAAAAGTCAGAATTCGATTGATGTGTGGAATAGATTGTTAAATCTTACTCTTCAAATTAATAAAGAGTTTAAGAAGATTTGGAAAAATCCCACAAAAGAGGCATTATTGAGATTAAATGAAATGTATCATTTTTATGATTCTGATCATATTGATTCAATAAAAACTTCGGAGCAAATTTTAGCCTTAATAAATAGACCCTTGCGAATTTGTGGTATGGTAACGAATAGTGGCCAACAGGGAGGAGGCCCCTACTGGGTGAAAAATAAAAGTGGATTTTTAACCAAACAAATTGTTGAAGAGACTCAAATTTTATCTAATAAGAATCAACAAGATTTGTTAGAGAAAAGTACTCATTTTAATCCGGTGATGATCGTTGCTTCTGTAAAAGATTTTACTGATAAAAAATATGATTTAACGCAATTTGCGGATCATGAAACCTATTTTATAGTTTCTAAAACTTATCAAGGTAAAATGATTCAGTATATTGAGAGGCCAGGTTTGTGGAATGGCTCAATGGCTCAATGGACATCAGTTTTTGTGGAAATTCCTTCAGAGGTTTTTAGTCCAGTCAAAACAATTATGGATTTATTAGATGATAAACATAAACTTTAAATCTCAACACGACACAGAATCCAAATCAGATCATTCCACGTATAACTCCCTTATCAGACAATTCGATAAAATCAAGGATGGTTTTCCTTATTTCGCTTTCAGGCACTGTGTTTCGTACGTGGTCTATTGCTTTTGTGATATTCTTATTTTGAACATAAAGTACACGGTAAATATCCTCAATCTCTTTTATTTTTTCGTCTGAATATCCTCTTCTTCGAAGCCCAACAGAATTTACTCCAACAAAGCCCAACGGTTCTCTTGCCGCCTTTATAAAAGGTGGAATATCTTTTCGAATTAATGAGGCTCCACCGATAAAGGTATGGGCTCCAATATGCGTGAATTGTTGAGCGGCAACTTTTCCCTCAAGTATGGCAAAATCATCAATCTTTACATGTCCTGACAGACCGACATAACTTGCTAAAATAACGTTATTACCAATCTGACAGTCATGCGCAACATGAACGTAAGTCATTAATAAGCAATTCTCACCAACTGCAGTATTCCACTTATCTTTTGTTGCTCGATGAATAGTGACACATTCGCGAATTATGGTATTGTTACCAATTGTTACTGTTGTATTTTCTCCATTAAATTTTAAATCCTGCGGGATTACACCAATTACAGCTCCGGGAAAAATCTCGCAATTTTCTCCAATTGTTGTATTAGGATATATGGATACATTTGAATGAATCTTCGTATTTGCTCCAATTTTTACATTGGCATGAATCATTGCGAAGGGATCAATTTGCACATTGTCCCCAATTTCTGCAGTTGTAGAAACAGAAGCTAAATTACTAATCATTCCGATTTATCTTTAATAACTTGCGCTAGCATCTCGGCCTCACAAACAACTTTTCCATTTACGTATGCCTTTCCGCCCATTTCAACTAGTCCTCTACGAAGAGGAGAAATCAAGTTTAATTCAAATACAACAGTATCTCCTGGGAGAACTTTTTGTTTAAATTTTACTTTATCAATCTTCATAAAATAGGTTGAATAAAGGTGAGGATCCTCAACTTTACTTAAAGCAAAAATTCCACCTGTCTGAGCCATAGCTTCCAATTGAAGAACACCGGGAAAAATGGGATTTCCTGGAAAATGTCCCGTGAAAATAGGTTCATTTGCAGTGATATTTTTCACTCCGATAATTGAATTTTCACTAATCTCCATGATTTTATCAATCATTAAAAATGGATAGCGATGCGGTAACATCTTTTCTATATCGTTTATAGTGTATAGTGGTTCTTTTGTTAAATCAAATTTACGTACATCACCACCTTGTTTTTTAATTTGCTCTTTTAATACTTTTGCAAATCGAACATTTCCGGAATGACCGGGTCTTGCTGCTAAAATATGTGCTTTTATGGATTTTCCAACCAGTGCTAAGTCACCTACAATATCTAATAATTTATGTCTAGCAGGCTCATTTTCGTATTGAAGTTTGGTGCTATTCAGAAGGCCGATTCCGTCAATCGAGATTTTCAGACTTTCTTTGCCTAGTAATTTAGCTAATCGATTTAACTCCTCTTGAGGAACATCTGCTTTGTCAACTAGAACGATTGCATTGTCTAAATCTCCTCCTTTAATTAAATTATTGCTTGCTAAAAACTCAAGTTCACGCAAAAACACAAAAGTTCTGCATGACGCGATTTGGTCGTTAAATTCTCCGAGGTGATACATGCTTGCATGCTGAGTACCTAGCACCGGTGATTTATAATCAACCATTACTGTAATTCTATAATTTATATCAGGAATGGCTAAAAATTCAATTCCTTTATCTAAATCCTCCCAGGGTATATTTTCTGAAAGCTCAAAATATTCTCGTTGGGCTTCTTGTTGAACAATCCCAACATGTTGGATAGCGTGAACAAAAGGCAAGGAGCTTCCATCCATTATAGGAATCTCAGGAGCATCGAGTTGAATTAAAGCGTTATCAACCCCACATCCCACCAATGCCGCAAGAACGTGTTCGGTTGTATATACTCGAGCACCATTTTGTTCCAAAGTAGTTCCACGATCTGTCGAAATTACAAAATCAACGTCTGCTTTTATTTGTGGTTTGTTAGGTAGGTCAATGCGCTGAAAATTAAAACCAGAATTTTCGGGTGCTGGGTGAATCTCTAAATTTACTTTTTCGCCTGTGTGAAGACCTATTCCCATTATTTTTACAATACCACTGAGAGTGTGTTGATAATCTGCCATTTTAGTTATTTATTTTCTGTAGAAATATCGTTAATTTTTTTTTCCAATTCTTGAATTTTATTCAAAATTATTGGAAGTTTTCGAAAACCAAAATATGATTTCTTAAAGTCCTCAATTGGAATCCCAGGAGAACCCATTAATGTTTCAGCTTTTTTGACAGTAGAGGGTATACCTGATTGAGCTACAATTTTGGTCTCATCTGCAATGTGTAAATGCCCACTTATTCCTGCTTGTCCCCCAATCAAAACTCGATTTCCAATTTTAGCTGATCCTGCAATACCTGCCTGTGCTGCCATAGCAGAGTTTGATCCAAAATCTACATTGTGCGCAATTTGACATAAATTATCAATTTTAGAACCTGAGCGAATGAACGTTGACCCCATTGTGGCTCTGTCAATAGTTGTGTTTGAACCAATTTCAACATTGTCCTCAATGACTACATTTCCTATTTGCGGTACTTTTTGAAAGATACCGTTTTCATCAGTGGCAAACCCAAATCCATCCGCTCCAATAATAGTTCCTGCATGAATAATACAATTTTTACCAACTTTACAATCGTTGTATATTTTTACTCCGGGATGAATTATTGAATTCTCTCCGATCTCAACATTATCACCAATAAAAACTTGCGGATAAATAATGACCTTATCACCTATTTTGGTGTAATCAGCAATATAGCTGAATGCGCCAACGTGTATATCTTTTCCAAGTTTTGCACTTTCAGAAATATTGACAGGACTTTCGATTCCAGGTTTTTTCTTTGAAATTTGACTATAAAGTTCAAGTAGCTTGGCAAAACAAGAATAGGCATCTTCAACCTTTATCAGGGTTAAACTTTCAGGGAGTGATTTAGAAGGCAAAAAAGAATCATTCACGATACAAACTGATGATTTTGTGGTGTAAATAAATTCTTCATATTTGGGATTCGCTAAAAAGGATAGAGCACCAATATGGCCTTCTTCTATTTTGGCCAAAGTATTGACGCAAACGGTAGAGTCACCCTCAATTTTTCCATTCACTAATTCTGCAATTTGTACTGCTGAAAATTCCATATTTCAAATATAGCTATTTGTTGGTATTAATTATTGTTTATCGTTATTTATGAAATCATTTCTAATGGATAGTTTTAACATTTCTATGAATGCTTTTCGGCGTAAGCATAACTTCTTTCCAAGTAAAGATTAAAAATGTTGAATCTGTATTATCTGTAATCAGAAATGAGGCTTCTGAATTGTTGTTTTTATTAAGATTACAGGATATATAAGCATTTTGTAATAGAGTGTTTGAATAATTCTCTCTTGTGAAATTAATTTTTTTTAATGACGTTATAAGTGGTTGAGATACTTCAAAATTGAAAAGAGAGGCATTCATCTCTGGTAGATTTATAATTTTAAGGAAAGTATCCGTTTTAAAAGTCTGTAGGTCGTTTATATTGTCATGAATTACCGCGAAATAAGAGTCTGAATAAAAAGAAACACAAAATCCATCTTTACTTCCTGTTGATTCAAAAAAATATGTTTTAAGCGGAGTCTTTTTATTGCTTTTATCAAAATTTACGGTTGATTTTTCAAGTATTTTTTTTATGTTGGTAGCAGAAATTTTTTTAGAACCGTTAAGTATTATTTTATGGGTGATTGTTTCTTTGACTTTATTTTGTGGTAACCAACTACAACCTTTATTTTTAAAGATAAAAAAAACAAAGATTAATCCGATTCCAACCCCAATTAGGTAATAAAACAGCCTTCTAAAAAAAGTATGTTGTATCATAAAGCAAAGCTAATCACAAATTTTGTGAATTGAAATTTTTATCATGATAGATGAATTCTAAAGGACTTTTTAAAGTGTTATTTCGTTACGTTTTTTACTTGTAGCACTATAAGGATTTTTCGAATCGCTTCAACATTAAATTTTAGCTTTAGATAATTCACATCATCGTTTTTCTCAATTAAAATTTGCTAGTATCTTTGCTATCAAATTAATCGTATGTCAGTAGTTGTGAATAAAACAGATATCGTCCAAATTCTTGAACAATTAGGAATAGAACCAGAAAATTATGGTGCCTCTACAGGGGGGAAATGGTTTAAAACTGTCGGAGAGCGAATTGACTCATTTTCTCCGGTGGATGGGAAATTAATTGCAACAGTATATTCCGCAACAGAAGCTGATTACCAATCAGTGGTTTCAAAAGCGCAAGAGGCATTTAAAGAGTGGAGAATGATTCCAGCTCCGAAAAGGGGAGAGGTAGTTCGTCAATTGGCGGAAAGAATTCGTTTTTATAAAGAACCACTCGGAAAACTTGTTTCTTACGAAATGGGGAAATCCCTTCAAGAAGGATTAGGTGAGGTACAAGAGATGATTGATATTTGTGATTTCGCAGTTGGATTATCGCGTCAGTTATATGGATTAACAATGCATTCAGAAAGACCAGGGCACAGAATGTATGAGCAATATCATCCGCTCGGAATAGTTGGAATCATTTCAGCGTTTAATTTTCCGGTTGCCGTTTGGAATTGGAATACAGCTTTAGCATGGGTTTGTGGTGATGTTTGTATTTGGAAACCATCTGAAAAAACGCCAATTACTGCGATTGCTTGTCAACAAATTACGAGAGAAGTTTTTGATGCGAATGGCGTTCCTGAAGGTGTTTCAAATGTTGTAATTGGAGGCGCTGAAATCGGAAAATTGATGGCTGAAGACACACGTATTCCTTTGGTTTCAGCCACTGGATCTACTCGCATGGGTAAATCAGTTGGAGCAGCTGTTGGAGCAAGATTGGGTCGTTCTTTATTGGAGTTAGGAGGAAATAATGCAATTATTATCACGCAAACTGCCGATTTAAAAATGGTTGTACCGGGAGCTGTATTTGGAGCTGTTGGAACGGCAGGTCAACGATGTACATCCACACGTAGATTGATTATTCACGACTCTATCTACGATAAAGTAAGAGAAGCATTGGTTAAGGCATATGACCAATTAAAAATTGGAGATCCGTTGGATCAGTCAAACCACGTGGGACCGTTGATTGATAAAGATGCAGTTTCCGCATATTTGAATGCGATTGAAAAAGCAAAAGCAGAAGGTGGTAAAGTTCTCGTTGAAGGTGGTGTTTTGTCTGGAGCTGGTTATGAGTCAGGATGTTATGTGAAACCTGCGATTATTGAAGCAGAAAATCATTTTGAAATTGTTCAACACGAAACCTTTGCCCCGATTTTATATATCATGAAATATTCTGGAGAATTGGAAAATGCAATTCGTATGCAAAATGGTGTTCCTCAAGGACTTTCATCGGCAATAATGACAAATAATTTAAAAGAAGCCGAAGCATTTTTATCCCAGGCAGGTTCAGATTGTGGTATTGCTAACGTTAATATCGGAACTTCAGGTGCTGAGATTGGTGGTGCTTTTGGTGGCGAAAAAGAAACAGGTGGAGGAAGAGAATCAGGTTCTGATTCTTGGAAAATATACATGCGGCGTCAAACCAATACGATCAATTATTCTGATAGTTTACCTCTGGCACAAGGAATTAAGTTTGATTTTTAGTTTCTTATTTTGGTAACTCGTGTAAAATTAGTCGTATGATTCAAACGATGAAACGTTATATTTCAGATATTCTGAACAGAAATCGATCAAATAAGGAAATATTTTCTAAGATTTATGATACGCATCAGTGGGGCGGAGAAGGCGGAGAAGATTTTTATTCGGGAGAAGGAACTTATTTCAAAGATATTCAAGTCTATATTGATGCAGTTTATAGTTTTATCAAAGAAAATAACGTCAAAACAGTTTGTGAAATTGGCTGCGGTGATTTTAATGTAACTGGTGCATTGCTGAAAAGAGTGGATGTCGATTATACAGGATTGGATGTTGTTCCATCCTTGATTGATCATTTGAATAAAAATTACCAAACTGAAAAGATCCATTTTTTGTGTTTGGATGCCTCGTCTCCTAAAGCTAAAATTCCCCAAGTTGATTTATGTATTATCAGGCAAGTACTACAGCATTTGAGTAATGAAAGTATTCTCAAAATTTTGGAAAACACGAAGCACATTCCAAATCTCTTGATAACGGAACATCTTCCGGTAAATCCAGGTGAAATCAATGGAGATAAGGTAACAAACGGTTACATACGACTTCAAAACAAGATTCCTTCCGGAGTATACCTTGACCAAGCTCCATATTCAAAAATAATCAAAAAAGATCTTCTCAACTTGCCTTTAGATGATAAAAATCACATTGGTGAAATAATTAGAGCCAAGCTAGTGACGTCATGGGTGGTGAATGAGTGATTTTTATTTTTGGAGTACCTAATTTTAGTTTTTCCAAACATCTAAATTTTGGATTAATTCATACTTTTCAATCTTGGCATTTAAGGTATTAATTGTCCAGCCAATTGCTAGAGCACTTTGCCGTTTATTCCCTTTAAAATGAGCCAACACTTTTTTAATATGTTCTTTTTCAATATACTCCCAATGCATGGGCTTTTCAGTTGGTTCTTGCCTTAGACGTTTTGGCAATACATCATCTGTTACTTTTTCGTCGTTAAAAACATAAAGCCGTGAAATGATATTTTCCAATTCTCTAACATTACCAGGATAGGAGTAATTCAGAAGAACTTCCAATGCTGATTTGGTGAAAGCTAATTTTTGCGGTTTTCTCAATTGTTTTTTCTTTTGCGTTAGGAAGAAATCAATCATTTGTTTTAGGTCTGCTTTTCCTCGTTGTATTAAGGTTGGTAAATCCAATTCTACAACGGATAATCGGTAATACAAATCCCAGCGAAAATATCCTTCCTCACAACGTTTTACTAAGTTTTGATTCGTTGCTGCAATGATTCGAACGTCAATTTTTTTTCCTTTACCTCCCAAAGGCATAATTTCTTTTTCTTGTAAAACTCTAAGTAGTGATTGTTGCATGTAGGGCGAAATATCACCAATTTCATCCAAAAAAAGAGTTCCTTCATTTGCCAACTCAAACAATCCTTCGCTGTCTTTATCTGCCCCTGTAAATGCACCTTTTCTATAACCAAACAAACGAGATTCAAGAAGGGTATCGCTGAAGGCCGAACAGTTTATAGCAATATAGGGTTTATTGGATCGAATGGAATTCGTGTGTATGTATTTTGCGAGATTTTCCTTTCCCGTTCCACTCGCTCCGAGAATTAAAACAGAAACTTCGTCAGTTAAAGCAACTTTGCGGGCGTTTTCGTATATTTTTTCAATTCCTGGCGTAGTAAAATAATTATCAGAGCTAGATTTCTTTATGTCTTGTTGGTGATATAAGGCAGTCATTCCAAGAGCGGAGCGTTCCATCCTTATTTTGATCAATTCAGGGCGATCTTTTTTTACCGTAAATTTTGCCGGTCGCGTTTGATAAAGAGTAGTTTTTAGATTTAAAGACATGTGTGAAAGGTACCAAACTACTTGCATAGCTGGCGTTCCTGGAGAAACAAAAATATCTATTTCATCGTCTTTTAGTTCTGCCAAAAACGGATGGATTTTAGATTGTATTTCTGCATGATCAATCGGGTCACTCAAATCCATATAACGAATTTCAATATTCCGATCAGTATACATTTTAACTAAATGACTTCTGAGATGCATAGCGCGCAAATCTTCTTCTTTTTCTGCAGAAAGAATAATGTGCTTATCATGTTTGAAAAAATACCGATGAAATGAATTGGTGGGGCCATCGTCTACCACTTGACCAGAGGCAAAATCTTGATTATAAGCGTGCCAAGATATAAGAATTTTCAAAATATTTAAATATAAAATTTTACTATATAAAATTAATAATTAATATAAAAATTGGAATAAATTATCTAAAATATTCATTTTTTCGTTGTGGCATATCCTTTGCCAATTCCCCTCTGTTGAGGCAAAAACGAGAAGAACCAAGAATCATTTGTTTTGAAAAGATTTAAAGTTGCAATTTTTGTCAAAAATTGAGAGATGTTGGAAGAGCTTTTGGTTGACTATGGAAACTATTTTAATCGAAAGTCAAGAAGGAGTGTTTTAGCTTTTTTTACGATTATTTTAAAGAAATAAGATTTGAAGACAAGATAATGTATACACTGGTTAACAATAGATTTACTTTTCTCACGCCAGGGAAAAAGTAAGTATGAATGAAATTTTAACTATTTGTAAGGACACTCTTGAACAAGAAATAAAAATGAATAATTAAAAACAAATAAAAATGAACAACAAAACAATTTACCACTTCGTAGTGGATCAAAGCGGATCAATGTCGGGTCTTGAAAATGAAACAATCGAAGGATTTAATTCCCAATTGAAGACGATTAAAAAACTAAAGGAAGAATTTCCTCAAAATGAATATGTGGTGTCAGTAACCTATTTTGAAGATGAGGTATTTGATATTATCCGTTTTGGTAAAGTGGAGGAAATTCCATTATTGAATAGAGAAAATTACAAACCAGGCTCCTCAACATCACTATTAGATGCTATCGGGCATACAATTTACTCAATTGAAGAGAAATATGGAAATGAAATAAATGAAGATAAAGCAACAGTAGTAATCGTAATTTTAACGGATGGTTATGAAAATTCTTCACGTAAATATACCTATGAACAAATCGCTAAAAATATTGATCGATTAAACGAGACAAAAAAATGGATTTTCACATTTTTAGGAGCGGGAGTAAATGCAAAATCGATCGCCGATAGAATTAAGATTCATTCAAGAAATGTAGCTTCATTTGATAAAGCTGAGTACGCATCAAAGTTAGAAAAGATCAGCAATTCCGTAAGAAGGTATGAAGAAAATAAATCCATGGGGATGTTTTCTGACGACTTTTTGGATAGTGATTTTTAAATAATTATTTGATGGAAAATAATTTGAAGTTTCGGAAACGTCTACAAGATATTTGCGAAAACCAAAGCTTTTCAGACGCCTTTGTTTTTGATAAATTGTCAGAACTATTAGCAGAGAATCAACATTTGGCAATAAATGATTTGACAGAACCAACTGTTTTTGGTGATTTAATGGCTGATTCGATCTCATCGTTGAAAATTGACCAAAAAAATTTTGAATACAAAAGTAATATCTCATATCTCGATGATATAACGGGTGGATTTGGATTAGGTGAATTTATTATCATTGGAGCAAGACCAGGAATGGGTAAAACAAAGTTTTTGAATTACCTAGCTATTGAGGGCGCTAGGAAGTTTCCAGTTTTGTATTTTGCGTTGGACACCGGAAAGGAACATTTTATGTTGAATTTATTATCTTCCTTATCGGAGGTGGAATACAAATATTTTAAAAACAATAGTCTTTCTGTAGTTCAGTGGCGAAGGATTGAGCGAGTAAAATCAGATATTGAAAACTTACCAATTTATATAAGTGATGAAGTCATAAAAAGTATACATGCATTTCGTCATCTATGTGAAAAATATATTGAAGAAAAGGGAGTTAGGGTGATTTACATTGATTTTCTACAATTACTAGGTTCGTACCGATATCGCTATCAACGTGACCTAGAATTGGGATATATAAGTAGAGAATTAAAAAATTTGGCAAGAGAAAAAAATGTGTGCATTATTGCTACAAGCCAACTAAGTAGAAGTTGTGAAACGAGAGGAGGTGATAGAAGACCAATTTTGAGTGATTTACGCGAATCAGGGTCGTTTGAACAAGATGCGGATAAAATTTTATTCTTGTATCGAGCTGAATATTATGGTTTTTTGGAAGATGAAAACAGTATTCCAACTAAGAATATAATTGAAATTGATGTGGCTAAGAATCGAAACGGATACATTGGACGAACATCTGTTAGGCACAATTTACCTTATGGAAGTTTTATTTCATTTATTCCTTCCAATCCGCATCTACGAATTATTAAAGACAGATTGAAAGAGTTGGAGGATGAAGAACCTCCGTTTTAACACAAACTGCCGGTCTAAAATATGAGTCGCATGGTACGATTAGCGATTGTGTTCCGCAATCCATTTAAAAAAGAGAGGATTTGATCTCCGATCGCGGGAACGCTCCGCATTCCCGCAATCGCCAACAGAGATAGCGACCGGCAGTTTTTAATTTTTTAAAATATGATTGATGGAAGCAGAATATGGCTCAGATCTTTTGCGCATATAAATGGCGACAAAGATGAAATACGTAAAATGTTATTCACTTCAAACCGGGAAATTTTTCAATACTCAAATTCAAATATTGACTCAAGAGCTCTAACTTTTTTTAGCATTGAAAGCTGGAGAGATTTATCTTGTTTACTGAATTTGACTCCTTTGGAAGTGGAACAAATAATTAATAA
>VGFL01000001.1 GCA_016868915.1 Bacteroidota bacterium | reverse complement strand
ATGAATCAATTCGGACAAGTTCTTTTTAGCTCAAATTTTGTGCACGGAATTACCCTTAATACAGAAACCTTACCTAATGGATTGTATTTAATTCGGATAAATTCTAAGACGTATCACCTTGTGAAATGACATCACTCATTTTCGTCCAAATCGCTTAATATTTTTTGAACGTCTCCTTCAGTTTCGGAAAGTTTATTTTTGCAGATTTTTACTAATTCCGCAGCGCGCTTTACTTTAATTGCTAAATCGTCAACAGAGATTTTTCCATTTTCCATTTCAGCCACAATTAGTTGTAGTTCTTCAAAAGCTTTGGTATAATTTAGTTCACTCATATTATCTCACTTCTTCGAATAATAATTTAACGTTGGGATCTAACACAAAAGAACTGATTTTTTTTGAATACGATTTATTTATTTTCGTTACTTTCTCTGATATATTTATCGTTTCTATAATTGAGGACCCATCTGCAAAGTTGATTTTTAGTTGTAAAGGGAATTCATAAACCACATTCTTTTGTAGTTGAATAATCAAGCCAGTCATGTTTTTTTTCTTTAAACTTAACCGAGCGGATAATTGAGGAATTCCAGGCATTCTCAACCATTGAGTAAAGAAAGACTTTAACTCTATTCCGGAAACCTGTTCTGCAACGCGCGCAAAATCAGCACTTGAAGCATTAGAGAATTTATAGCTTGAATAATACGTTTGAAGTATAGTTTGAAAGGTTTTATCACCTACTTTATTGCGAAGCATGTGCAGAATCCAACTTCCTTTTTGATATGAATTTGCGTTCAATAAGTTCATTAAATTCTTTTGCGTAGAATCTATTACTGGATTAGGATATGACTTTGAAAAAGAAATTATTTGTTTTCGATCCTGTTCCAATTCTTGTCTGAATAACTCATTTCCCCTAACCTTTTCTTGGTAGATTAAGGTCAGATAGGTTGCAAACCCTTCACTCAACCACAAGTGGGGCCAATCACTTTCCGTTGCTGAATTTCCAAACCATTGATGTGCAATTTCGTGAGCAAGAAGTGCTTCACAGCTTCGTGTTCCGTTAATCGCATTTTCATCGTAAAAGATACAACCGGCATTTTCCATTCCTCCAAATCTTGTAGTTGATTGCACATTTGCCAGTGTTGAAAATGGATAAGGGGCAATATAATTCACAAAAAAATCCAAAATTGATGGTGCGAGATCGAAGTCGTAAAACCCGCCCTTTTCGTTTTCAGGATATACCCAACTGGAAATATAATTTTCGTTGTTCCACTTTACTGAAAAATTAGCAATTCCAACAACCATTACCTTTGTAGGAATTTCAATATCTGAATAATAATTCCAAATTTTTTCTTTTTCCGATAACGTTGTTGTCGATTCATGAACCCCATTGGCAATTATTTGATAATGAGCGGGAGCGATAACGGAAAAATAGACTTTTGCTTTATCCGAAAGATGGTCGTTACAAGCAATCCAATTTTGAGCGCGGGTAGGCCAATTATCACCAAAAAAAGTTCGGTTTCCATATTTGTTTTCACCGATAACTAATCCGTCGGCAGGAACACCAGAGTAGTTGATTTCAAGCTCAAATAACTCTTCGGAATATGTCAGGCCAGTTATATATATCGTATCCATTTTGTGGATAAAATCTATTTTTTTATTTCCTTTTTTAATGCTTTTAATCTTCATTCCATTTCCATTCTTCTTAACAGATGTAAGATTTAAGCACGGCTCTTTAGTTTGGTCTTTCCAAAAAAATGAAACAGTTTCGAGGACATTAATTGTATCGTATGTATCTGTAACATGAATATTCAAACGATATTTTTGTACATCTATTTGATGTATTTGACTTAGAAAGCTCGTACAAATGTGGAGGAAAAATAAGTAAACTATAAAACTAGTTTTAGTAACGCTTTTCATAAAACTGATTATAGTATTTTATTCTTTGAATTATGAAGATAGTAATTTTTCTATTTGTTGCCTCAATTCTTTCCCTAAGTTTTGCTTTTGCACAAACAGTAAAAGACATCGATGGGAATATGTATAAACTAATCACTATTAATAAACTTGAATGGATGACGAGTAATCTTTCTGTGAAAAGATTTAAGAATGGAGAGAAAATCATGCATGCTCAAACAGAACAAGAGTGGTATTATGCATACCAAAATGAAATTTCGGCCTGGTGTTATTATGAAGATGAGAACGGAGTTGATACAAAGACGATTTTGTATAATTGGTATGCCGTTGTGGATAAGCGTGGTTTAGCTCCAACGGGGACCCACATTCCAACTGTTTTTGAATGGACAGGCTTCGTTAATTCACTTGGAGGGGCAAACGCAACACCGAGAAAAATAATGGCAAAATCAGGATGGGAGACGTATCAGCATTTTGAGGAACATACAGCAAATATGTTTAACGCAAAACCAGTTGGAAGTAGATACGTAAGCCTTTCACCAATGTCACATTGGATTGATGGAAAGAGTAAGGGTAAATACACTAATTTTTGGACATCAACCTCTTTGAATCAGGATTTAAATCCTAACTATGCCTATCGAATTGGTCTTGCTTACAACTATCCAGCGGTAATTAATGAATTAGAGAGTGGGATTGTAGGAAAGCTTAACGAAAAAGGAAATGGTTATTCTGTACGATGTGTCGTTGATGTAATACCATAAAATTCTTCGGAATTTCTATTTGAATCGCGCACAATTTTTGACAAAACAACAAACTAAATAATACTTTGTTAGTTTTGTAATAATGAAATATTGTTTAGAGTTCTTGTCAAGAAAACGAATTCCAACACGTGAAGTATCTATTGGGAGACTTAAAATAGGCGGAACAAACCCCCTTCGCTTACAGTCCATGACAACAACCGATACTATGGAGACCGAAAAATCGGTTGAACAGTCGATTCGAATGATTGATGCAGGTTGCGAATTGGTTCGACTAACAGCGCCAAGCAAGAATGAAGCTGAAAATCTTGGGAAAATCCGAGATGAATTAATAAAGAGGGGGTATTCGACTCCTTTGGTTGCCGATATTCATTTTACACCCAATGCTGCAGAAATAGCAGCACGATTGGTAGAAAAAGTAAGAGTGAACCCTGGTAATTATGCAGACAAAAAGAAGTTTGAAGAAATTGATTATACAGATGAAAGCTATCAAAATGAATTAAAACGTATTGAAGAAAAATTTACTCCCTTGGTTGTTATTTGCAAGGAATACAATACTGCAATGCGAATAGGTACAAATCATGGGTCACTTTCAGATCGGATTTTAAGTCGATATGGAGATACACCGGAAGGGATGGTTGAATCTGCCTTCGAGTTTATTCGAATTTGTGAGAAAAATAATTATTTCAATTTGGTCATTTCAATGAAGGCGAGTAATACGCTCGTGATGGTTCAGGCGTACCGTTTATTGGTTGCAGAAATGCTAAAAAATGGACGTTGCTACCCACTGCATTTAGGAGTTACAGAAGCTGGGGATGGTGAAGACGGAAGAATTAAATCTGCCGTTGGAATAGGCGCATTACTTGAAGATGGAATAGGAGATACCATTCGTGTTTCATTGACCGAAGAACCGGAATTTGAAATACCCGTTGCTCAGAAATTAGCTGAAAAATTCAATTCAACGAATGATTTTAAAATTGGAGAATCGTTGTCTGAATTACCGTATAATCCATTTTCATATTCTCGTCGATTAACAAAAGAACTTCACAATATTGGAGGAAAATATGTTCCTGTAGTTGTTGCTGATTTATCTGAAAAACAACAAATTACAACCGCAAATTTCTATGGCTTTGGCTATAATTATTCTATTCAACTGGATAAATGGAATTTACAAGATTTAGCTGCTGATTACGTGTATATTGGTCAAAACATGCTTGATTTTGAAGTGCCGGGAACTTTGGGAATTCTTGTTGATTTTAGCGTTTGGAAGAAGAATTACGAGAATAAAGTTGGATATTATCCTTTTGTTCAGAAAAATGAATTATCACAATTAAGCAGGGAACAACGAGCGTTTTTAGCGCTTGAATGTTCAGACGCATTACCAAGCAACCTTCAAGAATACCCTAATTTGGTGCTTGTATTAAAAACCAAATATTCTAACAAAACGCAGCTTTTTAGAAAGGTTTTTGTTGAGCTATTGAATCAAAAGTTAGATGTTCCTATTATTTTAAAGGTTGAAAATTATTCGTCAGATGCGGAAACCTTTCAATTGTATGTTTCTAGTGATTGTGGCTCGCTTTTCATTGATGGCTTCGGAGATGGGTTGTGGCTATCCGGTAATCAACCTTCTACTTTGATGAATTCAACTGCCTTCGGAATTTTACAAGCAACCCGAACTCGGATTTCTAAAACAGAGTATATTTCATGTCCGTCATGTGGAAGAACACTTTTTGACTTGCAAGAAACAACCGCTAAAATCCGAGAACGCACTTCTCATTTGAAAGGAATAAAAATTGGGATTATGGGCTGTATTGTAAATGGACCGGGCGAAATGGCCGATGCCGACTACGGATATGTGGGAACGGGTCCGGGGAAGATTAATCTGTACAAAGAAAAAACGGTGGTACGTAAAAATGTAGCTGAAGATGAAGCTGTTCAAGCATTAATTGATCTTATCAAAGAGAACGGGGATTGGGTTGAGGCCAATTAGCCTTTTTAGACCGCCCCTCCACGTCAATTTTAACAACAAGAGGGCTGAGTAAATCACTAAAACGTAAAATAGTCAGCCCAAATAGCTGAAGCCCTTCGAGGTAAGCGTTTTGATTTATACTTTAGATTTTACTTCTCTAACAAAAGTCTTTGCTGGTTTGAATGAAGGAATCTTGTGAGCGGGGATTATTATCGCTGTGTTTTTTGAAATATTTCGCGCTGTTTTTTCCGCTCTTTCCTTTACAATAAAACTACCAAAACCCCTCAAGTATACGTTTTGTCCCTTGGTTAATGAATTTTTAATGGAACTCATGAATGCTTCAACAGCTTTTAGTGCTTCAGCTTTTTCAAGTCCTGTTTCTTGTACGATTTCGTTGACAACGTTTGCCTTGGTCATAATTTATTTTTTAAGAGTTAAATATTAGTAATTTTGCGCTACAAATTTAATCAGCATTAGTTGTAAAAGTGCTTTTATATGGATTTTTTTTTCACAATTGCGTTAAATGACTGAAATTCAAGCGCTAATTAAAAATTGGTATTTAGAAAACAAGCGCGACCTGCCATGGCGAAGGACTAAAAACCCATATTATATTTGGTTGAGTGAGGTGATTTTGCAACAAACACGTGTGGCTCAAGGTAAGAGCTATTTTGAAAGATTTGTAAAAAAATATCCAAAAATTGAAGGATTAGCCTCAGCCTCAGAACAAGAAGTTCTATCAATGTGGCAGGGTTTGGGGTATTATTCTCGCGCAAGAAATTTACACACAACAGCAAAGTACATTGTTAAAGAGTTAAATTCCGTTTTCCCATCAAAACACACTGAGATTTTGGCATTAAAAGGGGTTGGAGAATACACGGCTGCCGCAATAGCTTCCTTTGCGTTTGATCAAGTTTATGCAGTACTTGATGGGAATGTTTACAGGGTGTTAAGTCGAATTTTTAATTTAGCTATACCAATAGACACCTCAGAGGGAAAAAAACAATTTATTTTTTTAGCCAATGAACTATTGGATAAAATCCAACCCGCACTTTTTAATCAAGCCATTATGGAATTTGGAGCCCTTCAATGTGTTCCAGGGAAGCCAAATTGTGAAATTTGCACGTTAAATATATATTGCGAGGCATTTAAAAATAATACAATTACTTCATTGCCGGCGAAGAAGGGGAAGCCTAAAATCCGAAATAGATATTTTGTTTATTTTGTTTATTTGGATGAAAATAGAGAAACGGTTCGCCTTAGAAAAAAAACTGAAAACGATATATGGAAAAATATGTTTGAGTTTCCTAAAATAGAATTTGAGAGTGTTGAGCAAATGGATGAATTTTTATCAGACAATAAAAATAAAATTAGAACAATTTCTACTTTATATAAACACATTTTATCACATCAGCATTTATATGCTAAGTTCATTGTGTTTTCAGATTCTTTATTTTTAAACTCACCCGACGTAATAGAAATTCCGGTATTGATTCTAAATGAATATCCTCTTCCACGCTTGATGGAGAGATATTTGGAGCAAAACCGAACGATTTTTAGCCATCAACCTTAAATACTTTATTACCTTTGTGGAAAACATATTCGATGCTGCAAATATCTCAATGTAACTCATTTTCAGAAGATCTTTCAATAGTTTTTTTATTTTCAAATAAAGACCTCAAAAATAAAATTAGCAATAGTCTATTTACAAGAGAACATTTAAAGCAAATTTCAAATTCAAATGAAAAGATAGACTATATTAAAAAGGGTGAGTTTTTAGCGTTTGCAATTTACAGTGAACAAAGTGAGGAACATCTACGAATTGCAGGGGCCGTTGTTCAACAGCATATTGGTCAAAAACTGGAGAAAATACAAATAAGCGGCCCGGAGAATGCAGTATTAAAATTTTCAGAAGGGCTGATATTAGCAAATTATCAATTCATTAAATATTTTTCAAAAAAAGACGAATGTAAAAACAAATTGTCTGAGATTATTCTTTCAAATGCGATCGGGGACTCAAAGGTAAAGGAGGTTTGGAATACTTGTAAGGTTGTTTATTGGACGCGGGACTTGGTTAATGAACCCGTTTCTTTTCTAACCGCAGTAAAGTTAGCAGAGGAAATTACAAATGCTGGAAATGAGGCAGGGTTTTCGGTGAATGTACTTCAAAAAGCACAAATTGAAGCATTGAAAATGGGCGGGCTACTTGGGGTCAATCGGGGGTCAATCGATCCGCCTACGTTTACGATCGCGGAATACAAACATTCAAAAGCAGTTAATGAAAAACCAATTATTCTTGTAGGCAAAGGCGTGGTTTATGATACGGGGGGGCTAAGCTTAAAACCGACACCTGGATCAATGGATTGCATGAAGTGCGATATGGCGGGTGCAGCAGCTATGGCGGGTGCAATCTATTTATCTGCTCTTCAAAAGCTAAAAATTCATTTGGTTGTATTGATTCCCGCAACGGACAATAGGCCAGGAATGGACGCTTACACGCCGGGCGATATTTTAACCATGCACAACGGATCGACTGTTGAGGTGTTAAATACGGATGCAGAAGGCAGATTAATTTTGGCGGATGCATTGACTTATGCGGATAGGTATAAGCCAGAAATAGTGATTGATGCCGCAACCTTGACAGGGGCTGCTTTGAGGGCTATAGGGACGCATGCTAGTATTATGATGGGGAATGCAAATGATTCATATTTTAATGAGTTAGAGGAAGCGGGGAACAAAGTATATGAGCGCGTGGTGCGTTTTCCATTTTGGGATGAATATTTAAAAGAGATGAAGTCTTCAATTGCCGATTTAAAAAATATTGGGGGTCCCAATGCAGGTATGATAACGGCGGGAAAATTTTTAGAACAATTTGTAAAAGCCCCATATATTCATATCGATGTGGCTGGGCCAACTTGGCTAGACGCAAAGGATGGATATCGCACAAAAGGAGGGACTGGTTCAGGGGTTCGATTGCTCTATCAATTTTTAAAAAATAGGACAAACTAATGGAGAAAGAAAAGGAAACCGCAAATTCCAATCAGCTTAAAGTAGGCATTACAATAGGGGATATAAATGGTATCGGCCCAGAGATAATTATCAAAGCATTAAAAGATTCGAGGATATTACTCGGCTTAACACCAGTGATTTATGGGTCTTCAAAAGTGATATCTTTTTACAAAAAACAGTTAAACGATTTGGAGTTTAATTACCAAACAATTCGAGATGCAAAAGAAATACAAATGCGAAAGAATAATGTTATAAATGTTTGGAGTGAAGAAGTTCAGATCACCCCGGGTAGCCCCACTTCTGATTCAGGGAAATGCGCTATTCAATCGCTTGAAAAAGCATCTCAAGATTTAGCAGACGGTAAAATAGACGTTCTTGTTACCGCGCCATTTTCAAAAGATGAGGTAAGCAAATCGGGGTTTAAATTTTCAGGACACACAGAATATTTAGCAGAAATGTCAGGTGTAGATGAAGCACTAATGATTTTAATGGCGGGGGAATTGCGAGTCGCGTTAGTTACAGTGCACGTGCCTCTCAAAGAGGTTTCTCTTAAAATTACTAAAGACAAGATTCTTCAGAGGGTTCAACAATTTGAGGACTCCTTGAAAAAAGATTTTGCGATACTAAAGCCGCGAATAGCCGTGCTTGGATTAAATCCACACGCTGGCGAAAACGGAAAATTAGGTCAAGAAGAAAAAGAGATAATTTTACCCGCAGTTCAATCAGCCAAAAGCCAGGGGAAGCTTATTTTCGGGCCATACTCAGCGGATGGTTTTTTTGGTTCCAAACTTAGATATCAATTTGATGGGGTGTTGGCAATGTATCATGATCAGGGATTGGCAGCGTTTAAGGCAATCGCTTTTGACGACGGGGTCAATTTTACAGCAGGATTACCCATTGTGCGCACATCACCCGACCACGGAACTGCTTATGATATTGCGGGAAAAAATGAAGCATCTGAAAATTCTTTCCGCTCAGCAATCTATGCGGCATGCGATATATTAAAATCCAGGAAATTTGTAAAAGAAATTAATCTAAACCCTCTTCCTGTAAAAAAAATTGAAGGAGACAGGGGTGAGCGCGATTAAATGCGATTCAATTATTAGGTTTATTAGTGCTACATTTTTTGATTTCAATGAATTTTCTTACATTTGCGCTCTGTTTTAATCTAAAGGAATTATGAAGAGAAAATCCGATTATACTATTTCCTTTGCAGGATTAAAAACGGGACATCATTTGTTTGATTTTAAAATAGATGATGCGTTCTTTGAAGAATTAGATTATTCATTGGTTCAAAAAGGAAACATTTATGTTTCTGTTGACCTTGAAAAAAAAGAAACAATGCTAATATTGTTTTTTCACATTGAAGGCGTAATAGAATCTGAATGTAATTTGTGTGCTGATTCAGTAGATTTTGAGATAAAAAATTCTTTTAAATTGATTTATAAGTTTGGAATCGAAGAAATTGATGATGAGGCAATAGTCGTTATTCATCCTGACAGTTATCAGATTGATGTTACTCAACCGATTTACGAATTTATTACTGTTTCTTTGCCGGCACGAATCATTCACAAAGATGGAATGTGCAATAAAGAAATGATAGAATCCCTGAATAAGTATATTTTTTCTAAAAAAGCAGAACCACAAATCGGCAATGTTGATCCTCGATGGGCGGCATTAAAGAATTTAAATTAAAATATAAAAATAAAATTATGGCACATCCTAAGCGTAAAACTTCTACAACGCGAAGAGATAAAAGAAGAACTCACAAAAATGCTGTTGCGAATAATATTGCAACCTGCCCAACTACCGGACAGCCTCATTTATTTCATCATGCACATTGGCATGAAGGTAAGTTATACTACAAAGGGAAAGTAGTAGCAGAAAAAGAAGTCGCCGTTTAAAATACAATTGAATTCCGCAAATGAAAATCGGAATTGATGTACTCGGAGGAGACTTCGCTCCTGACGTTAACATTGATGGTTCTATTTTGGCATTAAATGAATTGCCGAAAGAAGTTATTATTGTTTTTCTTGGCGATAAAAACGAGATAGAAAGCTGTCTTTCTAAATTTAATATCGACTCAAATAGATTCGAAATTATTCACGCCCCAGATGTCATTACTATGCAGGATCATCCAACCAGGGCAATTCCGCAAAAACCAAATAGTTCTATTTCTCGAGGATTTGATTTACTTGTTAAAGGAGAGTTAGACGCTTTCGCAAGCACAGGAAATACAGGGGCAATGCTGGTAGGGGCTATTTATAAACTCAATACTATACCGGGAGTAATTCGCCCTTGCATAACTTCAACTCTTCCTGCAATTGATGGCTCAAAAACCATTTTACTTGACGTAGGATCGAATGCAGATTGTAAAGTAGATGTTTTATACCAATTTGCAGTATTAGGAGCCCTCTACGCTAAGTCGGTTTATGGAGTTGAAGCTCCAAGAGTCGCGCTTTTAAATATTGGAGAAGAAGAATCAAAAGGGAATCTATTAACTATTTCCGCTTATGGATTGCTTTCAAAATCAGATGAAATAAACTTTGTCGGAAATTTAGAGGGGAGAGATTTATTTCTTGGGAAAGCAGACGTAATTGTGTGCGATGGATATACGGGAAATATTGTTCTGAAAGAGGCCGAAGGAATATATGCCCTAATGCGTAAGCGGGGGATTAGAGACGAATATTTTGATAGGTTTAATTATGAAAATTATGGAGGGACGCCAATTTTAGGAGTTAAAGGGAATGCGATTATTGGACATGGAATATCAAATAATATTGCCGTAAAAAACATGATTTTGCATTCGTATCAAGTGGCTAATTCAAAACTATCAGAAAAACTAAATCAAGCATTTAATAGCCAATGAAAAAAATAACAGCATCTATTACTGGGGTTCAGGGATATGTTCCTGATGAGGTTTTATCAAATGAAGATCTGGCTAAAATTGTTGATACATCAGACGAGTGGATTACAACAAGGACAGGAATTAAAGAGCGCAGAATTATTCGAGATGGCGCTTCTTCTGATTTGGCGACGGAGGCCGTTAAAGGACTGCTTTCTAAAACAAATACTAATCCTCTAGATATTGATTTGGTGGTACTGGCTACGGTAACGCCCGATTATCCTTTTCCAAGTACAGCCAATGTTTTGTGCGATAAGACCGGCATGACAAACGCTTGGGGTTTTGATTTGATAGCGGCCTGTTCAGGATTCATTTATGCTTTGGCAACAGGAGCCCAATTTATTGAAACGGGCAGATATAAAAAAGTTGTGGTAGTTGGTGTAGATAAAATGACATCTATTTTAGATTATCAAGATAGAACTACTTGTGTTATATTTGGAGATGGAGCCGGAGCCGTACTACTTGAGCCAAATGAAGAAGGATTGGGTGTTTTGGATTTTATTTTAAAAAGTGATGGCTCGGGGAGACAATATTTGATTCAGCCCGCGGGCGGATCCGCCAATCCGCCAACTATTGAAACCGTTGAAAACAGAATGCATTTTGTAAAACAAGAGGGTAAGCAAGTTTTCAAGTTTGCGGTTACAAATATGGCGGAGGTTTCAGTTGAAATCATGGAAAAAAACAACCTTAGAAGTGAAGATGTTGATTGGCTTGTTCCGCATCAGGCCAACTTGAGAATTATAGACGCCACAGCAGATCGAATGGGGCTTCCAAAGGAAAAGGTAATGATAAATATTCAAAAATATGGAAATACAACCGCGGGAACTTTGCCCTTGTGTTTATGGGATTATGAAAGCCAACTTCGTAAAGGAGATACTTTGATTTTATCAGCATTTGGAGGTGGGTTTACCTGGGGTGCGGTTTATTTAAAGTGGGCGTATAATCCAAAATAATTATATTTACAAAAAATAGTTTTATGAATTTAAATGAGATACAAGATTTAATGAAATTAGTTTCTAAATCTGGTCTGACTGAGTTAGAAATTGAAAAAAAGGATTTTAAAATTATTATTAAAGCCGAAAAAGCACGTGGATTAGAACAGCCAATAATCGTTCAGTCCGCTCCTGCACCGGTAATTTCAACTCCGGCTGTTGCTCCCGCTCCTAGTTCGCCTCCCGTCAAGCAGGCTCCTGATGTTCAGAACTCTTCGGACCCTCAAGAAGATTCTAAACTTATTACGGTTAAATCCCCAATGATTGGTACGTTTTATCGTTCTTCGGGTCCTGATAAAGATGCGTTTGTGTCTGTAGGAAGTATAGTTCAAAAAGGAGATAAGGTTTGTATCATTGAAGCAATGAAGTTATTCAACGAGATTGAGTCAGAGATATCAGGGAAAATAGTCAGAGTATTGATTGAGGATGCATCACCCGTTGAGTATGATCAGCCTTTATTTTTAGTTGAACCAGCCTAATTTAAACCGTAGTTTATGTTTAAAAAAGTTTTAGTCGCTAATCGTGGTGAAATAGCCTTGCGCGTCATAAGGACATGTAAAGAAATGGGAATTAAAACGGTAGCCGTTTATTCTACTGCGGATAAAGATAGTTTACCTGTGCGCTTTGCAGATGAAGCCGTTTGTATTGGCCCCCCAATTAGTGCAAAGTCTTATTTGTCTATTCCAAATATTATAGCAGCTGCGGAAATCACTAATGCCGATGCAATTCACCCAGGGTACGGTTTTCTCTCAGAGAATGAAAAATTTTCAAAAGTTTGTCAGGAACACGGTATCAAGTTTATTGGAGCCCTCCCCGATCAAATTGCCGGAATGGGAGATAAAGCAACTGCAAAAGCAACCATGTTAAAAGCCGGGGTTCCTTGTATTCCAGGTTCAAAAGGGCTTTTAAAGGATTTAGCCGACGCAAAAAAAACGGCCAAAGAAATAAAATATCCGATTATTTTAAAAGCAACTGCTGGGGGCGGTGGAAAGGGAATGCGTATCGTTTGGAAGGAGGAAGATATTGAAGCCGCTTGGGACTCAGCCCGTCAAGAGGCTGGAGCGGCATTTGGAAATGACGGAATTTACATGGAGAAATTCATTGAAGAACCTCGTCACATCGAAATTCAAATTGCAGGAGATCAGTATGGGAATGCGTGTCACCTTTCAGAAAGAGATTGTTCAATACAAAGACGCCATCAAAAGCTGGTAGAAGAAACGCCTTCACCATTTATGACAGACAACCTTCGCAAAAAAATGGGAAATGCAGCGATAAAAGCTGCCAAAGCAGTAAAATACGAAGGTGTAGGAACGGTAGAATTTTTAGTTGATAAGAATCGGGATTTCTATTTTATGGAAATGAATACGCGGATTCAAGTTGAACACACAATCACCGAAGAAGTAATCAATTTTGATCTTATTAAAGAGCAAATAAAAATTGCAGCGGGAGAAAAAATTTCAGGCAAAAACTATATTCCGGTAATGCGCCATGCTATTCAGTGTAGAATCAATGCAGAGGATCCGCATACAGATTTTCGTCCATCACCGGGAAGAATTACCGAATACCATTGTCCAGGCGGACACGGTGTAAGAATTGATGCTCATGTTTATTCTGGTTATATAATTCCACCCAACTATGACTCAATGATTTCCAAGCTAATCGTTGTAGCACAAACTCGCGAGGAAGCCATTTTAAAAATGAAACGAGCTTTGGATGAATATATCATTGAAGGTATTAAAACAACGATCCCTTTCCATCAAAAATTAATGGAAAACGACGATTTCAAAAAAGGGAATTTTACCACAAAATTCATGGAAACATTCGATTTTTAAGGGGTGTTATACCAACCAATTTTCTCCTGGAATTTTGTTGTTTTTAAAGGGTAGATTTTTTTGATGAAGAGAAGCTAATTGTAATTTTTCTTTGATTATTCATCTTTAATTGAATTTTATCTTAAAAAATTGATGAACTCTTAAATATTGTAGCGCCTTTCAATTAAAACCATAAACTAAAAACAACAAAAACGAAGTTTCATCGTTTGAATGACGGATTGTATACCATGAAAACGTTTACTTTCATTTCTTTATTATTTATTAGCTTTTCGTTCCATTCACAAATTGGAACAGGGGAATGGCGTTTTCATTCAACGACAAAAACGGCTATAGATGTTGTTGCAACGGAAGAGTATATTTATACTGCATTTGAAAATGGTCTATCAGCATTAAAAATATCGGATAAAAGCCAAGAATTATTAAATGTGTTGAATGGACTGTCTGATATTGAAATCTCTTGTTTGTATTATGACTATCAAGATAAATCATTGTACATTGGGTATAAGAACGGTAATATTGATAGATTAAAAAATGAACAAATTTATAATATTCCTGCTCTCGAACTAGCCTCAATGTCTAATTCCAAACGAATCAATCGTTTTGAAAAAAACGGAAATTTTATTTATGCTGCTTGTGATTTTGCCGTTTTAAAAATTGATCCAATTAAAAATGAGATTAAAGACACGTATTACCCAACTAATTCGTTAGAGGCAGTAAATGATATTTGTTTTAAAGGCGATACTATTTTTGCTCTATCGCCAACTAAATTATTGGCCGGTACTCTTTCAAATCCTGCTCTTTCAGACCCCTCGCAGTGGAGTATAGACTCACGTATTTTCCCACAAACAGGAGTTACGAATAAAGAAATTGAAAATTTCAATGACAATTTAGTTGTTTTAATGCAGGTTCAGGGTGCACCCGCTGACTCGGTGGTTAAATTAACTCCCTCTGGATATCAAGTAATATCTTCATTTCCCTGGCAAGCAAAAATAAATTCAATTAATGTGTTGAACAATGGGAAATTAGCTTTCAATGTGAATGGTGCTTATGTTGAACAGGATCAAAATTTTAACGAAGTTCTTTTTTATGGCTTTGGCACCTTTAATCAAGAGTTTCTTGTAAGTCGATCATCAAGTAATTCTCAGGGGATTTGGATTTCTGATTTAGAGTTAGGACTTATATGGTTCCCGTCCAATTATTTTTCTTTCGATGTTTTTAAAGTTTCTGGCACGAGTAATAAATACTTTTATTCCATGGATTCTTTTGACGGTAAATTAGCCATTTCATCAGGATATTTAGTAGGAAAGCTCCCTGGATTCTCTAAAAACGGCGTTCATTTTTTTGAAAATGAGACGTGGAGCCTAACGGATGTTTATGAACAAAATTGTTGGGAAGGATTAGACGTTTTTGACTTTATCGATGTTTCAATCAATCCAAAAAACACCAATGAATACGCTACTTGTACCTATTCAGAAGTTCCTTTAACTATTTTCAATAATAATCAAGGACAGGTATTCACAGAAGTTAATTCAACGCTGAAATCTACTTCGGTTGGAAATGGCTGGTCCTTGGTTTCAGATGTTTGCTACGACGAAAAGGGAAATTTGTGGTGTTTGAATGGGTATTGTGATAAACCATTAAACGTAAGATTAGTTGATAATGGCTCTTGGATGAATTTTGATTTAGGCTTTGCCGCTAAAAACAAATACACTAAAAAAATGATTGTCGATTTTGACGGAAATATTTGGTGTGCAACAGATAATGCAGGTTTGTTTGGGTACAATACAAATGGAACAATTCCAAACTCATTGGATGATAAACGCATTAATTTGAAATCAGGTGAAAATAATGGCAATTTACCATCCGAAAACATTACCGCTATCGCAGCTGGTTTTGAGGGAGAAATTTGGATTGGAACAGATGCTGGATTTGCAATCTTATATAATGCACCTTCTTCTTTTGACGCGAATCCCGGTGAATATGATGCCCAACGCGTAAAGGTCCAATTTGAAGGAAATGTAGAATATGTCCTTGGGTCTACGCATATTACAGATATCGAAGTGGATGGTGGCAATAGAAAGTGGATTGCAACAGCAAACGCAGGCATATTATTATTATCGTCCGATGGATCAGAGATAATTGAACAGCACACTACTGATAATTCACCTTTGATTTCGGATATCATTTATGATTTGAAGTTAGATCAATCGACCGGCGAGTTGTTTATCATTACCGACAAAGGATTGGTTTCTTATCGCACAGATGCGACTTATGAAGACCCTGAGTATGCCAATACTATCGTTTTTCCAAATCCTGTAAGACCGACGCACCAAGGACCAGTTACCATTCAGGGAATACGCTATAATTCAGACGTCAAAATAACGGATATTGCCGGTAACCTTGTCTATAAAACTACTTCAAACGGTGGGACAGCATCATGGGATTGTAAAAATTTAAATGGTGAGCGAGTGGCCACTGGAGTATATCTTATTTGGAGCGCTATGAATCAGGGAAAAGATAAGAAAGTCGGCAAGGTATTGGTGGTAAATTAGAAAAAGCAGTAGTAAAAAAGGGGATGAAATCTCATCCCCTTTTTTGTTTTAAAATCAAGAAAATTAAAGCCCAATAATTTGTTTTAATTCAACTTCAGTGATGTAATTTTTCACCCCTTTTTCTGATAAATAAGACCTGTTTACAAGTCGACCGTGGATGGCTACTTTTTTGCCTTTATCCCCATATTTTTCAATGAATTCAGCCATATTTCCCCAAGCGAATACTCGGTGCCATTCGACTGATTTAGTAAACTTTCCAGCATTATTTCGGTAGAGATTATCTGTTGCTAAATTGAAGCGGGCAACGCTTTTTCCATTTTCAAATTTTGTAATCTTGGTAGCTGACCCTATGTTTCCAATTAATGTGATGTGATTTCTTACTGTTTTCATATTTTTTATTTTGTTTGTATTAATGTTAAGTCGTTAATTTCTACTTCAGAAATTAACCTTGTACTTCCGTTACTTTTATAAAAACGGCTCACCAATTTCCCTTCAACAGCAAGGTTGGTTCCTTTTATTTCTGTTTGTTCTAGAATTTTCACCCACTTTCCCCAAGCAGTTAGGTTGTGTAACGTGTTTTTGGATTTAATTTTCCCATCTTCATCCAAGTAATTTTCTTTTGTTGAAAGTGAAAATTTTACTATTTTTCTACCGTTACCGAGAATGATAAATTTTGCATCTGAGCAAGCTTTTCCAATTAAATTAACGTGATTCATTTTTATTTTTTAGTTGGTTTAATTTCCGGGCTTTTTCCTGTCGGGTTAAGAAGTAAGAATTCTTTGAGTTCAATTGTAGTCCCAAACTTCTTTTCGCCAGTTTTGGTTTCATAGCTTTGCTGAACTAATCTCCCTTCCATCATAATCTCCTGCCCTTTCTGTAGGACGCGCTGAATATTTTCGGCTGTTTTACCCCACGCTGTGATGGAGTGCCATTGCGTTTGTTCTTGCCAGGACCCGTTTACTTTAATTGGTTCATTTGTGGCAAGTGTGAAGCGAGCGAGTGTTTTGCCCGATTCAAATTTTAATACTTCGGGATTTACTCCCAGTCTTCCGATCAAACTCACTTTGTTTCTTAGTGCATTCATGTTTGTAAAAATTAAGGTTTGAAAAAATTATGTGTCCTATGATTTGTTTTGTTCAAATCGACAGTGCAAAGTTTTATCAAGCATCAAATCGGTTTCGGTTTTTAAGCATTTGTTGTCGAATATTATTCGTTTATAATTAGATAAAATCAGATATTTAATTGATTATAAGTGATTTGCCTAAAAAAAGAATGTTTGTAATAAAACACAAATTCGTTTTATTATTTAAGAATTACTTCAAATAACGATATTGAAAATCAGCTCTATTTTGTATCTTTACGGCCTTAAAAAATTCTAATGGCTAAAGTCAGAAAACAGGAAGCTTTGGATTATCATTCGGCCGGGAAACCAGGAAAAATCGAAGTTGTTCCTACTAAGCCCTATGCATCTCAACGCGATCTATCGTTAGCGTATTCCCCTGGAGTAGCAGAACCGTGTCTAAAAATCGCCGAAAATAAAGAAGACGTTTACAAATATACAAGTAAAGCCAATCTAGTTGCTGTAATTTCAAATGGTACAGCCGTATTAGGCTTGGGAGATATTGGTCCTGAAGCATCTAAGCCCGTTATGGAAGGCAAAGGGCTTTTATTTAAAATATTTGCTGATATTGATGTATTTGATATTGAAATGGACGCAAGTGATCCAGAATTGTTTATTCAAACCGTTAAGGCAATTGCTCCAACATTCGGAGGGATAAATTTAGAGGACATTAAAGCCCCGGAAGCATTTGAGATCGAAAAGCGGTTAAAAGAAGAGTTGGACATTCCAGTTATGCATGACGATCAACATGGAACTGCAATTATTTCTTCAGCGGCACTCATAAATGCGTTAGAATTAGCGGGGAAAGAAATTAGTGCAGTGAAAATTGTTGTTTCCGGCGCAGGGGCATCTGCAATGTCTTGTGTTAAACTTTACATTTCTCTTGGTGCCAAATTAGAAAACATTTTGATGTATGATTCGCGAGGACTCTTATCAAAAGCAAGAAAAGACTTAGATCAATACAAGGATTATTTTGCGATTCATGAAAATGATATTTTATTTGAAAAAGCATTTGTTGGTGCTGATGTATTTCTAGGGCTATCACGCTCTGGACTTGTTACCAAATCTATGATTAGCTCCATGTCAAATGATCCAATTGTATTTGCTCTTGCCAATCCAGAACCCGAAATATCGTACAAAGATGCAACTGCAGTAAGAAAAGATATAATTATGGCTACTGGGAGATCTGATCATCCAAATCAAGTTAATAACGTACTCGGGTTTCCTTTTATTTTCCGCGGTGCATTAGACGTTCGTGCAACGACGATAAATGAAGAAATGAAATTAGCTGCCGTTCGAGCTATTGCAGTTCTTGCCAAAGAAACGATACCTGAGGAAGTAATTCAAGCATATGGTGAAAAAAATATTTCATTTGGAAGAGAGCAAATAATACCCAAACCCCTGGATCCAAGGTTAATACATTACGTTGCTCCTGCAGTGGCTAAGGCAGCAATGGACTCAGGAGTTGCCAAAAACCCTATATTAAGCTGGGATGAGTACGAGGCAACATTGAAAACTAGATTAGGACTTGACAATAAGCTTCTTCGTAACATAACTTCAAAAGCACAGGAAAACCCAAAGAAGGTTGTTTTTGCAGAGGGAGATAATATTCAAATTCTCAAGGCGGCCCAAGTTTCATATGAGGAGGGAGTTGCTTATCCAATTTTGTTGGGTAAAAGAGAAAAAATAGAAGATTTATTAGAGGAATATGGTATTGATTTGCCGGAAAAAACAGTAATAGACCCTAAGTCAGAAGAAGAGGAGCAGCGAAGAATAACTTATGGCAAAGCATTCTTTGAAAAAAGAAAACGTAAAGGATACACTGAATTTGAGGCTATCCAGGTTATGCGAGAGAGAAATCATTTTGGTTCAATGATGGTTGATTCTGGGCATGCGGACACGATGATTACAGGTGTAACTCGCAGTTACAGGTCTTTTATCAAAACCGTTTTACAAACAATAGGCCTTCAAAAAGATGTTAATGTTGTAGCCGGTATTTATATTTTAATTACAAAGAGAGGCCCTCTTTTCTTGGCAGATACAACTGTTAATTTGAATCCGACTGCAGAGCAAATCGCTGAAATAACAGTAAATGTTGCAAAAACAATTCGAAAATTAAAAATAACTCCCCGTATTGCTCTTTTGAGTTACTCTAATTTTGGTTCATCTCCCGGCGAAGACCCAGAAAAAATGAGTGCTGCCGTAAAAATATTGCATACAAAACATCCAAATCTTATTGTCGATGGGGAAATGCAAGCCAACTTCGCATTAAATAGTGAAATGATGTTGGAAAAGTTTCCATTCTCACATTTGGCGAATAAAGAAGTAAACACCTTAATTTTCCCGAATCTTTCAGCAGGTAATATTGCATACAAAATGCTTCAGCAAATGTTAGAAGGGGAGGCAATAGGTCCTATTTTAATTGGTTTAAAAAAGCCGATTCACATCCTTCAATTAGGCAGTTCGGTTCGTGAAATAATAAATATGGTAAAAATCGCAGTAATCGACGCTCAAAATTAATAATATGATTAGTCAGTTAAATGGTAGATTGATAGAAAAAAACCCTACAGAATTACTTATTGATTGCGGGGGGGTTGGGTATGAAGTTAAAATATCTTTAAACACTTATTCAGCCATTGGGCCAGAAGAGGCGATTTGTATTTTTACTAAATTAATTATTCGTGAGGATGCACATTTACTATATGGCTTCCACACCAAAGAGGAACGAGAAGTATTCAACCTTCTCATATCAGTTTCGGGCATTGGCCCAAATACAGCAATGATTATGTTGTCCTCCCTAACTCCAGATGATGTAGCACATGCAATTCAGTCTGGTGATGTTGCAACCATTCAGGGAATTAAAGGAATTGGCGCCAAAACTGCTCAACGCGTAATAATTGATTTAAAAGATAAAATAGTAAAAATATCTACTGCCTCGGAAAATATATTTTCTCATCACAATACAAATAGGTTTGATGCGTTAAATGCATTGATGTCCCTTGGTTTTGATAAAAAACTCATAGATAAAGTTTTGGATAAAATAAATACGGAAGACCAATCTGTTGAGGAACTCATTAAGGGGGCATTAAAACTATTGTAGAAGCGGGAAATTTATTCAACAAGGAAATTTTGTGAAAAGCCATTTAAAATTCTTTTTTCTTTTTCTTTTATATTCAGGAGTTTATGCCCAGGACACTACGCTTCAATTTCCCATTAGCAACCCTCTTGACCCGAGTTTAAACAACCCACAAAGCTTTGATTTTGGCGACCCCACCTCCGTTCAAAAAACAATAGTATACGATCCTGTTACTGGACAGTATATGTTTGTTGAAAAATTAAGTAACGGGTTGTATTATAGGTATCCATCAATGATGACTCTCGAAGAGTATTTGGAGTATGAACGAAAAAAATCAACTACGTTAAATTGGCAAAAAAAAATCGAAGAACAAACCGAGGAGGGGAGACCGTTTGAATTACCTATAAAGGTGGGGAGCAAACTTTTTGCGGATTTTTTTGGCGGGAATCAAATAGTTTTAACGCCTCAAGGACAGGTTGAGATTTCCCTCGGGGCTAATTACTCGAGATATGATAACCCAATTTTACCACTCCGCCAACGACAAATAACACGTTTTGATTTTAATCAACAAATTCAAATGAATTTAGTGGGACAAATAGGAACTAAGCTTAAAATTAATACAAGTTATAATACACAGGCGGCTTTTGATTTTGATAATATTTCTAAGTTAGAGCACACGGGGAATGAAGATCAAATACTTCAAAAAATTGCACTTGGCCAAATCACTTTTGACACCCCAACTTCTCTTATCCAAGGCTCTACAACTTTGTTCGGGGCTAAAGCACAATTGAAATTTGGGAGATCTTATTGGGATTTATTTGCGGCAACATCAAAGGGGAAAAGACAAGAAATTAACATAACAGGAAAGGCGCAGATCCAAAAATTTGAACTAAATGCAGATAGATACGAAGCAAATAGACACTACTTTTTGAATATGTATCACCGCGACAATTATGATGCCGCAATGGCAACATTACCTGTTGCCAATTCTACTGCATATATAACTCGAATTGAAGTGTGGCTGACGAATAGAACTAATAATCCAGAAAACACGAGAAATGTAATTGCATTTTCGGATATAGGGGAGGCAAAACAAGAAAATTGCCAAGGAAATCCCGGAGGGTATAGCAATCTTCAAATACCGGACAATGAAGCCAACAATTTATATTCGTGGGCGGCTTCTCAGCCTCAAATTCGAGATTTTTCAAGTGCCGTAAGTGTTTTAACCACTCAGGTTTTGGCCCCGGGTCCTTTTGACCAGGCCATTCATTATGAAAAAGTTGAAAATGCAAGAAAATTGACCGAACAGGAATACACCTACAATGCCTTATTGGGATTTATATCATTGAATTCCCCCCTAAATAATGATGAAGTTTTGGCTGTTGCATATGAATACACATACAACGGTGAAACGTATCAAGTCGGCGAATTATCAACCGATGGAGCTCAAGGACAACAAGCACTAATTTTGAAATTGTTAAAGCCCACAATCACAAATCCACGAAATAAAATTTGGGATTTGGTAATGAAAAATGTTTATTCAATTGGTGCCTTTCAAGTAGATCAAACGGGATTCAAAATAGATATTCTATATAATAACAGAGAAACTTCTGTTAATATCCCCTATTTTCCAATGAGTGGAGTCGATGACAGACAGATCGTTACTCTTTTGGATATGGATAAATTAAACCAAAACAATCAACCTTTTTCAGATGGGGTATTTGATTTTATCCCGTTCACAATTACAGGGAATAAACTAGAAAATGGGGGGACTATTAATAAGAAAAATGGGCGCATTTACTTTTCTACAGTTGAGCCTTTTGGGAAAACATTAAAAGATAAGTTACAAGCCGCTGGCATTGCACAAACTCTAATTGACCAAGTTGTTTACACCGAACTTTATGATTCGACAATAACCGCAGCGCAACAAATTCCTTCAAAGAACAGGTTTTCTTTCAAGGGGGAATATCAATCTTCCGTCACCTCTGATATTCCATTGAATGCATTGAATGTCCCAGAAGGGGCCGTTACTGTGTCGGCAGGAGGAATAAATTTAACTGAGGGCGTTGATTACACCGTTGACTATAATTTAGGGCGGGTTAAAATACTTAATTCAGGAATCCTAGAGTCAAATACCCCTATAAAGATTACAATCGAAAGTAATTCTGTATTTGGTTTTCAAGCGAGATCAATGTTGGGTGCCCGATATAGCTATCGAATGAGCGATAAATTTAATTTTGGGGCAACATGGGTGAGGATGCTAGAGAGGCCCGTAACTCAGAAAGTCGATATAGGGAATGAACCATTTAAAAATACAATGATAGGCGCGGATTTGGCATTTAAAACAAATCTCCCTTTACTGACTAAGGTAATAGATTGGTTACCGGGTATTTCAACTAGTGCAATGTCTTCACTGTCTTTCACGGGAGAAGTTGCACGCCTTATACCTGGGCAGCCTCGTGCAATTAACAGGGAGGGGACTTCATATGTTGATGATTTTGAACAAGCGCAGAACACCATAGATTTACGTCAATTTTCAGCTTGGAGATTAGCATCAATTCCTCAAGGCCAGCCAGATATGTTTCCTGAAGCACAATATAAATCATTAGCAGCAGGATTTAAACGGTCAAATTTATCATGGTATGTTATAGATCCGGTTTTTTATCAGGGGAATAATTTAACTCCCCAACATATAAAACAAAACCCACAAATGTTGGCGGATAGTCGTATGCGATTGGTAAATCAAGTTGATATTTTCCCAAATTTACAAATGCAGTATGGCTCAATACCAAATATTCCAGTTTTAGATTTAGCATATTATCCCAAGGAAAGAGGGATGTATAATTATGATACAACGGCTAACATTAATCCGGATGGAACTTTTACTAATCCCGAGTCAAGATGGGGAGGCATAATGCGGGCTCTAAATACAAATGATTTTGAGTTAACAAATATTGAATTTATTCAATTTTGGGTTTTAGACCCATTTAATGACGATGCGGAAAATCAGAACCCAAATTCGACTCATACTGGGGGTGATTTTTATATAAACTTAGGGAATATTTCTGAGGATATTCTTCCCGATTCTCGAAAAAGCTTTGAAAATGGGCTTCCGCCTTTAGGGACTGATATTTCTGATAATTTAGACACTACTGTGTGGTCAAAAATTTCAACTCAACAAGTTGTTGTAAATGCGTTTGATAATAATCCAGACTCAAGACTAAATCAAGACGTAGGTTTAGACGGGTGGAAAAGTCAAGAGGAGGAACAAGCATACCAAAATTTTATAAACTGGGTTAATACAACACCAAATTTATCAAATACGGCAAAGAATAAAATTCTATCTGACCCATCAAATGACGATTATAATTACTATTTAGATGATAACTACGATACGGACACCTTAACTATTTTAGAAAGATATAAGAAGTATAATGGAATGGAGGGAAATTCTCCAACTCAAGAGATGTCAGATACGGCCAACAGCGATGGATATCCAACTCAAGCAACAAATCAACCCGATATTGAGGACATTAACCAAGACAACAACTTATCTGAGACAGAAAGCTATTTTCAGTATAGGATTAGCATGAGGCCATCAGACATGCAGGTTGGAAAAAACTTTATTACAAATGTTCAAACCTATCAAAACGGAAATAAAACTGAGAGGTGGTATCAATTTAAGGTTCCGTTAAATGGATTTGAGAGAAAGGTCAATGGCATCCAAGATTTTAGGTCAATCCGATTTATGAGGATGTTCTTAAATAATTTTGATGAAGAAGTAGTGTTGAGATTTGCTCGCTTGGAGCTTTTAAGAAGCGAATGGAGAAGATATCTGTTGGACTTAAATCAGCCAGGGCTGAGTGTACAAACAGACCCAAACTTAACCACGTTTAATATTGGAGCGGTTAATGTTGAAGAAAACGATCAGCGGACGCCAGTAAAATATGAGGTTCCGCCCGGAATAGTTCGCGAAATAGATCCTTCTCAAGTTTATCAAAGGCAATTAAATGAACAGTCTTTGTCTTTAGAAGTCTGTAATCTTCAAGATGGGGACGCTCGAGCAACTTACAAAAACGTACAATTTGATGTTCGAACATACAAAAAATTAAAGATGTTTGTCCATGCAGAGGAAGTTAATCCGAATACCCTAAAAAATAAAGATTTAACTCTTTTTGTTCGATTAGGGACTGATTTTGTTGAGAACTATTACGAATATGAATTGCCTTTAGATGTTACGCCATGGTATTCCACGGCTGCAGAGGATATTTGGCCTCAAAACAACAATGTTGAAATTGTATTTGACGATTTCTTAAATCTAAAAAAGGAGCGGAATCAAAAAGTTGAAGCTGGGGCAACAGGAGTTTCTTATATAATTGAGTATTCTGATCTTGATCCCAAAAACCCAAATCGTAAGATTAAAGTAAAGGGTAATCCTAATTTTCAAGGGTTGAAAACAATAATGATAGGAGTTCGAAATCCATTGAAAAATGACCCAAATAATATTTGGAAACCAGATAACGGAGATGCAGAATGCGCTAATTTGTGGGTAAATGAATTGCGCCTTACAGATTTTGTTAGCGAGGGGGGCGATGCCGCTATTGGTCAAATGAGATTTCAAGTTGCTGATGTGGCTGTGGTTTCTGCTTCTGGAAATTATTCAGGAATAAATTGGGGGAGTGTTGAAAGTAGAGTTCAAGAACGCCAAAGATTTGAGAGAATAGGATTTGATCTAAACACAACTATCCAACTCGGCCAGTTTTTTGGAAAGCAAACACGAATTTCATTACCTTTTTTCTATGGATATTCACTAGGAATAATTAATCCAGAGTATGATCCTTTTAATCCTGATGTAAAGCTATCAGATTATGATATTGAAACACGGAAAGAAAAAGCAAAGTTGGGACAGGATTTTACTGAAAGAAGGTCTTATAATTTTTCTAATGTTCGAAAAGAGGCGAAAGCAGGTTCTGCGCCAGGCTTTTGGAAAATAACAAATTGGTCAGCCAACTACTCTTTTTCAGAAGTTTTGCGCCGCGATTTTAATATTAATTACGACAAAACGAAAACTTTTACGGGGTCATTGAATTACAATTATACTTTTGGATCTAAACCCTGGGAGCCTTTTAAAAAGTGGAAGCCGGTACAAAAATCTAAATGGTTCAAATTAGTCAAAGAAACAAATGTATTTTTCCTTCCTAAAAATCTATCGTTTGCGAATAATATTTCTAGAATTTATAATGAAAGGCAAATTAGGAATAATCTTGTTCCGACCTACGAATTTGCCCCAATTTATCTAAAGAAGTTTGACTGGATTAGAGACTACACTGTAGGATATGATTTAACTAAAAATATTAAAGCCACATTTACAGCATCAAATAAAGCAATTTTTGAAGAAGGGAATAATCGTGTTGACAGAAAATTAGACCCCGCAGGATATCGCGAGTATTTAGATACATTGCGATCACAAATCGGGACATTCGGGAGAACAATGGATTATACGCATAATTATTCTTTAAGTGCTACGGTTCCTTTTGATAAATTTCCTTTAACGGACTGGATCAGCTTGAACGGAAAATATGCCGGAACATTTAATTGGCAGAGATCCCCGCTCGGTCAATCAGAGTTTGGAAACACAATACAAAATAATAGAACAATTAATTTCATAGGACAAGCCAACCTGGTAAATTTTTACAATAAAGTTCCTTTTTTCAAACGAGTTTTAGGTGGCGGGAAAAACCCAAGGGGGAAACTTGATTTAAAGGATTCAAAAGGAAATAATGACGCCTCCGGTAAAAATAATCCAGCAGATGCGAAAAAAGAAGAAAAAGAACAAATAGATAAGAAGAAGGAGGAAGAGATGTTGGCAAAGATGACTCCAAAAGAAAAGAAACGGTATTTACGTAAAAAAAGGAAAGACTCAAAAAAGAAAAAGCGCGAGCAAAAGGCCAAAGAAAAACCAAATGTCATTCTTGCCGCTGGTTCACGAGTAGTTATGACAGTCAGAAATATTTCTGGGACCTATTCCTTGACTGATGGAACTTTATTGCCGGGCTTTAATCAAGAAACACAAATTCTTGGGATGAATAATTCTACTTATGGTTTGTCAAGTTTTGTTTTCGGTCAGCAGGGGTATGATTTGTTTGGAAGACGCAATGATTACAATGTGGCCACTTTAGCCAGCTCAAATGGTTGGCTTGTTCAAAATTCAAATCTAAATAGAGCATTTACAACAACCCACACGGAAAACCTAAATATGAGAGCTTCACTAGAACCCATGAAAGATGTAATCATTGAGCTCACATTAAATAGAAACTATTCAAGAAACTCTTCTGAATTCTACCGATGGAATCAGGAGGAAAGTATATTTGAGGGCCAAAGCAAGGTAGAAACAGCCACCCTGACTTATACAAATCTCACGATCGGGTCAGCCTTTGGTTTTTTAGATAGCCGTGACTACTCTTCTGAGACATTTACAACTCTTTTAAATAACCGAGAATTGGTGTCTTCCCTACTTGGTCAACAAAATGCAAATTCTTCCTCAATTAGCAACTCTGTTTATTTTGAGGGTTATTCTGGAAGCCAACAAGAGGTTGTCCTAGGAGCATTTCTTACTGCCTATGGAAATACAAAAGTTAACAACCAAACAATTAATCCTATTAAAAATACTCCTTTACCAAATTGGTCAGTGAATTATAATGGTTTGACAAAGTATAATTTTGTGAAAAAATTTGTCAAGAATTTTGTTATTAAACACGGATATAGTTCAACAGTAAGCGTAAATGGGATGCAAACAAATTTAAACGCTGAATTTGACGCAAATGGTCATGCAATAGGGCGCGATTTAAATAACAATTTTATTGCTGATTTACAGGTTCAAAATGTCGTGTTAACGGAGCGGTTTAATCCACTTTTAGGCATTGACGCTACATGGAACATTAATGGCCAAGGGTTGATCACTAAATTTGAATATAAAAAAGATCGAAGCGCAACTCTCTCATTAAATAATAACCAAGTAACAGAAATATTAGGAAACGAGATGGTAATAGGAACTGGATACAGGTTTTCAAAGGTAAAATTACCATTTGAAAAAATTCCTGCAAGCGATGTTAATGTAAGATTTGATTTTTCTTTACGAGACAATTTAACGGTTATCCGAAAAATTGTTGAAAGCACTAATCAAGCAACCGCGGGCCAGCGTGTAATTTCTATTAAGGCATCAGCCGATTATAATTTATCTAAGAATTTGACATTGCAATTCTATTACGATCAAGTATTAAATACTCCAAAAATAGCAACAGCTTATCCGACACAAAATTTAAGCACAGGATTTAAGTTGCGATTCAATTTAGCGGGCGTTCAATAATGAAAATAAGGGAAGCCCGTCCTGGAGATGAATATGAGATTTATAATCTTATTTGCGCCTTGGCAGCCTATGAAAAAGCCTCAGAACAAGTCAATAATACACCCCAACAACTTGGGGTTGATTTATTTAAAGAAAAAATTTGTTCTGCGATTGTAGCAGAAGATGAAGGAAGAATTATAGGGTTTTCTTTATATTATATTTCTTACTCGTCATGGAAAGGGAAATGTTTATATCTAGAAGATTTTTTTGTAATTCCTGAAAAAAGAAAGATGGGTATTGGCGAAAAATTATTTCATAAAACCAAAGAAATTGCAAAGGAATTAAGGGTAAGCCGAATGGACTGGCAAGTACTTGAATGGAATGATTTAGCCATAAATTTTTACAAGAAACAACAAGCAATCTTAGATCCCGAATGGGTTAATGGCCGTCTTTTTTTTGAGTAGTTAAGTTATTGTCAAGCGCAATAAAAATGGCACAGATAGCTAAAATAGGAACCGCCGCTTTATCCGTATCAAGAAAATTATTTAAAAAGGCATGAATAAAATAAGTTGATAAACTAAGAATGGAAGACAGCAGAATTGCCTTTTGTGGAAGGTCCCCTTTTGTTTTGTAAAATAGAGTGATGCCCGTAAAAAAGATTGTTATTACCAAAATTAAAAAAGATAAAAATCCAAAGACCCCCATTTCAGAGAGGGCGCTTAAATATTCGCTGTGAGCATTTCCCATATCGCCAAAATTTGTTGAGATAATCGTTAAATTTTCAGGCTTTTGAAATTGAGCGTATTCAAATTGATAAGTTCCAGGCCCAAAACCCAAAAAAGGGCTCTCTTTAAACATTTCAATCGCACAATCCCAACGATTAATTCGTTCAAGATTTGATGCGTCGGTTGAAACATTTACTGCGCTTTGAATACGCGTACTAAACTCCTCAGTCGTATGTACTTCCTTATTCCGTGCCAATTCCATTTGAATTTGATCCCATGAAATAAACAGAAATGAAAGAGACACTAAACCAATTACAATGAGGTATGAAAGTTTAATACGGAAATAAATAAGAGTCCAAACGGCGATTGCTCCGATTACACTTAGCCATGCTGCACGTGTATATGAGAAAAATAAGGCAATCAAAAGAATTAGAACAATTGTAAATAAGCTAATTTTTTCAAGGGGGTTTGTTTTTTTAAGAAAAAAAAGTCCAATAGACCATGGAAGCACGAGTGCTACTATCGCGCCATAAATAGTATGATCTTTGAAAAAAGGATACATAACCCAGTGTCCCTCTTTTTCACCGAAATTGTATATACTGTGGTGTGCCAAGGTATAAATACTTGTTATTGTAGTTCCCGCCACGAATAAAACAATGAACCAATAGATGTTACGTTTTTCCTGAAAATATACTGGAGCCAAAACTAGTAATGGGACAAAAAACCAGAGCTTAGCCAAGAAAAATTTAAAAGAAACCAAAGGATGGCTACTTGTTATGGCGCTCATAAATATTACTAAAAGGTAAAATCCCGCAGCAATTACAATCGGGTGATTTAATAGTTGTTTTGAAAAGGTTCTTTTTTTTAGTTCACTGAAAATGGTTAGAAGCATAAATCCAAAAAAGAATGGCTCTGTCGGAATGAATAACCCAATACTATCGGTATATTCCTCTATATTAATAGATAATGGAGTTAGAAAGGAAAGACTCAAGAAAATCACTTTGGAGTGATAAATAGCGGCATAAATTCCAAGAAGCGCAACAGGAAATAAGCAGAACCAGTACAAGTCAAACCATATAAGGAATGAAATTAAAATGATAAAAGTAAGCGAGCTAAGAGAAAGAAATAGATTATTTCTTAATACAGTAATCATTTGGGCTGTTTTAATTCTTTAAATCTCTGTTGAACGATAAGAATTAGAAGGGAGAAAATCATTGCACCAACAACTGAAACTAAGATAATTAATAGTCTTTTAGGCTTTTCTTTTTTATCGGCAACTACTGCATTTTCAACTACGAATTTATGATTAAATTTTGTGTTGGCATCAGACTCAGCTTGTTCATATGCCGCCTGAAATTCCTCTAGTTTTGATATTTTTTCGTTTCTCAGGCGTTCAATCCCATCGTATTTCGCCCCATACTTTGTATTAACATCGATTTTTTCTTTCATATCTGTTCTGTCGCTTCCTGATGCGCCCACGTAAGCTTCAAATAATCCTGATCTACTACTATATGACATCACACCCTTGGCCGACAGTGAATCTAATTCGGAATTCATGTTCGCAATTTCTTTCTCAAGCTGTTCTTTTTTTCTTTTATTAATTTCAAATGTGGGTAATGTTCGTTGAGAAACCATTTCATTTTTAACAGAATCTATAAGCTCAACGATCCCGTTAGCCATACTAGCTGCTAGCCTAGGATCTTCGTCTAAAACATCAATTTTAATGGATCCAAAGCGCGTTCGAGTAAAGGAAAAATTCCCTTCATATGCCTTCACCAATTTGTAATACTTATTATCATCAGTTGGGCTAATTTCATAGTGCTCCATCAGATTAAATTTCTTTACAATTTTGTCTCGTATTTTTGAAGATTGTAAAATTTGAACCAATTGCTCAGCCTGTTCTTCCTCGCCAAAATCCATTGAAGCGGACTTTGCATTTCGTTGCTCTGAAAAAGAAACCGTAGAGGATGCCGCAGGGAAAACTATTGCCGTGGATAAATACAACGGAGTTATTAAAAACGCAATTACTGCTGCTATTGTGCCTGAAATAATCGTGAAATAAGTGATAAATTTTCGTTTGGACCACGCGAATTCAATAAAATCATTCGTGTTTCCCGATAAATCAGATGATGAATTTGTCATAAACCAGCTTTTTTTAAGTGCAAAGTTAGACTATTGACACTTTAAACGTTTTCTACGATTAATTATTGTTAATGGTTTCTTTTGGAGGTATAAAAGAGTTTTTTAATTCGCGAAGGTCAACAATTCGTAGGGTAAAAAGCATTAAACATCCGATTAAAATTTGAATTATAAATAACACGGCACTTTGAGGGAAATACAATCCGCCAATCATTAATGGGCAAATTACTAAAACATGCTTAACAACCAATGAGGGGATAAATTTAATCCCAATTATTTTTTTAGTTAAAATAAATTGAGTGATTGAAACACCCGTCTGTGTAAGAAAGAAAATAAGTGCAGTTCCTTCTGAACCATATTTCGGTGCAACAAGAATATTTAATCCGATATTAAAAACAACCGCAACAACAGATACGTAATTTAGCGCTTTGAAATTGCCGTTGGCGGAAAGTAATGTCCCAAAAATAAAGTTTATACTCAATGAAAAGAACCCTAACATTAACCAATCAAATGATTTAGATGATTCAGTAATATTGGCATCATAAATCCAATTCAATACTGTTTTATCGTTAAAACAGAGCGCAATAACAAGGACGGCACTTCCACCAATTAATAGATTTCCGCTAGTTTGAAGCAGAGGGATTATATCTTTTTTAGATTGTTTTAAAATTCTAGAAAACATTGGAAATAGAAGCATCACGAATACCATTCCGAACATATATAAAGCATCGAGAATCCTGAACCCTTGGGCGTAGATTCCCGCTTCAAACCTTCCGTATTCGTGCAAACGCTCTAGAATGACTGAATCAGATCGGGTATAAAACAACATAAGAACAATTAACAACGCATAAGGGGAGCTTTCTCTAATGACTTGTATTGAAAATTTTCGGTCTAAAGTAAATTCATTAATTAGTACGATTTTGGACAACATAAAATAGGACACTACTACTGTTGTAAAGTAACAGACGGATTGAATATAAACATACCATTCAATTTGAAAGGGTGTTGAAGTGATATTCGTAAAAAGAAGAGCGCCACACAAGAAGATTAATAAGAAGCGATCTAAAACAGAAATAATGGAGTCTGTTTTGAAATAATGTAGACCTGAAAAATAGCTTCTGGCAAAGGAGATAAACATAATCAGAAGCTGGTTTATGATTAAAATTCCTATCAATAAAAGCTCTTTCCCTTTGTATCCTATTATTAAGGCGAAAAATAATGTGACGATACAATAAATGGTAAATAAAAGAATGCGAAGAATAATTACTCGGCCAATATATTTAGTGGCTTGATTAGGGTCTTGCGCAAGCCTGCGGATGGTGTAATTATTAATTCCTAAATCTATTAAGATATTAAAAAGAGCGGACAGGTTGAGCAAGGTAAAATATAGACCATAATTTTCAGGCCCAACCTTGTTTTGCACTTCAGCGTCAATGACTAGAAGTGAAACGGGCTTTATTAAAAGATTAAGAAATAAAGAAAGAAAGAGGTTCGTAATAAAAGGTCCTTTCATTTCAGAATGAATTCAAGTGTCAACGAATCAATAATTTGAATCCTTTGCCGTGAATATTCATTATCTCAATATTATCGTCCTCGTGGAGTAATTTTCTTAATTTTGCGATGTAAACATCCATGCTCCTTCCATTAAAATAATTATCATCCCCCCAAATAGCCCTGAGAGTAGCATGTCGATCTAAAATTTCATTTTGATTTTTGACTAAAAGCAAAAGTAAGTCATTTTCCTTTGTGGTCAGTTTTTTCGCCCCCCCACTTACATGTAGTAGTCGTAATTCTGGTTCATAGCGAATTTTTCCAACATATATTTCTGTATTTACATTTATTACTTCTGGATGAATCCTCTTGATAATAACATTTATTCTTGCCAATAACTCTTCCATGGAAAATGGTTTTGTTAAGTAGTCATCACCTCCAATTTCAAAACCCTGTAAACGGTCCTCTTTCATTGATTTGGCCGTTAGAAATAGGATTGGGACTTTTTTATCTATTTCCCTGATTTCTTTTGCCAAGGAAAAACCATCCATTTCTGGCATCATTACGTCGAAGACACAGAAGTCAAAAGGATCTTTTGTAAATCGGTCGTATGCCATCTTGCCATTTCTTGTAAGAATGACGTGAAAACCCTTGTTCTGTAAAAAAGTGAATAATAACTGACCTAAATTTTCGTCATCCTCCGCTAGTAATATTGAAATTTTTTTATTCATATTATCCTTCCTTTATTTTTAAATATAATTGTGAATGTAGTTCCTTCACCATAGTCACTTTTAACTGTTATTTCCCATTTATAATGGTCGCAAATGGCTTTTACATAACTCAACCCAAGTCCAAAACCCTTTACATTGTGCACATTTCCGGTGGGCACTCGATACAATTTATCGAATAATCGAGGAATGTGTTCTTTATTAATACCTATTCCATTGTCACAAACGATTAAATATACGTGTTTATTATCGGATTCAATAGAAACTTTAATAACAAGTTTTTCTTTGCTGTATTTGATTGCATTATCTAGAAGATTGGAAATAATATTTGTTACATGCATTTTGTCTGCCTCAAATTCAATGGATTCAAAAAAGTCGTTAAATTCTATTTTTCCACCTAAAGATTTTACTCTAAAGCGCGCTTTATCAATTTCAGTTTCTACAATCTGAATGAGATTAATAATTTCGTCTTTGTATTTTATATCTCCTTTTTCAATGACCGCGCTCTGTAATATGCTTTCAACTAGCGTTTCTAATCTGGTATTCTCTTGGAGGATCATTTTTACATAGGGGGAAACGGCGGTGTTGGCCTGTTCGTCAATCATATCACTATCACTCATGGCCTGGCACGCCAAAGAAATGGTCGAAATAGGAGTTTTAAATTCATGGGTCATATTTGAAATAAAATCATTTTTCATTTCAGAAATTCGTCTCTGTTCGATTATAATTCTAAACATAATTATAAGCGAGGCAATAATGAATAATACAACAACTAAAGTTGCAATTAACGTTGTTTGCATTTCTTGAAATATAAAACTTTGCTTATCGGGAAAAAACAAGCATAAATGGATGTTTTCATCAATTATATTGCTTGGAAATAAAACCGTTTTCCCACTTTCTGATTTAGGGATTTTTGTGTCGTAAGTTTTGGGTTGATTTGAAAATGTGAAAACTTTATTTGAATCATTAGACACATTAAATTTGTATACATTCGGTAAATCATCGTCAATTAGTTCGTTGCGAATGACCGAATCAAGAAAGGCAATATCAATTCTTCTGCTTTGATCACTATATACATTATCACGAAAAGCTTGTACCATCATGTCATTCACAAAGCGTGCTTTTTTGAATATCTGTTGCAACACCTGTTCATCTAATTGAATTGCAATTTTCATTGAGTCATTAGTAGGAAGGGGGTTATTATTTTTATCAAACAAATCTTTCAATTCTCTAATATCACGCGCATATACTTTTTGTTCAGTACTTAATCCTGATAACGAATCAACTGCTTTCCCCTTAATTATTAAATAGCTTAATTTTTTTCCCCCCTCAAAAATTGTCGTATCAGCAATAGAAACAGTTTCATTTTTAGGAATAAGATTTTTAAATTCTTGTTTTAAAATATCTTTGTACTGAGCGCTAAAATCATTATTTACCAGACGCATATATCGTCGGATGTCTTCTGCTTTTTCATGACGTAATGCAATTCTTTCCAGGGAGGACTTAAGATTATTGTTGAATTGGGTTATTTTTCGGTCGTATAGTTGAATAACTTGAAATGTTTGCACTATCAAGAGGGAAATAACAGAAACCGCCAAAAGAATAACAATAATATTGATCCGAATTTGTTTCATAAACGGAAAACGAAAAATAACTATTTTAAAATTACAGCTTTTTTATATTATGCGCGCATAATAATACGTATATTTGTTTAAATGAAAGAGAAAAAACAAGGATTAATTGATGTTCAAGTGAGGCATGCTTGGCATCGAATCTATCGCATGTACAATCAAAAGGCCTTGTCTCGAGGATTGACAATTTCTACAGGTTTCATATTGATGAATATTGATAAGACAGGCACACCAAGCACTTCTCTTGGCCCCCGAATGGGCATGGAGCCCACGTCTTTATCTAGAACATTGAAATCTATGGAGGATCAGGGTTGGATAAGACGTGAAATCACAAGTTTGGACAAACGAAAAGTATTAATATTTTTAACAAATGATGGGTTAAAAAAAAGAAATATTGTCCGTGATTTTCTAGTAGATTTTAATGATAAGATATACAAAAGAGCTACTACAAAAGAACTTCATGGGTTTTTTAAAACGATGCAAGTTATGGATGAAATTATTGACGAGGTTGTGAGAATAGATTAATTGAAATTAAACACTGATGAATAGACATATAAAACGAATTGCAGTTTTGGGCTCTGGTGTAATGGGATCCCGAATTGCTTGTCATTTTGCTAATATTGGGTGTGAAGTACTATTATTGGATATTGCTCCAAATGAAATTACCCATGAAGAGAAAGAAAAAGGATTAACAATTGAATCAAAATCAGTTCGAAATAGAATAGTAGATGGGGCTTTGCAAATTGCCTTGAAATCAAATCCCTCTCCAATTTACCGAAAAACCTATTCCACTCTTATCCAAACTGGAAATTTTGAAGATGATTTATCTAAAATTTCAAGCTGCGATTGGATAATTGAAGTTGTAGTTGAACGACTTGATATTAAATTACAGTTGTTTGAAAAGGTTGAAAAATACAGATCACCTGGAACAATTATTTCTTCCAACACATCTGGAATTCCCATCCATTTGATGAATAAAGGTAGAAGCGAAGAATTTCAGGCTCATTTTTGCGGAACACATTTTTTTAATCCGCCACGATACTTGCAATTACTTGAAGTTATTCCAACTCCTCAGACAAAGCCTGAAATAATAGATTTTTTAATGGATTATGGAATGCGATATTTGGGCAAGAAGACTGTGCTTTGCAAAGATACACCGGCATTTATTGCCAATAGAGTTGGTGTTTATTCAATTATGTCACTATTTCATACTGTCAAAGAACTTGGATTTTCTGTTGATGAGGTAGACAAATTATCAGGGCCAATTTTAGGAAGACCCAAGTCCGCTACTTTTAGAACATGTGATGTTGTTGGATTAGATACTTTGGTACACGTGGCAAATGGGCTAAAAGACAATTGTCTTTCGGATGAGGAACGAATGCTTTTTGAATTGCCAGATTTCATTACTAAAATGATAGAAAATGGGTGGCTCGGAGCAAAATCAGAACAGGGATTTTATAAGAAATCAAAGGATGATAACGGGAATAAGCAAATTTTATCTTTGGATTTGACATCGATGGAATATAAAATACCTGAAAAAGTAAAATTTTCCACTTTGGATATGGCAAAACCAATTGAGGACCTTAAGCAGCGTACTAAAATGTTGTTGATGGGAATGGATAAGGCAGGTCAGTTTTACCGACAAATTTTTGCTGGGCTTTTCGCTTATGTATCTAATAGAATTCCGGAAATTTCAGATGATTTATATAAAATTGATGATGCTTTAAAAGCAGGTTTTGGTTGGGAACTTGGCCCTTTTGAGACGTGGGACGTTCTTGGATTGGACCAGGGGTTAAGGCTCATTAGCGACCACAATAAAAAAGTCGCTAATTGGGTTCAAGACATGAAGGTGGTTGGATTTACTTCATTTTATAAATCAGAAAATGGAAAGCGAATGTTTTATGACTTGAAATCACAATCCTATCAAGTGATTCCTGGTACCGAAAGTTTAATTGAATTGGATTCTTTGCGAGTTGAGAATAAAGTTTGGGGCAATTCGGATACAACAATAGTTCATTTAGGAGATGGGATTTTGAATTTAGAATTTCACACGAAAATGAACTCAATAGGGGCGGGTGTAATTGAAGGGATGAACAAAGCTATGGACTTGGCGGAGAGTGACTATAGAGGATTGGTCATTTCAAATACTGGACAAAATTTTTCTGCTGGAGCAAATGTTGCAATGATTTTTATGATGGCTGTAGAACAGGATTTCGATGAATTAAATTTTGCGGTTAAAGCTTTTCAAGACGTGATGATGCGCGTTCGCTATTGTAATGCTCCTGTAATTGTTGCCCCTCACAATTTAACTTTAGGCGGAAGCTGCGAAATGTGCATGCACGCTGATAAAGTCGTTGCTCATGCGGAATCATACATTGGCTTGGTTGAATTCGGAATAGGCGTAATTCCAGCAGGAGCAGGGACCAAGGAATTTGCAAAACGCCTATCTGATGAGCTTATGGCAGGAGATATTAAAATCAATCGTTTGCGTGAGCGTTTTTTGACTATTGGGCAAGCGAAAGTTTCAACTTCAGCATATGAGGCTTTTGATTTAGGGTATTTGCGAGAAGGGATTGATGAGGTTGTGGTAAGTCGAGATTATCAATTAGCACGAGCCAAAGCGGCTTGTTTAGAGTTGGCTGAAATTGGTTATATTGCCCCTAAAAAAGGTAAAAACATAACAGTAGTTGGTCAAGAGGGATTAGGAATTGTTTATGTTGGGGCAAATTCTATGTTGAGTGGCAAGTATATCTCTGAGCATGACGCCTTTATTTCAGAAAAATTAGGATTTGTACTTTGTGGCGGAGATTTATCAGAAAATACATTGGTTACAGAACAATACTTGTTAGATTTGGAACGAAAAGCTTTTGTGGATCTATGTATGCAGCGCAAAACGCTAGAGCGAATCGAAAGTTTAGTGAAATTTGGTAAAATTTTAAGAAATTAAATGCTTGAACTTTTTAAACACATTTTAGCGCTTGACTTTAATTGGTTGTTTTCTCAATATGGAACAGCTATTTATCTCATTTTATTTTTGGTGATTTTTATTGAAACAGGGTTTGTTGTAATGCCTTTTCTCCCTGGGGATTCTTTGTTATTTACCGCCGGGTTATTTGCAAAAACCGGTTATTTAGATTTATCTTCTTTATTGACATTACTCTACATAGCAGCAGTGCTTGGAGATAATTGCAATTATTGGATTGGACGAAAAATAGGATTGGAGGTTTTATCTTGGAAAATTAAAAACAGAAAGCTTGTTAAGAAAAAATATTTAGATAAAACAGAAGAGTTTTTTGAAAAAAACGGAGTAAAAGCAATAATTATGGCGCGTTTTGTTCCTTTTGTTAGAACGTTCGCTCCATTTGCCGCCGGAGTTGGGAAAATGAATTATCGTATATTTTTTATTTTCGATTTAGTTGGTGGATTTTTATGGGTCTTTGGTCTTTGCATTGCGGGGTACCTTCTCGGTGAAATTGAATGGATAAGAAAAAATATTGATTTGGTTTGTCTAGGTATTATTTTCCTATCCGTTTCCCCTCTAATTTTTAAAATTCTTAATTTAAATTTTATAAAAAAGACATGAAAACAGCATATATCGTTGCGGGATTTCGCTCAGCGGTTGGTAAAGCAGGAAAAGGCGGTTTTCGCTTTTACAGGCCGGATGACATAGCAGCTAAAGTTATTTCTCATTTGGTTGCTTCGGTTCCAAATTTGGATAAAGAACGAATTGACGATGTGATTGTCGGAAATGCAACCCCGGAAGCAGAACAAGGGCTAAATATGGGACGAATGATTTCTTTGTTTGGACTGAAAACCGATAGAGTTTCCGGTATGACGGTTAATCGTTATTGCGCATCAGGATTGGAAACAATTGCAATTGCTAAATCAAAAATAGAATCGGGAATGGCTCATTGTATTATCGCTGGAGGGGCTGAATCAATGTCAATTATGGCAATGGGTGGCTGGAGAATTGTCCCAAATCCGCGAGAAGGAAGAAATAACCCCACATACTATTGGGGAATGGGCTTGACAGCTGAAGCGGTCGCAAAAGACTATTCGATTAGTCGTCAAGAACAAGATGTATTTGCCTTAAACTCCCACGAAAAAGCATTAAAAGCTATTCAAGAAGGAAGATTCAAAGATGATATCGCACCAATTGAGGTTGAGCATATCTTTTTGGATGAAAATGAAAAAAGAGTTGAACGTAAATATATCGTTGATACGGATGAAGGCCCGCGAGCCAGTTCGCTGGAAGGGCTTTCTGTGCTTAAGCCCGTTTTCGCCACTGATGGTTCGGTTACAGCGGGAAATAGTTCACAAACTTCTGACGGCGCTGCATTTGTGATGGTAATGTCAGAAGAAATGGTTAAAGAATTAAATATCAAACCAATTGCAAGACTCATTTCCTATACTACTGTTGGAGTAGATCCGCGAATAATGGGAATTGGTCCTGTAGAGGCCATTCCAAAAGCACTAAAAGCAGCTGGGCTTAAACAAAACGACATTGACTTATTTGAATTAAATGAAGCTTTTGCCTCTCAAGCATTAGCAGTAATTAAAGAAGTTGGATTAAATCATGATATCGTGAATGTGAATGGTGGCGCCATTGCACTTGGCCATCCACTTGGCTGTACAGGGGCCAAACTTTCAGTTCAAATCATAAATGAACTCAAGCGTAGGAACCAAAAATACGGAGTCGTGACTATGTGTGTGGGAACCGGACAGGGAGCAGCCGGAGTTTTTGAGATAGTGTAAGTTAAAAAGAGTTTTTAACGTTACGACTAGATAAATATACACCCAAAAAAATGAGGAGCATATAGATAATTTTTTGAAAAGTAATGCTCGAAGTATAGTCGTCGGCTATACCTATGTAAAGAAATAAATATGCAAAACCAATGACCATTATCGGCTGAAAATAAATGTAAGAGCTTGAAACAGAAGGGCTTAAGTGTTTCAGCCCAAACATCGTCAGTAAATAAGTTAAAAATGTTACCCCCACCACTACGTATGTGACTTTTACCCAAATATCAAAAGGAATAGCGGTAAAATTTGTAGTGGAAAATTCGGCCAATACTGGCGGGTATAAAAATAAAAAACCTAATCCCGTGGTAAAAATCCAGGTAATAACAAGAATAGGGCTGTATTTTTTCATGAGTGGTTTGGCTAATATCAAGTAAATGGCATAACTGAACGAGTTAATAAGCAAATAGATATCGCCAAGGGATTTTTCTGAAATAGACTTTCCTGTTAGAGTTAACAATATAGCCCCGGTACCACCGATAAAAATTCCAATTAAACGAATAAGCGTTATTTTTTCTTTGAGCATTAAAGCTGATAGTATTACTACTAGAATTGGGTTGAAAGCCATTATAATTCCAGAATTAACCGAAGAGGATAAATTAAGACCATGAAAGAAAAATAATTGGTTTATCGTTACGCCAAAAAGGCCACATGCAATCAAACGAATCCAGTCTTTTCGTTCAATTGAAAAATTTCTGGAAAAAGAAAGAATTATCCAAAATAGCATGGTTGCACCAAAAACACGCAATAAAATGAAAACAGATGGAGTTAAATAGGCAGGCATAACGCCTTTTGCTAAAATATGACTTGCCCCGTAAAGCATATTCACGGTAAAAAGAGCCATGTGTGCCCAAAGGATGGGGGGAAATATTTTTTTCATTTAAAAAATAGCCAACGATTTTTTAAACAAGATTGTCGAAATTCATCTAATTTTTCAGTTACTCCTTTAATTAAGAATTTCTTTTTAAGCTTTACTGTTCCCTTCCCTTGTTTGTAATCCATTTCATCACCAAATAGTGGGATAAGCGCCCAAAAATGAATGATTTTGCCCCCTAGTTCAATGGGCTTTAATTCTTCCTCTAAATAGTTTGGGCTACTAATAAATAAATGGTCTTGCTTAATTGAATGTGAAAGTTGTTTTCCGCTTTTTGAGCAATCGTATGTGTGCCCATCACCAAGCCAAGTATTATTATTTATTGTATAGGTTGTTATTCGAATAAGCCATTCAAATAGCCAGTTAAATTCTGCGGAATTAGGATTTTTTATATCCCAATATTCAGGGATACAAAAATACAATTCCCCGTATTCAAGAGGTTGAAGTTTTTCAGGAACGGGCATTTGATATGTGTGAAATGAGCTAGTCATTAAAACGTTTACTCCTTTTTCCTTTACGAAATCAATGAGAAAAAACAGTTCATTTTTAAAAGTTAATGAAGTAATTGCCTTACCCGGGTAACGGCTCTTTAGGATCTGTTCAAATGATTTCATTTGCAAAAGTACTTTATATATCCTTCAGTCAGAAAAATAAGGCAAGAACAATGTATCTAGTGAGCTTACCCGCTACCATGTAAATAACAATAGGAAGGAAACGAATTCTCATGAATCCCAGCATCAACAATAAAGGATCGCCAATAACTGGAATCCAACTTAGTAAAGCACACAAACTTCCATACTTAGTTATATAAGGCATCAGCTTACTAAATTGTTTTTTGTCAGCACCTTTTTTCTTGACCCATAGACTCTTACTAAATCTACCTAAAAAATAATTTGTTAACCCACCCAGACTATTTCCAATAGTTGCCAAAATAACAGATATAACAGGATCATACCCAGAAGTAATTACTGCAACCAATCCAATTTCCGAAGGGATTGGAAGAATTGTTGCCGATAAAAAACAACTTATAAATAAACTGAGGTAAATCCAATAATCCATAAACAAAAAAGGCCGGGTAAAACCGGCCTAAAATAACGTTGAAATTAATTATTTCTTAATAAACTTCTTAGTAATTTTTGAACCATTTGATTCTACAGCTACATAATAAATACCGCTTTGATATGAAGAACAATTTAGCGAGATAGAATTCAAACCAGATTGTGTGTTTGTTAAGGCTGATAACGAAACGATTTGACCTAAAATATCAGTAATTGTAACAACAACATCCGAGTTATTTGATAAATTAAATTCTAAAGTCGCTTCAGAATCTGTTGGATTTGGATATACTTTAACCTCGCTTACAAGGTCTATCGCGTCTGACATTCCAACCGTTGGATCAAAATTCATGCGCACCACAGGCGTTGACGTTGTATAATACCAAGTATCGTCTGCTAAATCCTTAAAGAAACATGTTTGTGGTTGTGAGGAACCGGCATTGGAAACTTTCAAGGTTGCATCATATGATCCAACAACAACCAAATATGTTTCACCGGTTACCAAATTAACTGGGCTTAAGAAAGGAATAGTTAGCAAAGTATTTGTATTATTCGCTGCAACAATGAAAGGAGCTGATTCTTCAATAAAAGCGAAGTCTCCATTTTCTATTCCATATATTTTGACAAAAATTTCTGTTCCAACAGCAGTACCATTTGCACCTCCAGCAAGCCGAATCGTCAATCCATTTAAAGTTTGATCACTCCAAATATCAAAAAGATTTCCAACTTCAAAGCCGTCAGTTCCGTTCGAAGTACTTCCAGCAAATGTATTGTTATCTCTTGCGTAAATAAAGTTTGTTACACCAAAGTTGACATCCGCGATTGTATTGTTCCCCGGAAGTTCGTCAACAATTTCAGTATTATTTGTAACTGTTCCAACAGTGTATGTTGCAGAACCGCCAGCAAGGGTTAATACATCTCCCGCGGTGTAGCCTGAACCTACATTATTCAATGTGACAGATGTCACAGCACCCCCAGAAATAGCATCAATCGTATAGATAGCGTCACTATTTCCACCAGAAATTTCTAAGAATTCTCCAACCAGGTATCCTGTTCCTCCTGAAGAAATTATCGCTGAAGTAATTTCACCACTTCCTGGGTCAGTAGAAATATCTAATGTTAAGCCAGATCCAGAGCCACCGCTCGTAGCCACTCCCGATGCGTCATTGTACCCGGATCCACCCGAAGTTAGAGTTCCACCCGAAACCACACCATTTGCAGAAGCAATTAAATTAAATGATGCCCCTGTACCAGAACCTCCAGAGGCCCCTACACCTGACGCAGTTGAATATCCCGACCCAGCTCCAGAAAGAGATCCGGAAAGAATCTGTCCATTTGGAAGGTATCCTAAAATTATTTTTCTTTTAATTGTGTAGTTTGCCACGTTAGCTGGCGGTGTAAAAGATGTTGTCACATCTAAAGAAGCAGTATCTAATGAAGGCACAACTGTTCCCGCGCTCATTCCGGTAAAAACATTTGTTGCCCCCTGGAAGACCTCTGCTTTTAACATAGCGCCAGATAAGGTTACTAAACCACCATTTAGAACGTCAGATGAAAAGTCGATTGGTGCAATTTGTGTGCTTGGGATTTGATAATAATTCAATCCAGCGGTACCCCAATAATTGAATGTAGTAGACAGGTCATAATCAGGATTCGTGATTATTCTAACATCGTCAATGTACCAACCATAGGTAATCCAAACGTTCGGATTTGTGGCAGAAGCCGGGAAATTTGTTGTCCATCTAAAACGTATCCACACTGATGTGGGATTTGTGCTTAGGTAAGATGCTAAGTTGATGGTTTTTGTATCGGGATTTGGATAAGGAGAGCCTCCTGCAGCAGACAAAACTTCTTTGTCTAAATTATCCCCAACAGTAACAAATGTAGAACCATCTGTAGAGATTTGAATTTCTTGTAAATCATTGAAACGAGCTCCGAATTGTTTAAATTGAAGAGAAACTTGGTTGTTTCCACCAAGAGCTGCAATATTGATTGGAGCAGCAGTAGTCATGGTGTAAACTACATTTAAGGCTTGAGTAGCCGGGCTTTCTGTAGGGTCGCCATTTACCAACTCTGCGTTGTTCCCTCCAGAGGTTCCAGTTGCAGAAATTCCATTAGCAGACCACCATCCTTGCGATGAGTTGTTGATATTCCACCCAAAAGCAGCTTCTGTTTGACCACTGTTATCTATTGACCAGGTTGAAGCATTCGAAAAATTATCAAGCCATAAAGTGGTAATGGTTTTTTCGGTAATCAATCCCGGGATGTTTTCTGTTTTTAAATCTTTGCTAATTAATTCGTTAGATTTAAAAATACGCGCATTTTTTTGTGCAAAGACACCTGTGACACTAAAAATAGCAAGTGAAAGTAAAATTTTTTTCATATCATATATATTTTTTCGACTCAAATATACAAATAAGAACGCTAAAAACCTATCGATCGATAAGAAACGGGAGATTTTGACGCGTTTTTTGCAAATCTGATTGATTCAAAGTAATTGTTTCAAAAGTCAATTGTTTTACATCTGAAAAAGGTGTTTTTTCACCAAGCGCATTATAACAGGCAGATTCGCCGCAATATTCTAATCCGTTACCGTCAGTACCTATTCGATTAACCCCAACAACATAACACTGATTTTCAATCGCTCTAGCCCTCAATAACACATCCCAATGTGCAATTCTTTTCTTTGGCCAATTTGCCACATAAAGAAGTAAATCGTAGGCAGCAACACCTTTCTCTATGCGGTTACGAATCAACTCAGGAAAACGTAAATCATAGCATATCTGTAGATTTATCCTCCAACCTTTCCACTCTACAATAACTTCATCATTACCTGCCTTGTAAAATTGATCTTCGCCCCCTAGACCAAAGGATTTGCGCTTATCATAACATTTCACTTCGCTATTCGGGTATACAAAAACTCCTCGGTTGTAATAATAAGTACCTTCTTTGATAATTAGAGAAGTATAAATTGAGGAATCCAGCTGTTTTGCCCATTTTTTAAGAAAATTTAATCCCTCTGAGTCTTCCCAATCTTCAGCCAACGCACTCACATTCATACTAAATCCTGTATGAAACATTTCAGGAAGAAGAACCAAATCTGTTTCAACTAAATGAGAAAATACAGCTTCATACTTATTGAAGTTTCCTTGTTTATCTTCCCAGGCCTGATCAACTTGAAGCAGCGTAACTTTTAAATCTTGCATAGTTTTTCTGTTGCTTGTTGAATCGTTTTATCGTCCTTGGCAAAACAAAACCTTAGAATTTTTCGATCATCTCCATTGGCATTGAAAACCGAAAGAGGTATCGTTGCTACACCATTTTCAATAACCAATCTTTTGGCAAATTCAACGTCATTTTCATTGGAAATAGTAGCGTATTTTGCCAGTTGAAAATAACTTCCTTCACAAGGAAGCAATTCAAAACGACTATTTTTCATTTTTAGACGAAAATCATCTCTTTTATTCTGATAAAATTTCCCCAATTTGGAAACGTCAACATAATTCATATATTCCGCTAAAGAGGCCTGCGCTAAACTATTTACACAAAAGACCAAAAATTGATGTACTTTTTTAATCTCCCTCATGAATAATTCAGGCGCCACAACATAACCTACTTTCCATCCCGTAATGTGAAACGTTTTACCAAAAGATGAAACAACAATAGAGCGATTTTTTAAAATCTCTGAGCAATTTACAGATAAGTGCTTGTTTTCAAAATGGATGAATTCATATACCTCATCTGATAAAACCATTAAATTGGGAAAATCGTTAACCAACTTTTCGAGTTCTTTAAAATCTTCTTTATGCCAAACTTTACCACTAGGATTGTGTGGGTTGTTAGTTATTATCAGTCGCGTCTTACTGGAAACAGCATCCCTTATTTTTTTCCAGTCGGGCAGAAAATCTTCGTTAAGTGGAATACGGATAGGTTTAGCTCCCACCAAAATAATAGGGGATTCGTAACAATCGTAGCTGGGATCGAGGATGATTACCTCCTCCCCTTTTTGAACGATGGCTTGCACAACAGTGAAAATTGCCTGGGTCGCACCAGCAGTTATTAAGAGTTCTGTAGTCGCATCGATTTGTCTTTGATATTGATTAAAAATTAATTCGCCGACTTTATCAAGCAGTGCGGGCAGCCCCGCCATCGGGACATACTGATGTACGTTTTCTAAAGTCTTTTTTTGAACTATTTCTTGAAGTAGAGGATCTATTGGAAAATTAGGAAACCCCTGTGATAAATTTATGGCATCGTAGTCCTGTGCCATTTTTGACATGGTGGTAAAAATGGTGGTTCCAACATTTGGTAATTTGGAAGAAAAATACATTCTGTAAAGTTACGTAATTTGCTTATAAAAGTAGTTAAGAGTACCATCTTGTGGATAATTGTAAATGGGGTGAATTTTTATTTTTAAGCATAAAAAAACGATATTATCTTTGTTATTGCAATTTTGTTGCAGTAAATTTGTACTTTTGTAATTGAAAATTTTAGCTCCCGATATCGAATATCAATAATGAAAAAATTATTTTTCACCTTTTTTATTTCATTAAATGCCCTTATTTTTTCTCAAAAAATTGAAGGTAGGGTTTTATCAGAGGCGACATCTAAGGGGGTTTCAGAGGCAGTATTTTACATTATTGAAAGCGATCAAAGAACAATTTCTGATTCGCTCGGAAAATTTACGTTAGTAAAACCAAAATTAGAGTCTTACTCCGTAAAAATTTCTGCGAAAGGGTATCAAAATAAGTTTATTACAATTACTAACCAGAAAGAATTTATTTTTTACTTAACACCTCAGCACGTTGACTTACAAGAAATTACTATATCAGGGAGCTCCACTCAAATTCAAAATCAAAATCCCTTTCATATCGAGACGCGTAAATTATCTGAACTAACAAATATTTATGCCATTAATATGGGCGAAATAATTAGTAAAATCCCAGGTGTTTATCAAGCTAGTTTAGGGAATGGGATTGCCAAACCGGTTGTTAGAGGACAACAAGGAATGCGAGTAGTCAGTTTATTAAATGGATTACGAATAGAAGGACAGCAGTGGGGAGGGGATCATGGCATGGGTATATCAGAATTAGGGCTTGGTTCCGTTGAAGTTATTAAAGGGCCGTCTTCACTATTATATGGTGCTGATGCTTTAGGAGGGGTAATTTATTTTTCAGATGCCCCATATGCAGCGACCGGCACAAGAGAAATTCAAGTATACGGATTGGGACAAACAAATACATCAGGTGGGTCAGGACGTTTTATATTTAGGCAATCAAATGATAGGTTTCGTTGGATGTTTGGAGCGGGTTACTCAAACCATGCTGACTTTGAACTTCCGAATAAAAAATTTGCCCAAAATTCTCGGTTTGATGAGTTAGTTTTAAAAACTTCTCTCGGTTTTACTGGTAAAAAAAGTGTTCATAATATTAGGTATAATTATGTTCATTCAACAGTTGGAATTCCAGGCCATACACACGACACTACTGCAACAGCGGAAACATTTTTTTCTGACCAACAAGGGCGTAAATATATGTTACCAGCGCAATTTTTTAGTAACCATTATATTTCTTCAGATAATAAATGGTTTATGTCTAAAAATGAATACCATATTCTTACGGGATGGACATACAACCAACTTATAGAATACGATGAAAAAGTTACAATTCCCAGCTTAAGTATGAATTTGATGAATTCAATTTACACGATCAAATGGATAAATAAATCAGTAAAAAATATAAAGTTCACAAGCGGTATACAAGGGATGGTTCAGTTAAATGACAATGAACCTAATGCATCGGATACGTTAATACCTAATTCGTTAACGATTGATAACGGTTTATATACATCAATCCAATATTCAATGAAACTATGGAATTTTCAAGCCGGCGTGCGTTATGATATTCGAAATTTAAATACATTTCATCCTTTTGGTGGAAGCGATCTATTAACACGAAATTACGATGGTTTTAATGCTTCTTTTGGTAGTGTTTATGGTGGCAAAAAAGTCACGTTTAGAACAGCTATCTCAACGGGTTATAGAGCCCCGCATCTAACGGAGCTAGTATCAAATGGGTTTCATCATGGGGCTTTACGCTATGAAATAGGAGACCGAAATCTCATACCTGAATACGCCTCTCAATTAGATGTAACCACTGAAATAACGCGTGAGCATGTTGTTGTTGTTGTCAATCCGTTTATTAATCAAATACGAAACTATATTTATATTCAACCAGTTGATTCACTTATTGAAAATATTCCGGTTTTTAAATACCGTCAATTATCATCTGTTCTCTTTTACGGGGGCGATGTCGCAGTTCATTACCACCCTCATTTTGCACATAACCTGCACATTGAAAGCTCCGTTTCATTGATTTATGTTAAGACAAATTCAGACAGTAGTATTTCATTGATTCCGCAGCCAAGATTTCAAAATTCATTGCGTTACTCATTCAATTTAGGCAGGAAAATAACCTTAAAAGAACTATTTGTGCAATATACATTTATGGGAGCACAAAACCAAGTTGCATTTATTGAAACACCGAGTAGCTCTTATCATTTATTGGATGCTTCTTTCTCAATTGAGATTAAAAAAAACATACAGTTGAATATTGGCTGTAAAAATATTTTGAATACAAAATTTATTGATCATCTTTCTCGTCTTAAAAACATTGGTATGCCTGGACCGGGAAGGAATTTTTACCTTAGTTTTAATTATAATTTAACCCAAAATCTTAAAAACAAATAATATGAAAAAGTCAATTTTTATTTTTGGTGCAGTAGTTTTTCTTGCTGCAAACTTGCAATCTTGTAAAAAAAATGAATGTCACGAGTGTCATTATGATGAGCCAGATGGTTCAGAGGTTGAGCTGGGTGAGTATTGTGGGGATGAGTTAGAAAATCTTGAAGCAGACGGATATACTGATGCAAGTGGAAATGCATATGAGGTTCATTGTCATGGGCATTAATTTAATGAAATTTTTGGGGCTTGTAATTTATTGAAGCCCCTTTTATTTTAGATCAGGAGAATCCTCTTTTAGCAATAAATTGAGGATAGATATAAATTAGCTTTGTTTTTCTTTCCAAAATTTTTCTACACCCAAAAAGAAAAATGCAAACAGAATCAAACTGGAATTTTTAAAAAGGTAGTTTAAAAATTGTACTTCAAAATTTATTTTTGAAAAAGTAAAGTAGAAAATAAAACATCCGCCAAAATAAATACTTAATTTGCCTATGTTATATGGAATAGGGTAATATCGTTGTCCTAAAATATAGGAAAAAATCATTTGAAAACCATACGCTATTAAAGTTGCCCAGGCGCTTGCCCAGTAGCCGTATTTGGGTATAAATAATAGGTTTATTAAAATGGTAAGGATTGCACCTGAAAAGGCTATTATTGCACCAAACTTGGTTTTATCTGATAACTTATACCAAATGCTTTGATTATAATATACACCAAGAAAAATATTAGCAATCAATAAAATTGGGACAACACCTAAGCCTTCCCAATAGGTTTCGTTTTGAATAAAATATTTTAAGACATCGATATTCATAGTTACACCTAAAAAAATTAGGCATAAAAACCCAAAGAAATAATTCATAATGCGAACGTAAATTTGATTCTTTTTCTTATTGTCTTGATGCGTAAAAAAGAAAGGCTCTGCGGCGTAACGAAAGGCCTGAATAATAATTGTTACGAGCATTGCCAATTTATAACAAGCACTATATATGCCCACTTGTGCTTCGGCAATTTCTAAGGAATCAGGACTTGAAGGATCGTATAGAATTTGTTTAAGTAAGATTCTATCCAATGTTTCATTAATAATGCCGGCAAATCCGGCTAAAACGAGAGGCGATGCAAATAATAACATACGCCTTATTAAGCTCCAATTAGGGTTGAAGCGAATTTTTAAAAAATCATTTATTAAAATGATTGGTTTAAGGGCTGATGCAATCAAGTTAGCAAGTAAAATGTACAGTATTCCTTGTTCTGGATCAGCAGGGTCGAACAAAACAAGTAGAAAAAAGAGATTCAGGGAAATATTAACAATTATTGCTGTAAAGTTAATAGCTGCAAATTTCATTGCTTTTTCTTTAGCTCTAAGCCTTGCCAAGGGAAGCACAGAAAGCCCATCTAAAACTACAATTAAGGATAATAAGATTATGTATTCTGGATGATCGTTAAAAAGCATTGCATTTGCAATGGGTTGGTGTAAAATGAAAATGAACAAAAGAAAAGAGAGATTTACAACTAAAAGGGTTAAGAAACAACAGTTAAAAACTTCTTTTTCGTTTTCTGTTTCTTTACTAAAACGAAAATAGGTGGTTTCCATTCCAAACGAGAGAAGAACTACAAGAAATGCTACCCAAGCATATAACTCAGAAACAACCCCGTAATCTGCAGCGTTGGCAAATTTGTAGGTATATAAAGGAACTAGAAGGTAATTAAGTAGCCTCCCTACAATACTTGACAAGCCATAAATTGCTGTCTGACCAACTAATTTACGTAATGGGCTATTCATTTACCTTAAAAATTTGCTTTTCTCTTTTCCAAAAACGCAGTCGTCCCCTCTTTAAAATCTTTTGTTCCAAAACAGCGACCAAATTCTCGAATCTCAGTTTGAAATCCATCTACACCATCTTTGTAGTTTGAATTAATACAGGCAATAGCGGAAGAAATGGCAGTTGCTGAATTTTGAATTATTTTCGTTGCAATTTCTTGGGTTTTAATCATTAAGTTTTGAGGTTCTACCACGTAGTTTACAAGCCCCCAAGTGAGTGCTTCAGACGCATCGATCATTCCTGCGGTGAAAATCATTTCGTTGGCCTTTCCCCTCCCTACCAGATGAGCCAAGCGTTGTGTTCCCCCGTAACCTGGGATTACCCCAAGAGAAACTTCTGGCAGGCCCATTCGGGCATTTGTCGATGCCACTCTAATGTGTGCAGCCATTGCAAGCTCCAAACCACCCCCCAAAGCAAATCCATTAATGGCAACTATGACGGGCTTCGACATGTTTTCTATAAACGAAAATAATAAGCTCTGACCTTCTGCGGCTAATTTTTCTGCTTCTGATGATGAAAAATCAGCAAATTCTTTAATATCTGCACCGGCTACAAATGCTCTTTCTCCTGACCCTGTTAGAATTATTACTCTTATTGATGTTGAAACATTTAATTCTGCAAAACAAGAGTGCAATTCAGAAATTGTAGTTTTATTAAGCGCATTAAGTTGGTTAGGCCTATTAATCGTGATATTGGCAATTTGGCCACGATATTCTATTAAAATATTTTCGTACATAATTAATTTTAGAGTAAAGATATAGTTGATTCTTAAATCACAGTTACTTTGATAGATATTTCACCGCCAATTTATTTCTTCCAAGAAAAAAAATCACTAAGTTTGTTGTACTTTCAATTGATAAATTTAATTATTTAAACATGAACAAAAAGACATTTATTGTTCCCCACGATTTTACAGAAATTGCGGACAATGCTCTAGAGCACGCTATAAGAACAGCCGCTCCCCTTGGAGCCAAAGTATATATTTTACATGTTGTGGCGAAAGATAAGAGTATTACAGAGGCCGAGGAAAACCTAGCTAAAGTTGTTAAAAAGTTTGATCATTTTGGTGTAGAGCTTTTACCATGCGTTCGGCTGGGAAATATTTTTGATGATATTGGAGATTTTGCCAAGGAACATCATGCTGAATTAATTTTCATGGGTACACATGGCGCCCATGGCTGGCAACATATAACCGGGAGTCACGCGCTAAAAGTTGTTATTAATTCTGATATTCCTTTTATTATCGTTCAGGATAAAAAAGTAAAATTAGATGGATTTAAGAATATTGTTGTTCCGATGGATTTGCATAAAGAAACCAAACAAAAATTAGCCATGGTTTCGAATCTTGCAACATATTTTAATTCGAAGGTACACGTTGTAACACCCGATGAAACAGATGAGTTTTTAAAACATCATGTGCAAGCAAATATTCAATTCGCAAAACGTTTTTTCGCGGAACGAAATGTAGAAATGGAATCGGCGATTATACCCGGTAGCGGGTTCGATAAGGAGGTTGTGAAGTACGGAGTATCAATTGATGCGGATCTAATTGCGATAATGAATATGAATAGATCAAGTTTCTTTTCGGCAATTACAGCGAACTACGAGCAATATATAATTACAAACGATGCCAAAATACCTGTACTTGTAATTAATCCTGTAGAAATGGGGGGATATGGACAAAGCATATTGTTTAGTTAAGAAGATAAATTTCTGTCTAAAATAAGAAGGGCGTTGTTATGACGCCCTTTTTTGTTTCCAATAAATGAGTAAAATAATTGTATATATAAGAGAAATCAGTAAAGTAATTGGAGGGAGAAATAACGGCCATGTTACCGTAGGCCACCAATTTTTATATCCTATTATTATTGGATGAAAGATATTTATAAAAAGGGCAATTTTTCCAATTTTAATCCATTTATCAGGATATTTATTTGGATACAGGGAACACAGTAAAGGGAAAATCATTAATAAAAAGGTCATAATTCCACTTAATAAGACAAAAAATCCAGATCCAGTCAAAAGGGAGTTGTGAAAAAGAGTAGGATAAAAGTCAAATAATGACATGAAAAGAGTCAGAATAACATGAATAAATCCCAAAGTAAAAGAGTAAATCCCAAACGTCTTTTTCTGAATAAAAGGCCGGTTAAATTTTATCACACTCAAACCTAAACAAATGGCAGCAGCCCATGCAATTGCTTTATTAAAAACAAAAATGATATATTCGACACCAAGTTTTTTACCAAGATGATATCGAATACATGCATATGAATATAAAATTAAAAATAGGGGTAAAATATATTTCATAAAAAAGGATAATTTACCTTCCATAAAAACAAACCATTTGCAGATACGGATTTAGACGCAGCAGACCTGTTTTTTTGTTCTATTATTTTGGGAAGATTTTCTGGCATAAGTTTTTTCATCCCAATGTCAAGCATTGTTCCAACAATGGCGCGCACCATATTTCTTAGGAAACGATCTGCTGATATTTCAAAAACCAATTGATTTTCCATATGAAACCATTTTGCATCATAAACCACACAAATATGTGTTTTAACGTCAGTGTGAATTTTTGCAAATGAGCTAAAATCTTGCTCCCCAAGTAAATATCTACAGGAATCATTCATCATTTCAATCTCTAGTTTTTGAGGAATAAAAGTGCTAAATTCAGAAAGAAATGGATCTTTTTGTTGGTGAATAAAATAACGGTAAGTACGGCTTGATGCGCTAAATCGCGCATGTATATCTGTGTTTACAGGAAAAATGGATGATACAGAAATTGAATTAGGTAACATTTTGTTGAGTTTGTATACCGTGGTATCAGGACTTATTTCACCTTTAAAATCACAATGAAAAATATAGTTTCTTGCATGGACTCCTTTATCAGTTCTTCCACACCCCACAATTTCTATTTTTTCCTTTTGAAATACTTTTTTAAGACAAGTTTCAACTAATTCTTGAACAGAAATCTGGCCCACTTGCTTTTGCCAACCGTAAAATGAAGTTCCATTATATGAAATTTCAAAAAAATATCGAATCATTTCTATGAGTAAAACCGCCCATCTAACTATGAGCAACAATTTTTTCAACAATTTTTGAGGTCTGTAATAACATTTCCTCATTTTTATGGTCTGCCATTAATTGCAACCCATAAGGAAGTCCGGATGAATGTTTTCCTAACGGAAGAGAAATTGCGGGATTTCCACTAATGTTTGCGTGAACGGTAAAGATGTCTTGCAAGTACATTTGTACTGGATCACTAACTGAATTAAATTCAAATGCAACACTGGGAGTTGTTGGCATCAAAATTACGTCACAAGCGCTTAATATTTCATTTGTTTTTTCTCGAACTAATCTTCGAACTTTTTGCGCTTTCGTATAGTATGCATCGTAATATCCGTGTGAAAGAACAAATGTTCCGGCCATAATTCTTCTTTTCACCTCTTTACCAAATCCGATGGATCGAGATTTTACGTAGGTTTCTTCAACTCCTACCGCTTCTTGGTTTCTATACCCATAGTGAACGCCGTCAAATCGCGCCAAATTGGAAGATGCTTCTGCTGTGGTAAGGATGTAATACAAAGGAACAAGCTCATTCAAGTAGGGGAAAGATTCATACTTAATCGTATGTCCTGCCGTTTTTAACTTCTCAAGAGTATTGACTAAAAATACTTTACATTCCGGGTCCATGCCATCAGCATTCAAATATTCATTAAATACCGTAAATGTTTTTGGTTCTTTGGAAAGCATAAGTTCTGTAGTTTCAATTTTTGTTTGAATTGCTGTAGAATCAAATTCATCCGGGCCATTCATGATGTCGAATAAAATCTGAGTATCTTCTATACAATTTGTAAACGTTCCAATTTGGTCAAACGAAGAAGCATAAGCAATTAAACCATAGCGACTTAGCGCTCCATAAGTAGGTTTCAAACCATATGTTCCGGTAAATGAGGCAGGTTGACGAATGGAACCACCCGTATCAGAACCTAAGGCGGCAACGCACAATCCTGCTTGCACAGCAACGGCTGAACCACCTGAAGAGCCACCAGGAACTCGCGAGTTATCGGCTGCATTTAGCACTATTCCAAATGCGCTATTTTCGTTTGAACCTCCCATTGCAAATTCATCACAATTTAGTCTTCCGATAATAATCGCATCTTCGTCGATTAAACGCTGTAAAACGGTGGCAGTGAAAAGAGACTCGAAACCATAAAGGATTTTGGAACTTGCAGAAACTTTATGATTCTTATAACAAATATTGTCTTTAATGCCGATTACTACTCCGGCTAGCTTACCTTGCGTACCAGCCTTAATTTTAGAATCAATTTTTTTTGCCTGATCAATGGCAGACGCTTCAAAAACCTCTAAAAAACAATTCAGGTGAAGATTAGATTTTATTTTTTCAATGAAATAAAGTGTTATTTCACAAGCAGATTGCCCCGATTTTATTGCATTTCGGGTATCAGCTACAGTAGTATACATAGCTTATTTTTCTTCTGTTGGCGGCTCTTTTTTCGAGGATCCTTCTTCTTTTGAAGCATCTTTAAACTCTTTCAATCCTTTTCCAAGGCCTCGCATTAACTCCGGTATTTTTCTGCCTCCAAACAATAAAAGTACAACTACAAGAATTAAGACGAATTGCCAAGGTCCAAATACACCTAGTATCATTTTTCACTTATTAATAATTCAAAATTAAGAAATAAAACGAGAAATTCGATTATAACCACCTAAATAAATCATCAAAGAAACTTAGTCCTCTTCCCCAAGATGTATTACTCATTTTATTTTCTATTTCTTGTTTTAATTCTTTTAAAGTAAATGTTTTTTTTCCGCTTTCTAATACTAAATCTTCTTTTTTAGGGGCCTTGGCCTCCACTGTTTTTGCAAAATAAATGATTCCACCATCTTCCGTGGCAATACCAAGAATGGTTCCTGGCAATCCACAAAATCCTTCTGGACCAATGGATGGAACAATTTCAGGAGAATACCATGCATAAATTCGGGTTGAATCGTTTTTTTGATAAATAGCTTTTCTGCATTCATAACCACAAATAGTTCGCTTATTTTCGGTGATTTTCCAATTTCGTTGTGGCAATGAATCTTTGATGTAGAAGTTTTGCCCAAATAAATTGAACACGATGAGTTGTTTCTCCGAGTTTAACGATTGTAAATAACTGTTCTTACTCGTCATCCAGCCCATAGGGTCTTGAACGTTACTCAGTATAGGTTTAAAAACAGAAACAGTATCGTTGAAATAAAATGAAAAAGATTCCATTTTTATTTTGTTTTCTTCCGTAATCATTCGACGCATTCTTTTATCTGTATAGCGCTTTTCTAGGTTTGTTCTACGCTCATATACAATTTTCCCCGACGAGAGTATATCTTGAGAGAATGCGGGCGCAAACCAAGCACAAAGAAAAAAGAAAGTAACTAGCTTAATACCAACCTTTGAATTCATCTTCTTTCGTTTTATTATTATTAAACTTATAGGTCAATCGCAACAAGAAGTAACGCGTGATAATTTGTGTATAATTATCCGTTACGACATTTCCATTTATTTGTCGTTGAAGGTTTAAGTTCTGGTTTAAAATGTCATTTGCACAAAGAGCAACAATGAGGTTCTCTGTTGGAAGAAATGCTTTTGAAATTTCAGAGTTAACTACAAAAATGTTTCGGTTAAATCCTGCAGCCCTATTTGAATTAATTATGTACTTCCCATCCGCTTTGAATTTAAAATGAAAAGGAAGCTGCCACTCCACATCAAGTTTATACGTTTGCGTTGTAAATGGGGTATTCGAAGCTGATGTTAATGAACTGATCGGACTTGAATAGCTAAAATCCGCACCCAATGTCACCTCCAAAGAATCTAATTTTAATTCAAAATCAGATCCTCCCGCAATGCTTCTGTTTTGCGTTATGTTTTCTTGCTCATTGATAAAGTTAGTGTAGCGCATGTATGATGCATTCAGGTTTGGATTAATCTCAAATTTTCGTTTGAAAAGAGGCAACCCAAATCCTGCAAATACATTCGAAAAGATATTGCCGTTCACATTTACTGTTTTTGACACCGTTCTACCATACTGGTCAAAACTCGTTGAATTAGCAAAGGCATCGTTAGTATACGAGGCCGTTAATCCACTCCAAATGTATTTTCCTGTCATAGCCGACCAGGTATTAAAATTCATTCGTAGGTTGTGGATGTAGTTTGGAACTAAACCTGGATTTCCTTCCTGAATTCGATTTGGGTTTGTGTTATCTGGAACAGGTTGTAAATCGTTGATGCTTGGCTGCTGTGAGTTGGTCGTGTAAAAAACACTAAAACGCTTACTAATACTTGGTTTGAATTGATAACTAATTTGAGGCAAGAAGTTATTGATGTTTTGTGGGATAACTGTATCTAAGATAAGATTTCTATTGTTAATCGAAATATTTCTAAATCCAAGACCTGCTGTAAACGTATGCTTTCTGTCTTCATAAATTCCAATTAAAGTTCCTCTATTCTGAAGTCGGAGGTTATCAAAATTATTTGAGAAATTAGTATTTTCAACGGTGAAATTACCTGTTGCAATGTCTTTATCAAACGTGCGTTTGTCTTGTTTCACATCCCCAAACTCAAATAAGTATTCGGCTTGAAGCTTGATTGTTTTTGAAATGGGTTCAGTATACGTCAATATTGAATAGTGATTGATGGAAGAGTTGTCATTTTTCTTGTTTTGCTGAAAGTTTGTGTCTTGTGCCGAAGCATAGTCATAAGCCGAGGTATTGTACAAATCACCGGTGGTAGAGTTATTAGTGTAATTTAAAATGTATTTTAATTCAATTTCTCTTTTCGGTTTTTTGAATTTTCGACGTAAGAGCGCCTCTGAATTGCTCGTTAAACCCTTTGAATTACTTGTATTTCTGATTATCGTTGCAAGCGATCTTAATTGGGATTCACCGATAAACTCCGAAATACTTGTATTATCTGAAGTTGCGCCATCAAGATTAATATTAGGTTTAACTTCTAAATAGGTTAATGAATCTAAATTCATGGAAAAGTTTACATTGAAACGATGTGAGTTATTCGATGAGATATTATTCATGGAATCTTTTGTGAAATACGTTGTATCTGTTAAAAAGTATTGAGAATAACTTGAACTATTTGCAGTCAATCGATTATCGTAATAGGCATAGTTGAATCCAATTTTCCCTGTTTTTCCAACTTTATCAGAATAATAAATTCCCGCTTTGATTGTTTGAGGTATACCGCTCGTATTGTTGTTGTTTCTTTGGTTCCAATCATTCATTCCCGAACTATTTCTCTCATTTTCCAATCCAAACTTGTTCATGTCACCCCATTTAAAATTGGATTTTGGTGTATTTGAACCTAGAAGAAAAACTGATATTTTTTGTTTTCCTTTGAATTTATTAGCGAGCACCTCTGTTTCATAGAATGGATTGTCGGTAGTAAGACCAAAGTCTGTTGCCCCGGAAACCTTTCCAAAAAATCCTTTTTTGGCATCTTCTTTAAGTTTTAAGTCGAGAACTTGAATTTTATCATCTTCGCCTGCCTTAGCATTTTCTTTATCCTTCTCATAGATTTGAACTGACTCCACGCCTTTGGCACCTAAGTTTCGCGTTGCAATCGTTGGATCAGAACCAAAAAATTCGTCCCCATCTACCAATACTTGATTAATTTCTCTTCCTTGGGAAGTGATAGAACCGTTTTCGTCCACTTTAATACCGGGTAATTTTTTCAATAAATCCTCCACGACTGCATTTTCCCCTACTTTAAACGAATCGGCGGCAAATACCAATGTATCTCCCCTGTAAAAAATTGCACTCTTATTTGAAAATATCACAATCTCTTCCAAGTCCTTGGATTTTGATGACATTTTAATGGAAGGGATATTAATGTCATTGTTTCCATAATTACCAAAAATGAAAAAAGATTTGTCATCGTATCCCTTGTATTCTACGATTAACGTAAAAGAATCTGGTGGAAAACTATTTAGTCGAAATCCACCTGTTGCATCCGTTCTAGTATGCCCTAACAGCAATGAATCCTTAAATCTCACTGCCAAAACAGCTGCCTTTTCTAATGGATTTATACCCGTTGAGTCATACACTCGACCGGTGACATTCATTTTTTGAGCATTGATTTGAACTAATGCCGAAAATAAGAGCACAAAAAAGATAGAAATATTTTTTATCATAAAAATAAATTAAAACACGAAGCTAGACTTTTATGTTCAACCGACCTAAAACTTCCTGAATTCTAACGAAGATTAATAAGAAATAGTTTCAATGACTTGGTGGTCAAAGCCATTGATTGTTTTAATTTTAAATATAATTTTCAGGGGGGTTCCAGGTTTGGATTTTTCTAATTTTTTTATGGAATCTGTCATTTCAGGAACAACAAGATCTGTCCAAAAACCTCCATTTTCTTTCTGCCCAACCCGAATAAAATCGATACCCTTAAAATTAATAAGCCCAATAAATTTAGGTGCGTATATACCTACAGCATCTTTTATATCCATACTTTCCTTGATGTTATGCTTAATGAAGTTTACTGGTTTAAGCGAGGAGCTCTCTAAGTCAAGATAATTTTCTGACCTTCGCTCACTAGAATAAACACCTTCCATTTTTTCATTATAATATGAATTAGTCTGGCGCACCGAATTATCGCTAAAAGTTATTTCACTCGAATGAAAAAGCTTGCCTTTATTAAAATAAAAACTAACAGTTCTCTTTGAGCCATCTTTTTTTTGTTCGTCTAAAATCCATTTTGTACAGCCAATATTTTCATACAGAAATAGACTTAACTGTTTTTGTTGAAATTCATCGTTTTCAAAACGCAAAGAAACGGATGAGTCAGTTGCTGGCGAGGCATCAATTGCGGAAACCAGATTATCAAATTCACTTTGTTTATTTGGGTCTACCACAACCTTTTTCTTACTACCAGAGTTATCGCTTTTACAAGAGCTTAATGATACATTTAGTAAAACTGAAATTAGGATAAAACCAAAAAATTTATACATATCGTGCCGCAAAAAATTAAGTAACGTCATATTTTACAAAGTTACACAATAACTTTATTCGTAAATGATCGTAGATTATTTGTCATGAAAAGATAAATAGCCGAAATTTGCAAAACTATTTGAATACTAAATACTAATGCGGTTTACACTCACCAAA